>JBAWXG010000012.1:0-39728 GCA_037144195.1 Synechococcus sp. ELA057
GGACCACGTCGGGGACACCAGGCCCTCGATCTCGAAGGCCAGATAGTTGAGGAAGGGGCTGTAGTTCTCCCGGAAGGTGCGCTCCCAGTTGCTGTTCTGGGTGAGGAGGCTGACGCCCTCCACGAAATAGAGGTTCAGCCAGGGCTGCAGCCACAGCCGCCCGCCGATGCCCAGGGTCATTTCGCCGAACGCCTGGGGGGGGCTGGGGGCATTGGGTACGTCCTGGTTGTAGGGGCCACCCGCCTGGGCGGCGGCACGGTGGCCCAGCAGGTTGGTGTCGAGCTCGAGGGCCAGGGGGCCGGCATCCAGCAGACGGCGTTGCAGGCCCAGACCCGCCATGTACTCAGGGCGGAAATTGCCCTTGAACAGGAACGTATCTCCGAAATTGGCGGCGAACATCTGACCGGTCCAGGCGGTCACAGCCCAGGGATAGGGATGCCACTGAGGGGGAGCCGGCAGCAGAGGCGGACAGGTGACGGGCTCAGCTGGAGTGAGGGGCTGAGAGGGAGGTTGGGTGGGATCGAAATCGCGCTGGGTGCCGTCGAGATCCAGCACGCCGTAGGCATCCTGCAGTTCGCCCTGGCCTTCGATCAGGCTGTAGCGCAAGCGGCTGGCCTGCAGGTACTGCTGCCCTCGCTGCAGGCGGATGCTGCCGTAGGCATAGACCGTGCGCGACTCGGTATCGATCTCGATCCTGTCGGCCAGCAGCCTGCCGCCCGCCAGGAGAGCGGACACATTCCCCGAGGCGATGAAGCGGTGCAGTTCGGCGTCATAGCGCTGGGAATCGGCCCTCAGCTCGAGATCGAGGGGGATAGGGCTTGCCAGCCCACCGGAAGACACGGGCTGGCGCGCTGGGAATGGGGCTGACGCCGGGGAGGCCTGGGGCAGCGGCTGGGGCGACGCGTCGGCGAAGGAGCGCGGGGGGGCTGGCGTGCCGCTCGACGCAGGAGAGTCGGCTGTCGCAGCTCCGGCGGCGGCAAGGGCAGCGGGATCGACACCGGGAGAACCGAGACTGGGGGCCGGCTCGGCGTCAGCCGGGCGCGCGCTCAGCAGGCCCAGACTGATGCTGAGAGCTCCGCAGCCCAACAGGACTGACGTGGTGCCCTTGGTGGAGATCCGGGCGGGGAAGGGCACTGAACCCGGTCGTTGGGCATGAAGGCGGCGATCCTGCCATGGGGAGCATGGACCTCAGACCGATGAGGGTGCGGTTGGGCAGACCGGTTCTCAGGCGGTGCGCTGCGGCTGGATCTGTGGCAGCGGACATGGCCGCAGCCGGCAACGGTATGGGTACCCCCCGGGGACAGGGGCGGAGGAGGCCTCAGTCCTCCAGGTCCTTGCGGCTGGGAGTCCGGCTGGGATCGCTGGCCAGGAAGCCGAAGACGAAGATCCCGATGAAGAAGAAGACGACCGAATAAACCGAGATCTTGAGAGCGAGCATGACTGTCGGGCAGGTGACAGGAGTGACGGGCTGCCGCGTGGGTTCAGGAACCCGGCAGCGATCGCAGCATCCTATGGGTCTTGAATAGCCCGGCAGCGGCGGCGGCGGTCAGGATCGCCCCTCCACGGTTCGGATTGAAACGTTTCAGTCACGTTCCCCTTGGATTCCAGCCTTGATCTCCAGCCCCTGTGGCGCACGCCATCCGCCCACGGCGGCATGGAAACAGCCCTGGGGAACCCCTGGGGCACCATGCACCGGCCGGACTGGGCAGCCCGAGGGCTGGTCATCTGGCCTCGCGGCGGCCGCTGGATCGCTCTGCACCAGAGCGTTCAACGGCCGCAGGCCTGGGCAGAGCGTCTGCAGCACCGGGCTCAGGCCAGGCTCTGCCTGCGCTGGTGGGCGGACGCAGCCGAACTCTGGGTGAATGGGATCCGGGTGCATCAGGGGGATCTGTTCGACACCAGCTGCCGCTGGCTGCTGCCGGAGACCTGGTGGCTCGGAGAGCAGCTGGATCTGGAGCTGCGCCTGCGCAGTCCTCGCCATGACGATGGGGCTCTGATCCACAGCAGGCTGGAGCTGGAACCTCGGGAGCCAGGTGATCCCGACGGCCTGCTGCAACCGACGATCAAGGCCATCGAGGCCCTGCGCCAGGCCAACGGCAGAAGCGCTTCTGCAGGACCCGGGGTCGTGCAGTTGCTGGGCCATGCCCATCTCGACCTGGCCTGGCTCTGGCCCGTCGCCGACACCTGGCGCGCGGCAGAGCGCACCTTCGCCTCGGTGCTGCAGCTGATGGAGCGCTTCGACGATCTCCACTTCGGACATTCCACCCCGGCCCTCTACGCCTGGCTGGAGCAGCACAGACCCGCACTGTTCGAGCGGATCCGCACAGCGATGCGCAGCGGACGCTGGGAACCGCTCAACGGCCCCTGGGTCGAGAGCGACTGCGTTCTGATCGACACCCCCTCACTGCTGCGGCAGTTTCAGCTCGGGCAGCACTACAGCCACAGCCGTTTCCCGGAGTGGGAGCATCCACTGGCCTGGCTGCCGGACAGCTTCGGCTTTGGAGGGGGTGTGCCGGCCGTGGCCAAGGCCACCGGGGTGCGCTGGTTCTGCACCCACAAGCTCGCCTGGAATGCCACCAATCCGTTTCCCCATCGTCTGTTTCGCTGGCGCAGCCGCTGCGGCGCCGATGTGCTGGCGCTGATGACGGCTCCCATCGGAACGGATGGCGATCCCGTCGCCATCGAGACACACCGTCAAGCCTGGCAACAGCAGGTCGGCTTGGACGACACGCTCTGGCTGCCTGGAGTCGGCGATCACGGCGGCGGCCCCACGGCCGAGATGCTGGAGCAGCTGGCGCTCTGGTCCCAGCAGAGCGTGATGGCACCCCTGCGGCACGGCACCCTCCGCGATCACCTGGCTCAACTGGAACCGCTGGCCCCCCAGCTGCCCGTATGGCGCGATGAGCTCTATCTGGAGCTCCACCGCGGCTGCGCCACCAGCCGGCCGGATCAGAAACGCCATAACCGGACCCTGGAGAGACTCCTGCGGGAGCAGGATCTGGCCGCCAGCCTGCTGGCACTGCAACGATCCGATGGCGGCCAACCCGCCTCAGCGGGCGCAATGTCCACGAACGGCCTGGAGGCGGCCGCCGATTGGCGGCCGCTGCTGTTCCAGCAGTTCCACGACATCCTCCCCGGCACCTCGATCCCTGAGGTCTTCACCCAGGCAGAACCGCAGTGGCGGGCTGCCCGGCGGAAAGCCTGCCGGCTCCGGGACCAGGCACTTGAGCAAGGCCTGCCAGCCCTGGAGTCCACAGGATCAGAACCCTGGTGGATCCTGCAACTGGATCCTCAGGAAGCAGGCTGTCGCTGCCTGAGGCTGCCGCAGGGCGACTGGCGCCTGGCGCAGGGAGCGCAGCAGGGGAAGTCTCTGCCGGGTCAGATCCATGGCTCAGGGGGCCAATGGGTGCAGCTGCCGCTGGAGGCCGGCGTGGCCGCCCTGGCTCTGGAGCGCTGGCCTGCCGGCACGAAGACGGAACCCGCCACCGCGCCTGCGCTCGAAGCGATCAATCCTGTGCAGCTGGATCCTCCCGATAGCCAGGGCCTCCAGCGGCTCAGCAACGGCCTGTTGCAGGCCTGGGTGGGACCTGAGGGGCTGGTGCAGCTGTCTGGAAGCGATGGAGCACCGTTGCTTGCGGAACCCCCGCGCTGGTGCCGCTGGAGCGACCGGGGTGAATTCTGGGATGCCTGGGACATCGCACCCGATCACCGCGACCATCCGTTGCCCTGGACCTGGGAGCCTGGTCCCCAGATCAGAGCCCTCGGGCCGATCTGCACGGAACTGCACTGGCAGGGGCGCTGCGGGCGCAGTCCAGCGCGGCTGATGCTGCGGCTGCTCGCCGGCACTCCCTGGCTGGAGCTGGTGCTCAGCCTCGACTGGCAGCAACTGCACGAGCTGCTGCAACTGGAGCTGCCCCTGAGGGCCCCTCTCCCCCGCTGGGCTGCGGACACCAGCGGCGGTGTGATCGAGCGTCCCGGGGACGCCTGCACCCCACGGGAGCAGGCCCGATGGGAGGTGCCGGCCATCAGCTGGGCCTGCGCCAGTGATCTGGCAGTCCTGCTGGATGGTCCCCAGGGCCTCTCCGCCGATCGCCAGCGGCTGACCGTTTCCTTGCTGCGAGCCCCATGCTGGCCAGATCCGAGCGCCGACAATGGCAGGCAACGGATCAGGCTGGCGCTGGCACCAGCGCCGGGGGGCTGGCGTGCCGCCCGCATACCCGCCCTGGCCCGCCGCTTCCGGGAACCGCTCTGGTGCCGTCCGGCACGACGCCCGGACCGGCTCGACGGCGATCCACAGACACAGGGGACAGACAACCCCAATGCCACGGCATGGAGCGGCTTCCCTCCGCTCGGCCCTGATCTGCGACTGGTGGGCCTGCGTCCGTGCCACAGCCGGGGCACCCCCCCTCCCTGGGGAGCAGATGCCGCTGCAGTGGCGCGATCAGGTCGTGACACAGACGCTGTCGCGCTGCTCAGTGTGATCAATGAAGGCCCCTGCCGGCGCCACCTGGAGCTGCCTGCGACCTGGAGGGTGGTGGCACGGCTCGATGGCCTTGACCGCCCCATGGAGGTGGCGGAGGCGGATCTGCTCAGACTGGAACCCTGGCAGCTGGGTTTCTGGGCGATCCGAGCTCAATCCTCGTGATCATCGAAAGGATCGGTCAGACGGCGGGAGGGAGGTCCGAAGGCCTGGTAGATGCCGAATCCCGTCAGGCCGAGAAGCACCGCCAGCACGGCAATCGCCACGGAGAGAGCCGGAGAGCTGCTGGAGGGATCCATGGCTGTCGTGCGGAAGCGGAGGGCATGGTCCGGATCAACGGGTGGCAGGGCATCGGAGCATCACAACTCTCGACAGCCGCTCCAGTTGAACCGGAAGGACCCCTACAGTAACGGGCATCTTTCGCAGCCCGAGCGCTTCGACTGGCCATGGCTCAACGCACCCGACTGGGAGACATCCTGCGCCCGCTCAATTCCGAATACGGCAAGGTCGTTCCCGGCTGGGGCACCACCCCGGTGATGGGGGTGTTCATGGCCCTGTTTCTCGTCTTTTTGTTGGTGATCCTGCAGCTCTACAACAAGTCCCTGCTGCTCGAGGGCATCAACGTCAACTGGAACGGCATCGGCTGATTCCAGCCACCGCCATCTCCCGGTATGAACGTCTTCGGAATCGGCCTGCCAGAGATGGCGGTGATCGCCGCCATCGCGTTGGTGGTCTTCGGTCCCAAGCGCCTGCCGGACCTGGGCCGGACCCTGGGCCGCACGCTCCGCAGCTTCCAGTCGGCCTCCCAGGATTTCGAGAAGGAATTCCGCGGCGCCATGACACCGCTGCCGGAGCCTCCCCAGGAGCGCCAAGCGTCCGCCGAGACAGCCAGCGCGCCAGCAGCTGCTGAACCTGAGCCCCCGTCGTCCTCCTCCTCCAGCTCCTGAGGAGGGAGCACCGCCTTGGAGCTTCAACTGCTGGTGGGACTGGGCAATCCTGGGGAGCGCTACGGCGACACTCGCCACAACGTGGGCTTCATGGTTCTCGATGAGCTGGCTCGTCGGGCCGGCATCAGCTTCCGCAACCAGAGCCGCCTGCAGGGTCTGCTCGCTGAAATCGGCAGCGGGTCTCAGCGGATGCGTCTGCTCAAGCCCCAGACGTTCATGAACGAAAGCGGCCGCTCAATCCGCGCCAGCCTCGATTGGTTCGGAATTGAAGCCAGCCAGATCCTGGTGCTGGTGGACGACATGGATCTGCCGCTTGGGCGCCTGAGGCTCAGAGCTGGCGGCAGTGCCGGTGGACACAACGGTCTGCGCAGCACCATCAGCCACCTGGGTACCGAGAACTTTGCGCGGCTGCGCATCGGCATCGGCGCCCCCTCCGACGATCCTCAGGAACGCCGGCAACGCACCGTTTCCCATGTGCTGGGACGGTTCAGCGATCAAGAGCGTCCGCACCTGAGCCAGGTGCTGGAGGAGGTGATCACCGGCATCGATCTGATCCGTGCTCAGGGCCTGGAGCGTGCGGGCAACAGGCTGAACAGTTTTCGTCTCGAACCGCAGCCATCCTGAGGCCCATGGCACGTCTTCCTGCCACCACAGCCCAGCTGCGTGTGCTGCGTCGCAGCTTCCAGCCTGCCCTGCTCGAGGGAGAGGTGAGTGCAGGCGGCTTCCAGTGGACCTTTCACTGGGCATTTGACCGCGGTGAGCTGCGGGTGGAGCCCTCCCTCGGGAGGGCTCTGATTCAGGACGCCCTGCTGCGCTACCTGTTGCGTGACGACTACCAGCTCGAACCCGGCGGTGACTACATGTTCACGGTGCGGGCCAGCTTCTGATCGCGGCTGAGCGGATATCCCAGCCAGCGTTCGAGCAGCAGCTGGGCCACCACATCGTCCCAGTCCCTGGGAGGTTGCCGCAGGCCTGCAGGCAGGAGACGACGCCAGCCCCGTGGCGGCTCCAGCTGCCAGTAGCGGTCGCGTGCCGCGAGAGTGGAGCCGCGCTCCGGCACCAGCACCACCGGCAGCAACGGTGCAAGACGATCGGCCCAGGCCGATGAACCGGTCCCATCCCCAAGGATCACACCGCTCAGCCCCCCCTCGTTCCGCCAGGACTCCAGAGCCTGCCAGCAGCGCTCAGGTGGCAGGACGTGGGCACAACGAATGACCATGCGGCCTGGATCGGTGAGCACAAGTCCGCACTTGCTGCGTCCCGGATCGAGCGCAGCCACGGGCCCGACGAGCGGCAACGGCAGGGTTCCGGAAAGGGAGGGTGGCGCCGGGATCATCCGGGTCTGAAGGGGCGCCGGTCGGCGCTGGGGCGAGGATTGACCCAGCGCAGATCGACCACGATCGGATCGGAGGTATCGGCCGCGGTACGGGCTACCGCTTCCAGATAAGCAGGCTGTCCCTCGGGCCGCTGGGAGAGCTCCTTGCCGAGGGCGTTGAGAGCGTTGCCGTCGAATTGCAGCCCATCGACCAGCGTTCCCTGGCGCTGGGCCTGGGCATAGGCGGAGGCCAGCAGAAGGTTCAGGCGACTGAGCACCACGTCGGGTGAGCGTTCATCGATCTCGAGCCTGGAGCGCGAGAGCACCTCTCCCTGACTGACCACGGTGCGGTTGGGACGCAGGTCGGGGAACCCCAGCACCCGCTGCTCGCCGCGCACCACATTGCTGGCGGAGCGGATGCTCACCACCCAGGTGCCTCGCTTGGCCAGAAGGGTTGCCAGGCGCTCGATGTCGACCCTGGGGACCAACAGGATCTGACGATCGACCTTGCGGCCGGGCATCAGACGCTGGAAGGCCGCCAGATTGGCCTGCTGCAGCAGGGCATCGATCACCTCCTTGGCTTGGTCCGGCCGCTGCAGCTGCACCTTGGCCATCACCAGCGGCTGACCGCTGGCAATCACCACATCGCCTCTGCGCAGAGCGATGAGGTTGTTCTCAAGGCCCCTGAGCTCCTGCTCCCCGGCAGAGATCCGCTGCCGCACCCGCTGAAGTTCCTGTTCATTGCGACGGATCTCGGCATCCTTGCCGCTCACCTCAGCATTCAGGCGCAGGCGTTCCTGTTCCAGACGACGGCGTTCTGCCAGGAGCGGCAGCAGGCCGCGCTTCAGGGCGACAACGCGACTCTGAGCCTGCTGGCTTTGGCGTTCGGCGATGTGTTCACCGCGTAAGGCCGCTCGGCGGCCCTGCTCGGCGATCGTGAGGTCACTGCGGCTGCGGCGCAGCTCGGCGGCGTTGCGGGCAAGGGCCAATCGACTGGCACTGAGCCTGTCCTGCAGCTGATCCAGCTGGAACAGACCCACCCGCAGACGTTCGCTCACCAGGAGCATCAAGCCCAGGGAGACGGCACTGATCAGGGCTCCGGTAAGAGCCGTGATCACGACGGCGGTGTCCTTGGGGCGCAACTGGAAGAGACGCAAGCGGGCCTTGCCCACACGGCTGCCGAGGCGGTCTCCGAGGGTGGAGAGAACGCCTCCGAGCAGGAGCACGGCCAGGATCAGCAGCCAGCCGGACACGAGACGCTCCAACGCGCCATCAGTATCTCCGTTCAGGCCCTGCCTGGATCAGCTGAAGCGCTTCGCCAGGGCGATCGGGTCAAAGACCGTGATCTTTTTGCGATCGATCTGCACCAGGCCCTCGTTTCGCAGGTCCCCAAGCAGACGCGTGATGGTGACACGCGTTGAACCGATCGCCTCGGCAATGGCCTGATGGGAAAGGCGCAGATCAATGGTGATGCCCTCGCTGCTGGGGATCCCGAAATCACGGCAGAGCACGAGCAGAAAACTCACCAGCCGCGACGACATGTCTCGGTGGGTGAGGGTCTCGATCATGGTCTCCGTCTGCAGAATGCGCGAGGAGAGCCCCTGCAGCAGCAGCAGTCCCACGCTGGCATCCTGCTCGATGGCACGGCGCACCGAGGTGGCTGGTGCCGTGATCATCTCCACCCGGGTGAAGGCGACGGCGTGATAGAAGCGGTCCGATCGTTGACCGGTGAGCAGGGAAAGAACACCGAACAGGCTGTTTTCTCGCAACAGCGCCACGGTGATCTCCTCACCGGATTCGTAGACGCGTGAGAGACGCACGGCCCCACGACGCAGCAGATAGACCCGTTCAGCCGGATCACCGGGGAAGAAGATCGTCTTGCCGCGCTCGATGGATTCGAGGTTGCTGCCTGACAGACCGCGGATCACCTCGGCCAGGGTGGGTCCGCTGGAGGTGGCACCACCGGGGGGCACGCCAGCAGCAGGGTTCCCCGAGGTGGGGATGCTGGCGTAGCGGCTGAATCCGCGTGTGGCGCCGACCATCTTGGGGACCTGTGGTGACTCGAAAGTTACGGATCGAACTGCCCTGCGCTTGTAACAACCCACACGGTTTGTGCCGTGAGCCCTTGATGCCAGGACCCGCGAGGCCAGGTGCAGGGGAGCCACGGCAGCCAGTCGCGCGAACGGCATCAAGAACCCTAGAAACAGCGGCCCAACCCTCCCCATGCACCACTGGTGGTGTGCAGGCCTGGTCATGACCGCTACATTCGGGTTCAGGGCGCTCGAGCAGGTTGCTGCGATGGCAGCAACCCTCCTGCAGGGCACCGGGCCCGAAACCAGCGTGTGATGACCATCAGCCTCGCCTCCTATCGCCAGCCAGCTCGGCCCTCCGGTGGCAAGCCTGGGGAGGACGTCGCCCCCCCTGTGCCAGCAGCGCCACTGCGGTTGGTTCCCCAGGCCGAGGGACTGTTGCAGGTCCACACGGCTCCGTTCCGCGGCAGCGTCGCCTCCGTGTTCAGCCAGGCGATCCGTAGTGCCGGCCTGGGTAGCCGTGTCCTGGTGAGTCAGTTTCTCAGGGGTGGGGTCGACCAGGGTGTCCAGGGCAGCCTCGAACTCTGCGGACGCCTGCAGTGGCTCCGGCCTGCGACCCTCCTCTGCATCGAGCAGCCCCTGACGTCACTGGATCCGGCCGAGGCCGAGCAGCTTCGTCTCTGCGTTGCGGATGTCTGGGACTACAGCCGTGATCGACTGCTTGCGGGCAACGTGGACCTGTTGGTGCTGGATGAACTGGGCCTTGCCCTGGAGTGGGGCTATCTCGAACCGGAGGAGGTTCGTGCCACCCTGGAGCGCCGGCCAGCACACCTTGATGTGATTCTCACGGGTCCGGCGATGCCGCCCGTGTTGTTGGCCATGGCCGATCAGGTCACCCAGTTACGGCGTTGCGCCTGACAAACCGATGCTCAAAAACGACCGCTGGATCAAGGAACAATCGGCTGCAGGCATGCTCACGCCGTTCCAGCCGACTCTGGTGCGCCACCTGGAACCGGGCAACAGCGCCTCAGCGGTGCTCAGTTACGGATGCTCCTCCTACGGCTACGACCTGCGCCTGTCGGCGAGGGAATTCCTGATCTTCCGCCATGTACCCGGAACGGTCATGAACCCCAAGCGGTTCAATCCGGCCAATCTCGAACCGGCACCTTTGATGCGCGATGAAGATGGTGACTACTTCATCCTTCCCGCCCATTCCTATGGGCTGGGTGTGGCACTGGAGCGGCTGCATGTGCCGCCCACGATCACGGTGATCTGCCTTGGCAAGAGCACCTACGCACGCCTGGGCATCATCGTCAACACCACCCCGGCGGAAGCGAGCTGGGAAGGGCATCTCACCCTGGAATTCAGCAACTCCTCCGGTGCCGATTGCCGGATCTATGCGAATGAGGGCATCTGCCAGTTGCTGTTCTTCGAAGGTGATCCCTGCGACACCACCTACCGCGACCGCGCCGGCAAGTATCAGGGACAGCCCGAGCGGGTCACACTGGCGAAGGTTTAGCTCCACTCGCCCGAGAACCGCCAACTAGGCGGAGGGAGGCTCTGACGCAATCGGGCTGTTGAGCAGCCCCTCTGAAGAACTGCCGATCCTGCAGTG
This sequence comes from Synechococcus sp. ELA057, assembly GCA_037144195.1. Lineage (GTDB taxonomy): Bacteria > Cyanobacteriota > Cyanobacteriia > PCC-6307 > Cyanobiaceae > Cyanobium. The sequence continues at coordinate 10,388 of JBAWXG010000012.1, forward strand.
CGGCATGAATCCGGCATCAATCGCCAACCTGTGCAGGACTTGTCCTATTACTGATCAGGAAAACACGTTTCGCCGCCTGAGCCTCCGCATAGCCCAATCACCCTCCAGTGGAGTCGTCCTCGGCTGCCCGGGACTCGGCCAGGGCGCGTTCAGCCTCAGCCAGAAGCTCCAGCCGCGCAGCACTGTCACCACCCGACGCAAGCCACGCGATGCCGCTGCTCAGCAGGAATGGGGCTATCAGGGGAGCAAACGCGGTCAGCCTGTCAGCCACGAAAGCGGGATCAACGTTGCTCAGCAACAGGCAGAACCGCCCATCACCCAGAGATGCCGCCAGACCCTCATGCTCAGCAGCCAGTTGCTCCAGCCAATCGGAGACGCGTTGCAGCAACTGTGGATCCGGTGAAAGAGCCGCCGCACCATGCACGGCCAGTTGCAGAGCCAGGAGGGGCTCACTGACCGGAGAATGCTGGGTTGGGCTCCTGCGCAAACGGCGTTGCATCCCATCCCAGCTGAACAGCCCCGTGAGCGGATCGACGAGCTGAGCCAAACCGGAGGGCCCAGCGGAATCGGCCAGGCTGCGTTCCAGTCGCTCGCGATGGCGCACCTCCTGACCCAGCTGATGCTCACTGACGGTGAGTTGCTCCCGGCGGATCTCTGCCAGGCGTCCGATCTCCCGGTTCCGCAGTCGCAGGGTGGCGAAGCTGCGACGCAGGCGATGGGCCATCTCATTGAAACTGGTGGCGAGACTGGCAATCTCCAGGATCGAGCCAACCTCCACGACCTGGCTGAGATCCCCCTCTGCAAGAGCGTCCGTACGGTTGACAAGACTGTTGAGCTGTCGAGTCACGAACTGCACCACGAGCAGCGTTGAAGCACCGGAGATCAGGATCGCCGTTAGGGAGACCAGCAGCTGACGGGTGATCTCCTGGCGCAGATTGCCGTAAAGCGCAGACTCGGGCATCACGATCACGATGCGCCAGTCGAGGCCGGTGCCGGAGCGGAACGGATCGACCCGCACCAGGGCATCACCGCTGGGTAGCGACAGATCGAACTGACGGGACCTCGCGAGGGTCCTGAACGATCCCTGGCTCTTGAGCAGTGCACTAGCGCTGGCACGGATCACAGGATCCTCGGCCTGCTGCGCCAGATACCGCTGGCCCTGACCGTTAATGATCGCGAACGGCAGATGGTCGCTGGAATCGGCAACCAGGCGTCCATCGGCCTCAACGATGTAAATCACCCCGGACTCAGCGACAGGAAGATCGCGAAGGAAGCGGCTGATGTTGGATAAGAACGTGTCGATTTCGGCGACACCAACCAGCACACCGGAGCGGCGGATCGCCATGCCGGCCCCGAGGGCCATCACATCCGGGGCATCCACCCAGTTGTAGATCGGAATCCAGACGGGACCGCCAGCCGTAACTGGGAGGCTATACCAAGCATCGGTACGGAAATCATCAAAGGGCTTGATGCGCTCTAGCCCTGAAGGCAGGCCCTTCCCATCAAGCCGATACTGCTCCAGGCGCTGGATATTGGAGGCGGAGGCGATCTCGAGGAAGGGAGAATGGCTGGTGTTGTCCACCTGACCCAAGCCAATGAAATCACCGTTGGCCCAGCCGTAGTTGAGATAGGCGGCATCGGGGAAGATGCGATGCAGGGTCCAAAGGGTACGTGTGACAGCCTTACGGTCGGAGGGATCGAGACGGCCGCTTTCCACCGCTTCGGCCATCAACCGGATCACCTGTTGCGGCGTACTGAGAAAACGGTGGAGATAGTCACGCACCTGCTCGCTGGCACGTTGCTGACTACGCGCGTTGAGTCGGCTGACCTCCTGCTCACCGCTCCGATATCCGACAAAACCAATCACCAAGACCAGGAAGATCATCTGGAGCACCAGCGGCCCCAATAACAGCAGTCGCAATGACAGAGGGCGGGCCTTCATACGCATGTTCCGAGATAAGCGGCGATTTCAGAGGAAGGCATCGGGCGCCCCATCAAAAAACCCTGGATCTGCTCACATCCCTGCAGGCGCAGAAAACGGCGCTGAGCATCGGTCTCGACACCCTCAGCGATGGTGCTCATCCCCAGAGAGCCGGCCAGGGAGATCACTGCCTCGATGATCACAGAACTGTTGGAAGTCTCTAGACTAGACAAAACAAAGGTGCGGTCAATCTTGAGCCGATCGATCGGCAGATTACTGAGATAGCTCAACGATGAATACCCGGTACCAAAATCGTCGATGGCCACCCTTATACCCTGTAGACGCAGGAGATTCAACGTCTTCAATGTCAAATCTGGATTCTGAAGCATGAGAGATTCCGTAATCTCGAGCTCCAGCAGGGATGGATCGAGAGAGGTTTCCGTCAACACCTCATCCATGAGCTGTAGAAGATCGTCCTGCTCAAACTGACGCACGGAGAGATTTACCGAAACGGAGAATCGTCCGAGACCCTGCTGCTGCCAGCTAACCGCTTCAAGGCAAGCCTGCCGCAGCACAAAGATGCCCAGCTCCCGGATCATGCCGTTATCTTCCGCCACCGGGATGAACAGCTCTGGCAGCAACAGGCCCCGTTCCGGATGCTGCCACCGCAGCAGTGCCTCCCAGCCGGTGATGCAGCTGCGATCGATCAGCCACTGGGGTTGGTAATAAAGGCAAAACTCACCACGCTCCAGGGCCCTACGGATATCACGCTCAAGCTGCAGTCGCTCCTGAACCTCCTGATTCATCTCTTCAGCAAAGAACTTCCAGCCGTTGCGACCCCGTGCCTTCACGGCATACATCGCCAGGTCTGCCTGGCGCATCAGCGTGTCGATTTCACGGCCGTCTTCCGGGAAGATGCTGATGCCGATCGAAGGGGTCACAAAGATCGACTGACCTCCCGACATCAACGGTTCTTCAAAGGCGCGGAGCAGCTTTTCAGCAATGTGGGCCGCATCGAACTGATCATCAAGATCTTCGATAATGAGTACAAACTCATCACCGCCAAGCCGCGAAATCGTGTCCGTTGAACGCAGCAAGGAGCGCAATCGATCCGCCACGGCCTGCAGCAGCGCATCGCCGCAGTCATGCCCCATGGAATCATTGACAAACTTGAAGCGGTCAAGATCAAGAAAGATCACCAACAGATCGCTGCCATTGCGGTTGGCGCGATCAATGGATTCGCTAGCCCGCTCGATCAACCCGAGACGATTGGGCAGGTTGGTGAGCGGATCACGACGGGCCTGTTCGCTGAGATCGCGATTGCGCTCCTCCAGCAATAGCTGCTGCTGCCGCCTCGACTGTAGATCCCTCAAGGCCAGGCCGCCCACAGCACCCACTGCCAGCAGCACAAACAGCCCTTGGCCAACTTGCAGCCCCAGCAACTCCTTCTGGACGGAACGTCGCAGCCAGCTGCCATCAACGCTGTAGAAAAGATTGGCCTTCAGTGTTGGAATCGCAGCCACCACCAGGTAGTTGGTGCCATCCGGAATCACTCGCAGCGCTCCCTGGCGACTGGAACCAGCCAGAAGGGAAAAGTAGTGGGAGGGGATCCGATCCCCAGGACGGGGTACGCGACCAGGAAGGGCCAGCAGCGATCCCTTGGCGTTGGCGACGAACAGCGGCTGGGAGAGTGCACTGCCCTTACCATCCGTGACATCGAACAGATTGCCGAGCAGTCGTGACACCACCATGTCGTGACCGACGGCCCCGGCCCATCGCCCGGCGTGGGTAAACGGTGCCACCACGCTGATCGACCAGTCCTTCGCCGCCGGGTCGTACTCCGGACCCACCCAGCGGGGTTCACCGCGCGGATTGACGGCGGGATCGGTGAGGGTGACCCAGGGGGTCTTGCGGTAATCGAGGTTGGAAGCCGCGTTGTAGAGATAATCGGGCTTGCTGGGCCAGTAGGCCGTCATGCCGTTAATCAGGGGCAGCATCCAGCTGTTGACCAGGGGATCGCGCAGGGCCCCCTGCCCGAAGTCGCGGGTGATCTCGAGGGCCTGCAAGTAAAACCGCTTGTTCGCCTCGTTCAGGGGAACATCTGGGGGGATCCAGGCATTTGCATCCTGACGAGGATCGAAGTGCTGGCGTGGCACCCGCCAGGAGCCATCGGGATCGCGGCGAAACACCTGATCGAAGCGCTCTGCACTGGCGACAACCGGATCGCGATCACTCGAGAGCAACGACGCATAGCGAACCACGCTGGCCTCTGCATGGCGCAGGGTGGTGTCGAAACGATCGACCTTCTCCCGGATCCGCTGGGTCTGGCTGTCGAGAATCTTGTCGGTCAGATGTCGGCTCATCTGAGCCTGGAGCACGTAGGAGAGACCGAGCGCGGCCGACAGGGTGCCGCCGAGCACCAAGCCAATCCCCAGGGGAGCTGAAGCGAGACGGCGGAAGGCCACCTGGGGCTTCCGGAGGAAAGCCCCAGGGCCGAAGTGGGTCTCAGCCAAGGACTTCAACGTGCAACCTCCGCATCTTGACAACGCCTGAACAAAAACGGCATCGGTGAAACCCACTGTCGCGAGGCAGGCCAAAGCCGAAGCGTGGTGGGGTTGTCACAAACCTGGTCAGCTTTCCAAGCAAAAAATTGAGGAAAAGGGAACCATCCCTCGTGAAAAGGCTGCGATCCCGAGTGACCAGTCAGCAGGAATCGACTGGCCCTCGGCATTGGCCTCCCGCTGACGCTGATGCAGAGCCGACCCAAGCGCAACGAGCGCAAGCCCGACCCCAAGGCCCAGGAACAGCGGGGTCTGCAGGGTGAGCGTCAGCAAGACAGTGACCTTGCGGGCCAGGAGACTGGCGGCGCTGAGAGGCAGAGCGGATTCAGCGCCATGCCGTGATCACACAGGCTCCCGAGTCGACGGGATGGAAGGCCCCTTCCAGGGCCCATGGGTCATTTGGGTGATAAGGCTGACCTCACCCCATCTCCCTTAAGAGTGTCAGGCAGCCACAGGGGCGGCTTGACGGGAGAAACGAACGATGTTGTTCGCTGTTACGGGTTCGCTCTGACCGAGCAGGCTTCAGTCACCCTCCTCATGCCCCGTCGAAACCATTGCAGCCCCCTGATGGGCTCCCGGAACGGGAGCGGGGTGAATGGAGCTGAGCGGAATCGAACCGCTGTCCGAAACACCGGTGTGGATCACCTAGTCCGGACAGGTCCGGACCCCTTGATCATGGCACCGCTGCGCCGGTGCTGAGCGCAGGCCATGGTGGTGCGATGACCGCCCCTGCTCCCGCATGACTCCATTGGCCGGTTTCGAGCTGACCGCCGTGGTGCCCCCGGGCCTGGAGACCGTCGCAGCGGAGGAACTCCAGGCGCTGGGAGGGCTGAACGTCCAACCACTGCGGCGGGCGGTGGCCTGCCACTGCGATGCAGCTGTCTTCATGCGCCTGCATCTGCAGGCCAGATTGCCTTTTCGCCTGCTGCGGCAGCTCAGCCGATTCCCCTGCGACACACGCGCCGATCTCCAGCGCCATCTGCCTGAGGCCGCCGACTGGGATCGTTGGCTGCCTCCGGATCGCAGCTTCCGGGTGGAGGTGAGCGGCGGCAGCTCGTCCCTACCCCACAGCCACTACACCGCCCTCGAGGTGAAGAACGTGCTGGTGGACCTGCAACGCAGGCGCTGGGATCAGCGCTCGATGGTGGATCTCAACGATCCGGATCTGGTGCTGCATCTGCACATCGGCCGATCAGCGAACGGCGGCCGAGGCCATGAGGCGGTGCTCAGCCTTGCTGGGGATGGCACGAGCCTGCACCGGCGCGGCTGGCGGGCCGCCATGGGCCATGCTCCGCTCAAGGAAAACCTGGCCGCCGGGCTGATCGCCCTGACGGGCTGGGATGGATCGGTGCCGCTTGTGGATCCGATGTGCGGTTCCGGCACCCTGCTGATTGAGGCGGCGACAGCCGCTCTGGGCCGGGCCCCGGGACTGGGACGCAGCTTTCTGTTTCAGCGTTGGCCTGACTTCGACGCGGCGCTCTGGCAGCAGGAAGTGCAACAGGCAGAGGCCCGGGCCCGGGATCGCCTCGCCGATGGACGACCGCTGGCGCCGATCCTCGGCATGGAGCTGGATCGCGACGTACGGGCTCAGGCCTGTGCCAATGCCGCCGCCGCTGGCGTGGCGCCCTGGCTGGACCTGCAGCAAGGGGATGCAGGCTCGCTCATCCCCCCTGAGACGCCAGGGGTGCTCGTCTGCAATCCGCCCTATGGCGAACGGATCGGCGAGGTTCAGCAGCTGCAGGCCTTGTATGCCGAGCTGGGACGGCTGCTGCGGCAGCGCTGGAGCGGCTGGACGCTGTGGCTGCTGAGCGGTCAGCCCGAACTGACGGCTGCCCTTCGGCTCAAGGCCAGCCGACGCTTCCCGGTGAGCAATGGCGGAATCGACTGCCGCTGGCTGCGCTACGAGATCCGCTGAGACCGCTCGCGCGGTTCAGGTCCTGCCGGTGATGGCCCTGGAGGTGCGCATCAGCCCGGCCGTGGTCTCCGGCAGATAGGGGCCCCGCAACAGCTGCCCGCCGATCCGCAGGCAGAAACCGGAGAGCACCAGATCGATGGCAGCCATCACGGCGGCAGCACCACCCCAGTCGAGGGAGAAGCGCTGCCGCAACCACAGCAGCAGCACCAGGTGCAGGGCCAGCAGCGCCAGGCTCAGCAGGGTCAGCCCCAATGTGAGGAACAGCCCACCGCCGATCAGGCGCCGCTTCTCGCGCCCCATCTCCTGCAACGCGAGACGCACGTGCACATCCATCACCGATGCCAGCAGCGCCGAGACCTTGGCGAAGGCAGACCCGCTCATGCCGAACGCCTGCCGGAGGACAGCAGCAAGCCCACCACCAACCCGAGGCCAGCAGCGATTCCCAGGGCCAGAAGCGGCTTTTCGCGCACGGGTTTCTCGATCCGGGGCCGCAGGGTGGCGTTGAGCTCATCCAGCAATCCCTCCAGCTGCTCTTCCAAGGGCCGCAGGTTCTCGGCCATCTGACTGGCCTGTTCCGTGGTGACATGCAGCAGTTCCGTGAGCTGCTGGCGCACGGCCGCAGTGGTGGATCCGCTCTGACGACTGATCAGATCCACCACCGTTTCGAAGCTGCCGCGGCTGGCCTCCAGGGTCTGGCGGGCCACATCCGGCCACTGCTTCTGAATCCGGGGCAACAGGCTCTCGAAACGCTCACGGAATACGCCCGGCACCGGGGACGCATCCGGCTCGACCGGCTCCGCCGCGTTGCTGTCAGGAGGGGAGGCGGGGCTGAAGCTGGCGGTCTCCGGATCCATGGCTTCGGGGCTCGAGGGCGGGGAATGGTGTGGGGTGGACATGAACATCCCTGCTTGCAACGTAGGGAGGGGGCTTGGCAACGTCAGTGCCTTCGCTACGTTCCGAGGGCTCGGTGCGCGAGCCCGTTGGTTCACATCAAACAGGTCGATTTCCACCATTTCAAGTCCTTCGGCGGCGCTGTCTCGATCCCGCTCGATCAGGGCTTCACGGTGGTCACCGGCCCCAATGGATCGGGCAAGAGCAACATCCTTGATGGCATCCTCTTCTGCCTCGGCCTGGCCAGCAGCCGCGGCATGCGCGCCGATCGCCTGCCCGATCTGGTCAACAGCGCCATGCTGCGGGACGGCAAGGCTGCCGAGACCAGCGTCACGGTCCACTTCGACCTGGAGGACTGGCAGCCCGATGCCGCCGAAGCCGACCTCGAACCGCCGGACGAGGGTCCCTGGATCCGCCCCGAGCAGAAGCAGTGGAGCGTCACTCGCCGGCTGCGCGTCGCTCCAGGAGGCACCTACAGCAGCAGCTACAGCGCCGATGGCATCGCCTGCAATCTCGCCCAGCTCCAGACCCAGCTGCGGCGGCTGAGGGTCGATCCCGAAGGCAGCAATGTGGTGATGCAGGGCGATGTCACGCGCATCGTCACCATGAGTGCCCGTGAACGTCGGGCCATCATCGACGAGCTCGCCGGTGTGGCCCTGTTCGACCATCGCATCGAGCAGTCGCGCAGCAAGCTCGATGACGTGCAGCAACGGCAGGAGCGCTGCGCCATCGTCGAGCAGGAGCTGCTCAGCAACCGCCAGCGCCTGGAGCGCGACTGCAGCCGGGCCCGCCAGTATCAGGAGCTGCGCAACCGGCTTCATGAGGGTCGCGGCCAGGAGCAGCTGCTGGTCTGGGAACAGGCCCGGAGCCGGTTGGAGACCCTCAGCCAGCAGCAACAGACCCTGGTGTTGAGACAGGACCAGGAACGACAGGCCATCGTTCAATCGGAGGCTTCGGTGCAGGAGGCCGCCCGCCGGCTGGAGGGCCTGCAGGCCGAGGTGCGAGACCTCGGGGAGGACCGACTGCTGGCGGTACAGAGCGAGCTGGCAGGCCTCGAGGCCACAGAGCGTGAGCTGGGCCGTCAAGGGGAGCGGCACCAGCAACGGGCGGAGGCCCTGCAGGTGCAGCGCCAGGAGCTGCAACGGCAGCAGGGTGAGCTCCGACGCGAACGCCAGGAGCTTGAGGGCCATGACGAGCAGGCCCAGCTGGATGCCGCCGAGCAGCGCTGTCGCGAGGCGGAGGCAGCGGTGGAGATCTCCCGCCGGCGCCTGGGGGAGCTGGCCGGCCGCTCCGGTGACTGGCTCGAGCGGCAGCAACGCCGCAGCCGCGAACGGCAGGAGTGCCAGGAGGCGCTCTCACCGCTCCTGCAGGAGCAGCAGCATCTGCAGGAGCGGCTGCGCCAGAGTGAGGAGCGGCTGAGCGAGCTGCTGGCCGAACAGCAGCAGGAGGAGGCAGGCAGCCAGGAGGCCGAACGGCAGATCCAGGGACAGGAGAACCAGGCCCGCCAGCTTGAGGAGGAGGTGCTCCAGGAGCAACGCCGCCTGCAGGATCTTGTCGAGCAGCTGGCCCTGCAGCAGCGCACCCGCAGCCGGCTGGAGCAGGAGCAGGGGGCCCTGGAGCGCGACATCGCTCGCCACGACAGCCGCCGCGAGACCATTCAGGAAAGCCGCGGCACAGGGGCCCTGAGGCTGCTGCTGGAATCGGGGCTGGAGGGGATCCACGGCCCCGTGGCACAGCTCGGTGAGGTGGAGGAGCGCCACCGGCTGGCCCTGGAGGTCGCGGCGGGGGCCCGGCTGGCCCAGGTGGTGGTGGACGACGATCAGATCGCCGCCCGCGCCATCGATCTGCTCAAGCAGCGACGGGCGGGGCGCCTCACCTTTCTGCCGCTCAACCGGTTGCGCGCCCCCGGCGGCAGTGGCAGTTCCGCCGCCCTGGCCCGCGGCGGCAGCCCCGGCAGCGGGGCACCGGGGCTGATCGGCCGCGCGGTGGATCTGGTGCGCCATGAGCCCGTCTACGCCGAGGTGTTCCGCTACGTCTTCGGCGACACGCTGGTGTTCGACACCCTCTCCCAGGCCCGCCGCGAGCTGGGGCGTTGCCGCGCCGTGACCCTCGAAGGCGAGCTGCTGGAGAAGAGCGGTGCCATGACCGGCGGCAGCCTGCAGCAGCGCTCGTCTCAGCTCGGTTTCGGAAGCACCAACGACGGCGATGAAGCCGAACCGCTGCGGAAGCGATTGCTGGACCTGGGGGAAACCCTTCTGGCCAGCCGTCGCCGGGAGGCGGAACTGGGTCAGCAGCTCGAGACTGCGCGCCCCCGACTGCAGCAACTGCAGCAGCAGCGCGCCGCCCTGGAAGCCGAGCAATCGGCGGCAAGACGCCTGCTCGATCCCCAGCGCGAGCGCTCGGATCAACGCCGCAGCCGTCTGCAGCACCTGCAGGACCAGCGCCACGAGGACCGCCAGCGCCTTGAGCAGCTGGGCGCTGCCATCACGCCCCTGCAACAGGCCCTGACCGCGCTGGAGCAGGCTGAAACCGAGGCCAGCAATGATGGAGACGGCGACCGCTGGCAGGCCCTGCGATCGGAGCTGGAGGCGGCGGACCACGCCCTGAGCGAGGCCAGGCAGCAGCGGGATGCACTGCTGGCACTCAAGCGGGAGCGAGCCCTCTCGGCCGAGCGGCTGGACGGGCAGGCATCCGGGCTGGCCCGCGACGAACTGCGGCTGGCCGAGGACGTGCGGGCACTGGTGGCCGAGCGCGAGCAGTGGAAGCAGCAGCAACAGAGCGATCAGCAGCGGCGGGCCCAGCTGGAGGCGCAGCAATCCGAGCTTGTGGCTCTCTTCGGCGAGCGGCGGCGCGCCCGCGACGGCGCCGAGGCGGAGCTGGGCCGTCTGCGCCAGGTGCTGCAGCAGCACCAGTGGGATCTGCAGCGCCTGGGAGAAGAGGAACAGGCCCTGGCTGAGGAGCGGCGCGCCGAGACCCTGCGTTGCGAGCAACTCGAGCGAGAGCTGCCTGATCCGAGACCGGAGCTCCCTCAGGAGCTGCGCGATGCCGGTCTCGAAGCCCTGCAGGAGGAGCTGCGCCGGGTGCAGCAGCGCATGGAGGCGCTCGAACCGGTGAACATGCTGGCGCTCCAGGAGCTGGAGGAACTCGAGCAGCGCCTGGCCGAGCTGGAAGAGCGGCTGGAGGTCCTGCGCAAGGAGCGCGAGGAGCTGCTGCTTCGCATTGAAACCGTGGCCACCCTCCGCCTCGAGGCCTTCCTGGAAGCCTTCCGCGCCGTCGACGCTCATTTCCGAACGATCTTTGCCGGCCTTTCGGACGGCGAGGGCCACCTGCAGCTGGAGAACGCGGAAGCCCCCCTCGATGGGGGGCTCACCCTGGTGGCTCATCCCCGCGGCAAGGCGGTGCGCCGGCTGGCCTCCATGTCGGGCGGGGAGAAATCGCTCACGGCCCTGAGCTTCCTGTTCGCGCTGCAGCGCTTCCGCCCCTCACCCTTCTATGCCCTCGACGAGGTCGACAGCTTCCTCGACGGCGTCAACGTGGAGCGCCTGGCGGCCCTGATCGCCAGTCAGGCGGATGCCGCCCAGTTTCTGGTGGTCAGCCACCGGCGGCCGATGATCGGAGCCGCCACCCGCACCATCGGCGTGACCCAGGCCCGCGGCGCCCACACCCAGGTGGTCGGTTTGCCGCCGGCAGCCTGACTGGCGGGGTGGTTCACAATGGGCCGACTGGTGCCTCTGACTTGAGCTCTTCGATTCCACCGGGAACGGATTCCAGCGCGGCAGCTCCCAGCGACCGCCTGTGGCTGCGCTCGGAGTTGATGGGCACGCAGGTGATCACCCGCGACACCGGCCGGCGGCTCGGCGTCGTGGGTGAAGTGGTGGTCGACATCGACCGGCGCGAGGTCGTGGCCCTGGGGCTGCGGGACAACCCCCTGACGCGTTTCCTGCCGGGGCTGCCACGTTGGATGCCGCTGGAGAGCATCCGGCAGGTCGGCGATGTGATCCTGGTCGATTCGGCCGATTCACTCTCTGAGGCCTTCAACCCTGAGCGCTACAGCAAGGTGATCAACTGCCAGGTGATCACCGAATCGGGTGAGCAGCTGGGCAGGGTGCTGGGCTTCAGCTTCGACATCGAGACCGGTGAGCTGACCACCCTGGTGATCGGGGCCCTCGGTGTTCCCCTGCTGGGCGAAGGCGTCCTCAGCACCTGGGAACTGGGGGTCGGCGAGATCGTCAGCAGCGGCACTGACCGCATCATTGTCTACGAGGGCGCCGAAGAGAAGCTCAAGCAGCTCGGCACCGGACTGCTGGAGAAGCTCGGCATCGGTGGCAGCAGCTGGGAACGGGAGGAGCGGGAGCGCTTCCGTGGCGGCGTGATCCCAGCGGAGAACCAGTTGCCTGCGGGGCAGCCCAGCAGCCTGGAACAACGGCGGATCCAACCGGCCACCAGCAGGGCAGTGGCACCGGAACGGGAGCTCGACTATCTGGAGCTTGAGGATCGGCGGGAGCGCGAGCCCCTGCGCCAGCGCCTGTACCTCGATGACGAGGATCTCTCGCGCCGCGAGCCTGCTCGGCGGGAGCGCTACGCCGACGATGACCAAGAGAGCGGCATCCGGGACAGGTGGAGCGACGGAAACGAGGGGTATCCCAGGCGGGGGCCCGGTCCTGGAGACCGGGACGTTCCCGAGCGCTTCGGCAGGGATCGTGCTGACGCCGAGGACCTGCGCGGCAGTCGTATCGAGCCTGATCCCTACGACACCGGTCGCCCCAGCCTGGATCGAGGCGCCGGAGATCGCAGCAGTTCCAGACGCGAGGGCGAACGCGAGCCCCTCTCCCTGCAGGGCGAAAGGTCTGGCCGCCGCTCATCCGAGCCGGACAATCCCGTGGCCCGCCCGATCAACCCGCAGGAGCGAGGGCCCTCAGATCCGGGCGCCGATCCCTGGGCGGAACCCAGACCACGAGGAGCCCAACGCCCCTCGATCGAGCGCGAGCCGATCGATGTCGAACCCGAGGTGCTCAACGACCCCTGGTGAGGCGATCCAGGATCGCCGCTCAGGGAGCTTCGAACCGCAGCGAAGCGGAGTTCACGCAATAGCGGCGCCCTGTAGGTGCAGGCCCATCGGGGAACACGTGACCGAGATGGGCCTCACAGGAGCTGCAGCGGATCTCGGTACGCACCATGCCATGGCTGGTGTCGGTCAGGGTGCTGATCGATTCAGGGTTCATGCCATCCCAGAAGCTGGGCCAGCCCGTTCCGGAATCGAACTTCGTGGCGGAGCTGAACAGTTCCGCGCCGCAGCAGACGCAGCGGTACAGACCCGTTGCCTTGTGATTCCAGTATTCGCCGGTGAAGGCGCGCTCGGTGCCGCCCTGACGCGTGATGCGGAACTGCTCGGGCGTCAGTTTCTGGCGCCAGCTCTCCTCGGAGGCATCCCGGCTGAGGCCGCTGTCGAGGCCGCAGGCTGAAACGGAGGCATCCGGGGTGGAACCGGTATCGGCGGTGCCCGACATGGCGCGATAGGTGCTGGGCAGACCTTAGCCAGGCGGCTCCCCGGCCATGCCGGCTGGCAGCAACTGGCGCACCAGAGAGGCCAGAGCCGCCACCGCACCAGGCTGGCCCCGCAGGGATGCCAGATCCGCCGCCATGGACGCCAGCCTGTCGGGATGATCCAGCCAGTCCGCCGCCTCGGCGGCGATGGCAGCCGGTTCAATCGCTCCCACCCGCTCAGGCACCACCAGGCGCCCCGCCGCGATGTTGGGCCAGGCGAGAAAACCACGATGGCGCAGGCGCCAGGCCGTCAGCACGACACCGAGCAGCCGCCGCAAAAGAGGCAGTCGCGCCACAAGGCCAAGCCAGCCGTCCCAGGCCTGCATCACCTGAAGGTGCTGGGTCGGTAACAGCACGATCATCGGCAGCCCCAGGGCGCCGAGCTCCGCCGTGTTGGCTCCCACCGTCGTCAGAGCCAGGGCGCACTGGCTGAGGGCCCCATGGGCGGGATGGCTCTCCAGCACGAGGATCCGGGTGCCGGAAGCTGTGATCAGCGCATCGCCCTCGCGCCGCGGGACGCCGGTGCTGTAGTGACAGGCCACCGGATTGGCCTCACCGGCATAGGACTGCAATTCGGACACCGAGGAGGTGGGAGCCACCGGCAGCAGGAAACGGCAGTCCGGCCGCAGCGCCGCCAGGCGATCCGCGGTCTCCAGCAGAAAGGGAACACCGACCTGCAGCTTGGCCCGCTTGGAGCCGGGCAGCAGAGCCACCCAGGGACCGGCACCGGGAAGAGGCGTGTCCTCGCGTGCCGATTCGGAGAGATCCGCCATCAGATCACCCACCTCAAAAGCCCTGGAGCGCCAGCGCTGCCCAAGCCTCCTGGCCGCCGCAGGCCCCATCAAGGCAATGCGATCGTTCCAGCGGGGCCAGCGAGCCACCCATTCGGCGTAGGTGAGATGGCGATACCCCAGGCGCGCGGACAGCAGCACCGTCCAGAACTGATCCCCTCCCAGAAACACCACAACCCCCTGGCCTGGCCAACGGCCGAAGCGCGCCGGGCGCAGCAGCAACCACCAGAACCGACGCGCTGGGATCACCTGATCAAACAGACCCCAGCCTTCGGCCACGTGATGCTCCTGGCCGGTGGCATTGGGGCAGGGAACCAGCAGCAAACGCAGGGCCACAGCAGCTGAAGGATCCTGCGGGCGCAAGGCGAGCTCGCGGTGGAGGCGCAGAGCCAGGGGCCTCACCCAGGTGCTGAGTTCGCCGGGACCATTGCTGACCAGAACGATCAGGGCCCGGGCATCAGCGGGAGCAGCTTCGCCCCGGGAGATGGGCCTGCCCAAGGGTGCGATCTCTCCCGTCGGTGTCATGCGGATGGCGAGACTTGAACTCGCAAGGCCGAAGCCACACGCCCCTCAAACGTGCGTGTCTACCAATTCCACCACATCCGCGTGGTTGAACATTACCGAGCTGGTAATTGTTCGAGGTGGCAACCGAAGCCGGAGCTCCTTGAGGGCATCGATCACCAGAGAGGGAGGATTGGTGACACGGCCATCGGGAGATGGCGGATGAACCCTGGAACACGGCAGGTCACTGAGGTGATCTCGCTTGGGAGACAACCTTGGGATGAATCCGACCTTCCACAGGGGGAGAACGGAATCCACCGGCGGTGCAACAACTCCGCTGTTCGACAGGAGACTGAGCTCGGGCGATGGCGGAGAGTCGTGAGCCGGCGGCAGCCAGCCCGGCGAGCACTATACCCATCATGGAGCTGGGCCCCGGACGCCAGCAAGAGTCAGCGCTGATACAGTCGCCGGCGGCCTTTACAGCCCTGGCTGCCCCTGCGCGGATGCCCATCAGCAAACTGCTGATCGCCAATCGAGGTGAGATTGCTCTCCGGATCCTGCGCAGCTGTCGCGAGCTGGGGATTGCCACGGTGGCGGTGTACAGCACGGTCGACCGCAATGCCCTGCATGTCCAGCTGGCCGACGAGGCGGTCTGCGTCGGAGACGCCCCCAGCAGCCGCAGCTATCTGAACGTTCCCAACATCCTTGCGGCGGCCACCTCCCGCGGCGCCGATGCCATCCATCCCGGCTACGGATTCCTTGCTGAGAACGCCGATTTCGCCGAGAAGTGCCTGGACCATGGGCTGACCTTCGTGGGTCCATCAGCCGCCTCGATCCTGGCGATGGGCGACAAATCGACCGCCAAGGCCACCATGCAGGGCGTGGGCGTTCCCACCATTCCCGGCAGTGAGGGCCTGCTCGCCAGCCCCGAGGAAGCCGCCGTTGTGGCCGGGCGCATGGGCTACCCGGTGATGATCAAGGCCACCGCAGGCGGTGGCGGCAGGGGCATGCGGCTGGTGCCGTCGGCCTCCGAACTGGAGAGCCTGTTCCGCGGAGCCCAGGGCGAGGCGGAGGCGGCCTTCGGCAATCCCGGCCTCTACATGGAGAAATTCATTGAGCGCCCCCGGCACGTGGAGGTGCAGGTGCTCGCCGACCGCCACGGCAATGTGATCCATCTTGGAGAACGGGACTGCTCGATCCAGCGTCGCCACCAGAAACTGCTGGAGGAGGCTCCCAGCCCGGGGCTGGATCCGGAGCTGCGCCGCCGCATGGGTGATGCCGCGGTGGCCGCCGCCAGGAGCATCGGCTACGAGGGAGCCGGCACCGTGGAATTTCTGGTGGATCGCCACGGGGGCTTTTACTTCATGGAGATGAACACCCGGATCCAGGTGGAGCATCCGGTGACGGAAATGGTGACGGGCATCGATCTGATCGCCGAGCAGCTGCGCATTGCCGGCGGGGAGCCCCTCAGCCTTCGCCAGGAGGACGTGCGCATCAGCGGCCATGCGATCGAATGCCGCATCAACGCCGAAGACCCCAGCCACAATTTCCGTCCAGCCCCGGGCAGGATCACGGGCTGGCTGCCTCCCGGAGGACCCGGTGTACGGATCGACAGCCACGTGTACACGGGCTACGACATCCCTCCCTTCTACGACTCCCTGATCGGCAAGCTGATCGTCTGGGGTGTCGACCGGGACCATGCCCTCCGGCGGATGAAGCGTGCGCTGTCGGAATGCGCTGTCACCGGCATTCCCACCACCATCGCCTTCCATCTGGCACTGCTCGAGCGGCCGGAGTTCCAGCAGGCTCAGGTGCACACGAAATTCGTGGAGCAGGAGATGCTCTGATCGCTTCGGGGAGGGAACCCCGGCGGACCGCGCTCAACGCTGCGCTCAAGCCAGGGCGTGCGCGCGCAGCATCACCAGGGTGAGCAGTCCCTGCTGCCCCACCAGCAGCTCCCGCAACAGGCTGATCAGGCCCACCCAGACCACAGGTGCCACATCGACGCCACCGATCGGTTGAATCAGCCGTCGGGTGGGTGCGAGCAGGAATTCGGTCGGCAGCCCCACCAGCCTCAGAGCCCCGCTTTCCAGGCTGAACTGGGGGTACCAGGTCAACACGATGCGGAACAGGAACAGCAGCGTCCAGCCGGCGAGCAACAACCCCAGGGCCTGGTGCAGCAGGGGCAGAAGCGCAGCAGAAGCGAACACCATCGCCGTCACAAAGCTCTAAGCAACAGGGAGGTCGATGCTAGTGAGCCGCGTCGACTGCCTAGGATCCCGTCCAACTCCAACGCCCCGCAAGCGCGCCATGACCCCCTCCCTGGCCAACTTCCTGAGCAGCCTCCTCTGGGGAGCGGTGATCGTGGTGGTCCCCATCAGCATCGCCCTGTTCTTCATCAGCCAGAACGACCGGCTGGATCGCCGCCTCTGAGCCCATCCAGCCGGCAGCCTGGGCAGGCTTCAACGGCTCACCTCGACGCCACGCCTAGAGTGAGCTGAGCATCAGCCCTCGAGGGTCAGCCTTGGTCAATGCGTCTCTGAACTGGGCCAGCATCGTCGGCATCGTGCTGGCGGTGGGTGGAGCATTCCTCTACTTCATGAGGAACTTCAAGCCGGCCCTTGCCCGCGATTACGACGTGTTCTTCGCGGCCGTGGGACTGCTCTGCGGCGGAATCCTGTTTTTCCAGGGCTGGAGGCTCGATCCCATCCTCCAGTTCGGCCAGTTCCTGCTGGCCGGCACCACGGTCTTCTTTGCCTACGAGAGTGTGCGGCTTCGGGGTGTGACCACCGAGCAGGCCCGCCGCTCCTCGTATTTCGATGATGAAGAGCCAGCGCCGTTCCGCCCCCGTGGTGGTCTCGGCGGTGGAGGTGATGTCGACCGCGAACGCTTCGATCAGCCTGAGCCGATCCGCCGCAGGATCCGCTCCCAGGAGGAGGACGAAGACTTCTACCGCCCACGCCGCAGCAGCCGGGCAGCCATTCCTGAGCGGGCAGCCAGCCGCCGCGATGCCAGCGAAGACTGGGACCGGCCCGCCCGTGATGACGGTTCTCCCCGTCCCTCCGTGCCGGCATCCGGCTGGGGTGAAGAATCGCTCAGCGCCCGATACGGCACAGCATCCTCCCGCCCCACATCGCCACCCTTCGGTGCACGGCGACGGGACCGCGACACTGCTCCCGAGCCCCGCCGCGGCAGCAGACCCACACCCAGCGCCGAACCGCCGCTTCGCTCGTCTCGCCGACCTGGCAGCACGGATGCGGTCAGCGACAACCGTGGGGCATCGAGCGCAGAATCCAGGCCGCTTGGCAGTGGTGGGGTTCCCCAGGGAACCCCGATCAGGCGTCAGGGCTCCACAGCCAGCGCAGTTCGCGATGCCGATTTCTCTCCGCTGGACGATCAGCCCAGCCGCAGGCCCGGCAACGATCCAGCGGCACCGCGTGACAACAGCTCCCGCTTCGACGACTGAGCGGAAGGCTCCGGTATCCCCTGCAGCCCTCGTCGTCAGCAGCCTGCTGCTGCTCGCTCTGGGCGGATGCGGAGCCCTGGGGGGCCGTCAGCGGTTGGCGGCACCGGCAGGGCTGGGGCTGAACAACCGCGAGGATCCCGCGCTCAGCAGCGGCGCCCGGCTGCTCGCCAGCGTGATCAGCAGCAGCGGCCGCCGTGAACTCCTGCTCCAGGAGCAACCCTCGGGACGGCGACTTGGGATTGGCCCCCTCAGCCGCTGGATGCCCCATCAATCCCCCTCTCTGAGCCGCAACGGCCGCTATCTGGCGCTGCTGCTGCGCCAAGGGGAACGGGCGCTACCGGCGGTGTGGGATCGGTCCACCGGAAGGCTGCATCGCCTGCCGCTGCCGATGGGTCAGGAGGCGACGCGCATCAGCCTCTCCCCCGACGCCCGCATCCTGGCGATCGAGGTGGATCGTGATGGCCGGGGCGAGCTGCGCCTGTTCGATCTGCGGGGCATGCTGGAGCCAGAGCGGCCTTCCGGCTTGCTGCTTCAGGGAGGCGGACCCACCGCGCCGGAGCAGCCGTGAGCCGCCCCTCACGCCGCTGGCTGATCGGCGCCGTGCTGTTGCTCACCACGACCCTGAGCGGCTGCATGGGCGAGAGCCCGAGGCCCCTGACGGACCTTGATCGTGCGTTGGCACTGGAAGGCAGCAGCCGCGCGGCCTCCCTCGGCGATGGGGTGCTGGCACTGATTCAGGGCCGCGGCGGGCGCGAGCGGGTGGTGCTGATCGATCTGGAACGCCAGCGCCCCCTGCCCCTGCCAGGCCTCAACCGTCCCGATGCCCAGCCGGTGAGTGTGGCTGTTGATGCCCGCGGCGATCGGCTGGCCGTGGTGCGCCAGCGCCAGGGCAGCACCGAGCTGGTGCTCTACCGGCGCGCCTTCGCGAGTACGCAAACGATCCCACTGATGCCTGCAGGCGTGCCGCGGCAGCTGGCCTTCGATCCGGAAGGCCGCACCCTGGCGGTGGAGGTGAGCCGCGACGGGATCTGGCAGATCGATCTGGTGGAACTCCCCTGAGAGAACTCAGAAGCCTGGGCGTGAGATCCCAAATTTCAAGGCACAAGGCCGGCCCAATGAAGGAAGGTGTCGCCGCTGATTGCCTCGATCACGAGGATGGCTACGAATCCCACCATGGCGAAACGGCCATTGATCCGCTCGGCATAGGCGCTCCAACCGAAGGCAGGCAGGTCGCGGGTGGTGGCGCTGGTGGGCGGAACCGCGGGAGTCTGCTCGGATGCGGAGGCTCCGGTTGCCGCTGCGGGAGGGGTGTCGCTCTCACTCATCGGAGGGGTTGCATCGAATCGGTCAGGACGTGACGCCAAAGCTATAGCCGGCTGCGGGCATCAGGCGCCAGCCACCCTGGCCGTCAAGCTCCAGCACCGTGTCGTGATACTGGGTCAGGGTCGGGCGGTGACCGACGCTGACGAAGGCCATCTCGCGCTGCAGCAGGAGCTCATAAAGGCGGTGTTCCGTGGCCACATCCAGGGCGCTGGTGGCCTCATCGAGCACCACGAAGCGCGGAGCATTGAGCAGCAGGCGGGCAAAGGCCAGACGCTGCTGTTCACCCAGGGAGAGGACCCGAGGCCAGTCCTGCTTGATCGTGAGGTCGGGATAGCGCTGGATCAGCTCGCCGAGCCGCACCTCCTCAAGGACATGCCGCAGCTGATCGTCATTGAAGCGATCGGGAGCCTGCGGGTAGCAGAGCTGTTCCCGGAGGCTGCCCAGCAGGGTGTAGGGCTTCTGCGGGATGAACAGGAGCTCACCCTCCGGTGGGCGCTGCAGGCTGCCGGCACCGGGCGACCACAGGCCGCTGATCAACCGCAGGAAGGAAGTCTTGCCACATCCCGAGGGGCCCACCACCAGCAGGCGCTGGTCGGCGGTGATGCTGAGACTCAGATCGTGGATCAGCAGCCTTTCGCTGCGAGGGGGCACCAGATCGACATGCTGCAGCGTGATCGCCCCCCCCGACCTGACCACTTCCCGCTCGACCGCGGCGGCTTCGACTCTGGAGGATGCTCCAGCGGCGAAGGATTCCACCTTGCTCTGGAACCCCTCCAGGCGGCTGATCGAGGCGGAGAATGCGGCCAGCTCGGTGATGTTGTTGACGATGAAGCTGACCGAGAAAAACACCTGCGAAAACGCGATACCAGCCTGGCCGAAGACCCCATAGTCCTTCAGCTTCAGGAAGTAGAGCGGGGCGATCACAAGCCAGGGCAGAAAACGGGAAAAATAGTCGTAGGAACGCTGAATCACCGTGATCACAGCACTCCAGATGATCAGTCGGTTGTAGTTGGTGATCGCACCATCAAGGCGGCGGTCAGCCTCGCGCCGCTCCACGTCCTCACCTTTGTAGAAGGCGATGGCTTCAGCGTTGTCGCGCACATGGACAAGGCCATAGCGAAAATCGGCCTCGAGCTTGAGCTGCTGATTGTTGAGTTGCACCAGCTTGCGTCCGGCAAAGACGATCACTGCCGTACCGATCACGGAATAGGACAGCAGAACAAGTGCCAGCTTGGTGCTGATGGTCCACAGCACGATGATGAAGCTGACAAACGTGAGCAGCGCTTCAAACACCCCGACGGTGAACGAGAGACTCTGAACCGTGAAGCTGTTGGCATCCTGTGAGATCCGCTGGTCAGGGTTATCGATCTCCTCCTGGCTTTCGTCATTGGGGTTGAGGATGTAATAAGCCCGGTTTTCCATGTAGCGGCCGATCAACCTGCTGGTGAGCCACTGGCGCCAGAGCAGACCAAGTCTGGGAACCAGGTAGCCCTGCAGTCCGCGGATCGGCAGGGCGGCCACCAGGCAGCCCGCATAGATCACGACGATGTTCCAGAACTCTTCTTGCTTGTAGGCAACCAGCGCATTTTCGATATTTCGAGCCACATAGCTGATCCCAACATTGATGCCATTGATGACAAGAATCAACAGCACAATCACACCCAGCAGCAGCCACGGCAGCCACCGCCCTTGGCGGAGCCGCTGACGCAGCGCCCCGAAGACGAGCAGGCCGGCCACAAAGCAGGCCATCACCAGCTTGCCGATCCAGCCCTGCCAGATGCCGCCGACCCATTCGGGCACCCCTGGCAGGAAGCGCTCCTGCAGCTGGGGGATCAGCGCTCCGGTGATCGCGACAAAGCCTGTCAGCAGCAGCAGGGTGGTGCCGACCACCACCGCCAGCATGGCGATCATCAACAGGAGGAACTGCCAGGCGCTGCCGGCACCGCCACCGTCGAGGGGCAGGAAATAGGGCTGGGCCAGACGCTGCAGCTTTCCCAGTTGCTGGCGGAGGGCCTTGATGGGGGTCATGACGGCAGCCTTGGTCCCCGAATTGTCGCTGCTCAAGGGGCGGGAGCGACGTCAGCCTGGACAGCGCCCAAGGCGCAGGCTCCGATCAAGGTCAACGGATGCGGTGAGATCAGCCGGGAGGCCAGGCCAGTGGACGGCCGCCCAGCACATGCACGTGCAGATGGAAGACCGTCTGGCCGGCACCGGCGCCGCTGTTGACCACCAGGCGGAAATCCTCCAACCCCTCCTGGCGTGCCACCTTGGCCGCCACCAGCAGCAGGTGTCCGAGCAGAGCCTGATCCGCCTGGGCGGCATCAGCCAGGCGGGTGATCGGCTGACGCGGAATCACCAGCACATGCACCGGTGCCTGCGGAGCCACATCGCGGAACGCGAGGCAGAGCTCATCGCTGTACACCGCGTCACAGGGAATCTCTCCCCGCAGGATGCGCCCGAAGATCGTGTCGCCCTGGGGTTCCGTGGTCATGGGCAGTGGCTCCTCAGACGCTGTCGTGGCGGGAGTCTGCTGGCCGCCCGGGCACAAGGCAAGCGCTCCGGCTGCCGGGGGGTGTGACAGAGGGTGGCATTAACCAGGCAGTGACAGGAAACCAGATGCTGGCGCGCTGCAGCGGATCGGCACTGCGCGGCCTTGAGGCCGTGGAGGTGAACGTGGAGGTCGATATCGCCCCCGGCCTTCCGGGGCTGCAGCTGGTGGGCCTGCCGGATGCCGCGGTGCAGGAGGCACGCGAACGGGTGCGGGCCGCCCTGCGCAACAGCGGCCTGAGAGTGCCGTTGACCCGGGTGGTCGTGAGCCTGGCTCCTGCTGATCTGCGCAAGGCAGGTCCAGGCTTCGATCTGCCGATCGCCCTAGGGCTGCTGGTGGCCAGCGGCCAGATGGAGGCGGAGCGGCTGGCTGGCATCTGGAGCGCTGCCGAACTGGGGCTCGATGGCCGCTGCAGGCCAGTGAGGGGCGTCCTCGCCATGGCGATGGCGGCTCACCAGGCGGGGGCGCGTGGGCTGGTGGTGGCCGCCGCCAACGTCCGCGAGGCGGCCCTGGTCGAGGGCCTGGCTGTCTGGGGAGCCCAGAGCCTGACGGAGGTGCTTCAGATCCTGAACCAGCCCGCAAAAGCGCCCGTAGTTCCAGCGACTGTCGCGGCCGCCACTCGGCACCCCTGTCCGGACCTCATGGACGTGCGAGGGGCGGAGCATGGCAGGCGGGCCCTGGAAATCGCTGCGGCAGGAGGTCATCACCTGCTGCTGGTGGGCGCGGCCGGCAGTGGCAAAACCATGCTGGCCAAACGCCTGCCCGGCCTGCTGCCACCGCTGGAACGCAGCGAAGCCCTGGAAGTCACCCGGCTGCACTCCGTGGCCGGACTGCTGGCAGAAGACGGCGATCTGATCAGCCAACGCCCTTTCCGCGCCCCCCATCACAGCTGCTCCGGTGCCGCGCTCATCGGCGGGGGTTCCCTGCCGGTCCCCGGGGAGCTGAGCCTGGCTCACCATGGCGTTCTGTTTCTCGATGAACTGGCCGAATTCCGGCGCGACACCCTCGATCTGCTGCGCCAACCGCTTGAGGAGGGGGAGGTGCTGATCAGCCGTGCCCGTCAGCGTTGCCGATTTCCATGCCGCGTGACCCTGATCGCAGCGACCAATCCCTGCCCCTGCGGCCGCTACGGCGACGGTGATGGCAGCTGTGAATGCGGGGAAGGCGTCCGACTCCGCTACTGGGGACGATTGTCAGGCCCCTTGCTGGACCGGCTCGATCTGCAGGTGGTGATGCGCAGACCCTCCAGTCAGTGCCTGACCGCGCCGTTCCGTTCAGACCAGGCCCGCATCAAGGAGAAATTGTCAGCAGCGGATCTGGCCAAGCCAGAAACCAGTGCCGTGGTTGCCCGGAGGGTGCGTCAGGCACGCCAGCGCATGGCGGAACGCAATCCGGGGCGTTGCACCAATGCGGCCCTCGCCGGCGAAGATCTGGTGCAGACGGCCCGGCTCACGCCGGAAGCCGGCCATCTCTGGCAAAGGGCGATCGAGCGGCGCAGACTCTCGGCCCGCAGCGGAATGAGGCTGCTCAGGGTGGCGCGCACCATTGCCGACCTGACTGGGGAGCGCCAGACGGGCGCCGCAGCCATCAGCGAAGCCCTCTCCTACAGAAGCTTCGATCTGATCCAGGCCTCCGCCATTGCAGGCAGCGGCTCAGCCTGCAGCTGATCCCGCTCTTTCGGGCTGGAAGGAACCGATCCTGCTGCCACCTGCAAGCGGCAGGAGGGCTGGTCAATCCCAGTGGCGTTGTTGGCGTCGCCGAGGCCGGTCGCGATAGGGCTGAACGCCCACCAGCGGCGGTTGATGGGCCGCCTCTTCCCGAGGATTGCCAAACGCATGGTTGAGCGTTTCGGCAAGCCAGACACCGAAGGCATGCCATGGGGATGGTTGTCCGGTCTCGGGCGCCGGGCCAGACAGCATCGCTGTTGCGGGGAGGGAGCGGGCCATGGCCTGGTGGCAAGGTTCTTCCACCCTGATCCCGGAACCGCGACCCGCCCATAGGGAAAAGCACCGGTTGCTGCTCGCCACGGCATTACAACCCGATCGCCAGGACCAGGCCGGAGCCGGCGAACGGAAGCGGATTCACAGGCACAAGGCCCACTGACCGGAGCGATCAGCGACGGCGACGGCGCTGCTGGGCCTTGCGCTTGTATTTCTCTGTCGGCGTCTCGTGGTGACGCAGACGCTTGAGATCCGCAAAGATGCCGGCCTTGGACACCTGGCGCTTGAAGCGACGCAGCGCTGACTCGATGCCTTCGTTTTCGCCGACCGTGACCTGGGTCATGAACTGCTGCGGAGTGTGCTCAAGCCCCTCAATGTAGCAAGGCGCGCCTGCCGCATTTTCAGGGCCTGGGTTTC
This sequence comes from Synechococcus sp. ELA057, assembly GCA_037144195.1. Classification (GTDB taxonomy): domain Bacteria; phylum Cyanobacteriota; class Cyanobacteriia; order PCC-6307; family Cyanobiaceae; genus Cyanobium. Next base: position 34,206 of record JBAWXG010000012.1, read on the forward strand.
GAGGCCGCAGCTGATGGGACCTGCGACACCCCTTTTGACGCCGGTTTCGCGGATGTTGCCGGGGCGCCCAGAGCTGGTGGCGGTGTCACTGCAGCTGCTGGCTGGGTGGGCGGCACGGCGACAGCCTTGGCAGGGGGCACAGCTTTGGCAGGGGGCACAGCATTGGCGGGGGGCACCGGCGTGGCAGGCGTGGCCGAGCTGGCAGGGACGGCCTGGGGGTCGGGAGACTGGCCGGTCGCCACCGGTGAGGCGACGGCGTACAGGTACACATGTCCAAGCCGCCTGCCGCCGAACTGCCGGCGCATCAGCTTCCAGCCGGGCTCGAACTGCAACCGGTGGAAGCCGCTGATCGGCCCTCCGGAGCGGGCGATCACCATCTCGGGCCCGGCGCCCTCCTTGGCGGGGGCCGCGATCAGAAGCGTGCCGCCGGCGTCATTGCGGACCGTGAGGCGATAGAGAGTCGCCAGATCGGTGCCGCCGATCCGCAGTGAATACCCATTGGCATCGATGTAGCGGTTGCAGATGCCCGTGAAATCGAAGGTGCCAAGCAGCGGGTTCACCGCGGCCGGCAGCCCGGGGCCGTAGGTGTAGCAGGGGCGGCGATCCGTGATCTGCTCATAGATGTTGAGCTGGTAGCGGTCACTGGTCCCGATCGGGGCCGCGACGAGCACAAAGCGCTCCTGGACCAGTTCACCGGCATCGAACAGGGCCTGGGCACGAACGGGTGCGACGGTCAACGCAGCCGACGCCGCCAGCATCAGCGCGGCCAGCGGACGCAGGCGCCAGGGGAAGCTCAGGGCACGGATCACGAGGGCTGCAGGATCGACGGAGCTGACGAATCGTATGCAGGCACCGCATTCATCTCCAGGGGAGAAGGGGCGTCGCGGGCCGGCCTGAGGACCGGCCCCGTCGAAGCGGAAACGGCTGCAGCCGAATCAGACGGGGCGATTGATCCGGATGGCCAGCAGCAACGTCAGCACCGTGCCGGGGAGACTGAGGCCCAGGATCCAGCTGGTGGTGGTCACCCCCAGATCGGGATCGCCGTAGGCGAGCTCGAACACCGAACCGGTGGCGGCAATGCCGAGGACGCAGGCGAGTGCCAGAAACAGACCGGCCAGGGGTTTCATCGGCATGGCTGTTGCGTCCTGGTGGGTTGGGTCAGCGGATCGTCTGGACGTCGTTGCGGTCGAACCCCTGCTGCTGCAGCCCCTCGTTGAGGCTGAGCTCATCGGTGACCCGATCGACGAACAACACCCCATTGAGGTGATCCATTTCATGCTGGATGCACCGGGCCATCAAACCGTCGGCCTTGAGCCGCCTGGGCCGGCCGAGCTCGTCACGGAAGCTCACCTCAACGGTGGAGGGCCGAACAACCTGCAGATACACCTTGGGAATGCTGAGACATCCCTCCTCATAGGTGTTGAGCGAGGAGCCGAAGGCGGTGATCTCGGGGTTGATCAACACCAGCGGCGGCGAGCTGGCCTCCTCGGGATCGAGATCGATCACCAGCAGCTGTTTGTGCACCCCGACCTGCGGTGCCGCAAGGCCGATGCCATGGGCTGAGTACATGCTGCGGAGCATGTCGCGGGCGAGATCGCGGACGCTCTCATCCACCTTGCTGATCCGCCGGGCATGGGTGCGCAGCTCAGTGGAACCGAGCGTGTGGATCGGCAGCGGCGGCGTCTCCAGCGCCTGCTTCGGCACCTGAACCGTGCGGTTGCCCTGCTCGGCGGCGCGGGCCAACTGGGCGAAGCTGCGCGCCAAACGGACATCGAGAAAGTTGAGGTTCATTGTAGAAGCCATGAGCTCATCCCAGGCGGACCATCCGTTGCCTTCAGCGTTCCTGGAGACGACCACACCGAACGCAGCGCGGGAACCGCTGCCGGCGTCACAGGTGTTGGGGGCCACCCCGGTGTTCAAGGAGCCGCTGCTTCAGGGAGGCCGGCTGTTCTGGCTGGAACAACTGCCAGCTCAGCGGGGTCGGACCTCCCTTTTCCTGCAGCACCAGGGCTGCGAGCGGTTCGAGCTCACCCCCGAGCTGGATCTGCGCAGCGGCCTCCATGGCTATGGCGGCGGCGTCTTCGCTGTCGACGCTGACACCGCGGTGGTGGTAGCGGAACGGGGCCGTTCGCTCTGGCGATTGGATCTGGCACAGGCCATCGCCTCCGGGCAGCCACCCCAGGCCCATCGAATCACCCCTCCACAGAGCGAAAATGGCCTCTACGGCGATGGGCTGATCGATCGGCAGCGGGACCGCTGGATCGGTGTGCTGGAGAGAGATGGTGTGGATCAGCTGGTGGCGGTGCCCCTGGCCGGGGGGGAACCGACGCCGCTGTGGATCAGTCCTGACTTCTGCGGCTATGCCGTGCTCAGCCCGTGCGGAACGCATCTGGCCTGGGTGAGCTGGCAGCAGCCCTGCCTGCCATGGGACCGCTGCCAGCTGTGGCTGGGATCCTTCGACCCGGATGGGCGGCTGATCAACCCACGGCACGTGTCCGGCAGCACGCCGGCCGATCCAGTCGGCGTCTCGGTGTTCCAGCCGTTGTGGGCCGGCGACGCTCTGGTGGTGGCCAACGACCGCAGCGGCTGGTGGAACCTCGAGGTGCTTCAGGGTGCCGTGGGGCTGGAAGCGTCGCAGCCGCCCTGCTGGAGACCTCTGCTGCCGATGCACGCCGAATTCGCCATGCCCCAGTGGGTGGCCGGCATGCGCACAACCGCCTGGGATGGCCATCAGTTAGTGGCGGCCGCCTGCAGCGAGGGGCGCTGGCAGCTGGGAAGGCTGCTGCCGCAGGTCGCCGGCGATGGCGCCATGGCGGCGGCACCCCACGCCCTGGCAGGAGCAATGCGCTGGGAGCCGATCGCCCTGCCCTTCGATGATCTGGCCGGCCTGAGCGCTGAGGCGGGCCGTCTTGTGGCGATCGCCAGCGGTCCCGAGCAGAGCGCCGGACTGCTCGATCTGAATGTCGAGGAAGGGGGCTGGAGTCATCACCCGGCAGACCCGCGTCGCTGGGATCCCGCCAGCCTCAGCAGAGCCGAGGGCCTTTGGTTCCCGGGCCATGGCGATCGGCCCACCCAGGCCTGGTATTACCCGCCCCAGGCCTGGGACGGCAAGCCGGCACCGCTGCTGATCCGCGGGCACAGCGGCCCCACCGGGATGGCCCGCACGGGCCTCAGCCTGACGATCCAGTTCTGGACCAGCCGCGGCTGGGGGGTGGTGGATGTGAACTACGGCGGCTCCACCGGCTTCGGCCGGGCCTACAGGGAACGGCTGGATGGTCAGTGGGGGGTGGTGGATGTGGACGATTGCCTGGCCGCCGCCGAGGCCCTGATTGACCAAGGCCGAGCCGATCCCGCAGGCATCGCCATGGAGGGGAGCAGCGCCTCAGGATTCACCGTGCTGGCGGCGATGGCCCGCGATGACACGATCCGGGCCGGTGCCGTGCGCTACCCGGTGACCGACCTGACGGCCCTGGCCGAGAGCGATCACCGCTTCGAAGAGCGCTACTTCGACACCCTGGTGGGCCCCTGGCCGCAGGCCAGGGCGCTGTACGAACAGCGTTCGCCGCTGGGGCAGGTGGATCGCCTGCGGGGGCCGCTGATCGTCTTTCACGGACTCGAGGATGCCGTGGTGCCGCCAGATCAGAGCCGAATCCTGGTGGAGCGGTTGCGGCAGCGGGGGGTGCCGGTGGACCTCCTGCTGTTTGAAGCGGAGGGGCACGGCTTCCGCGACGGAACGGTGCAGCGGCAGGTGCTCGAAGCCACCGAAGCCTTCTTCCGGCGCCACCTGGGCCTGGAGGCCCAGCCCCTGGCGGAGGGCCAGTGATGAACCCGTTGCCGCTGCTGCTGGAACGCTGGCTGCCGCTATGGGCCGCGCTGCAGGCCCAGCTGCCCACCCTGGTGCTGGCGATGGCGCTGCTGGCGGGGCTGCTGGTGCTGGGTACCGCCCTGGGTCGGTTGCTGGGCACCCACCAATGGGGCATCCCCGAGGCGCTGCTGGCCGGTGGCCTGGGGTTGCTGCTGGCCCCCGGGGGGCCTCTGCCCCTGATCCCGGCGCCCGTGTTGCCTCTGTGGGATCAACTGCCGTTGATCCTGCTGACTCTGGTGTTCGCCAGCCTGCTGCTGGGCAAGCCCCTGCCCTCGATCGGCGGACTCAAGCGCCCGTTGCTGGCCCAGGTGCTTCTGGCGCTGAGTCTGGCCTTCGGTCAGTTCCTGGTGGCGGGTCTGGCGGTGCTGCTGGTGCTGCAGCCGTTGCTGGGGGTGCCATCGGTAATGGCCTGTCTGATCGAAGTGGCCTATGAGGGCGGCCATGGCTCCGCTGCCGCCATGGGCCCGACCTATGCGCGCCTGGGGCTGGAGAGCGGCGAGGCCCTTGGGCTGGCCCTGGCCACCGTGGGGCTGCTGGCTTCGACGCTTGTGGGCGGCCTGCTGGTGCTGCTGGGGCGTCAGCGGGGCTGGGTGGCCGGCTCGGCAGCAACGAGCGCGTCACAGGCAACAGAGACATCCGCCACGGCCGCTCAGACGGATGCGAGCTCCCCGGCGGTGCGCCTGACCCCAACCGGGATCGCCATCAACCTGCTGCTGGCTGGCGCAGCGGTGCTGCTGGGCTGGGTGATGCTGCAGGGCCTGCGGCTGCTGGCGGCCTGGAGCGGCGGACTGCTGGCGATGGTGATCGACGCGCTGCCGGTGTTCCCGCTGGCGCTGGTGGGATCCCTGCTGGTGCGGCTGATCCTGGAGCGCAGCGGCCACGAGGGCCTGGTGATTCCCAAACTGCAGAGCCGCATCGGCACCCTCAGCGCCGATCTGCTGATCACGGCTGCCACGGCCTGCCTGGATCTGTCCCTCCTGGCACGCGACTGGCTGCCCCTGACGGTGCTGGCGGTGGTGGGCCTGGTCTGGAACCTGGCGGTGATCCTGCTGCTGGCGCCGCGGCTGCTGCCGCCCAGCTGGTTCGAGCGGGCTCTGGTCGAGTTCGGTCAGGCCACGGGGGTGGCGGCCAGCGGGCTGCTGCTGCTGAACATGGTCGATCCCGACGACACCAACGGTTCCCTCACACCCTTCTCGATCAAGCAGTTGATTCTTCAGCCCTTCCTGGCCGGAGGGGTGATCACCGTGGTGGCACCGCTGGCGGTGAGCGGCTGGGGGCTGCCGGCCTGGACCGGACTCTGCCTCGGCCTGGTGATCCTGTTCATCCTCAGTGGGCTGTGGCTGGGGCGATCGCGAAACCTGGTCTGAGTTCCCCCCACCACCACACGGTCCAGGTCAGTCCAATCCGAGCTCACCCACGGCACTGACCCAGCGATGCAGGCTCCAGTCGACGCTGCCGCTGGTCAGCATCGGGTCCTGGCGGATCAGGGCCTCGGCACTGGCATGGTCTGCGGCCTCCAGCAGCAACAGGCCTCCGCCCCCCGGCCTGCTCTGTTCATCCACCAGATAACCGCTGCAGATGCGCACCCCTTGGCGCCGAAGCTCCTCCACCCAGGCCCGGTGCGCCTGCAGATGGGGGCTCACCTCCGCAAAGGGGCG
>JBAWXG010000013.1:0-39593 GCA_037144195.1 Synechococcus sp. ELA057
GATGAAGTTGGGAATGGCAACAGCGGCAAGAATGCCGATGATGGCAATCACCACCAGCAGTTCCACCAGGGTGAAACCTTCGCTGGCGGCACGGCGGCGGCGCTTGGAAAGGTGAAGCAGCAGACGGGTCTGGAAGTTGCCGGAGCTGCGGCGCAATGCAGGAGCCATGGGGGTGCTGGGTTGAGCCTGGGTGGCATTCACCCTATTTTAAGGCTCGACGGTGTGTTGTCAAGGCTCCGGCCCGATGGGTTCTCCGCTGCCCCGGATGGCGGCAGGCATGCCGCAGCCCTGGGAAGGCAGCACATCTTCCGGCCATGTCCGAAGGATGGGTTTGGATCGCAGCGCAGCAGCCTCAGCAGCCTCAGCAGACTGTGTTCCCTGACCTTTGCCGTCTCTCTGCAAGGGCAGCCAGCCAACGCAGCAGGTTTTGTCATGAAGGCTGCCGCCTCCGCCGTCGTCCGCCGTAGCCGCTCCCGCTCTCCCGCTTCGCTCGAGGCCTGGCTGCGTTCAGCCACCGCCCTTGCCGTTCTGTCCGGTTATCTGGTGCTCGTGCTGCTGACGATCGGCATCAACCGCACCAATCGCACCCAGGAGCATCAGCAGCTTCGCGATCAGATCGCTCAGTTGCTCCGGCAGCGCTCCACCTCCCCGTCGGCGATGCGTCGGCCTCTGGAGCCGCTGCTGCTGCCTGGGCTCGAGATCCAGGTGCTGGCCGCCGCACCAGGGAGGCCTGTGCGGCTTCTCCATCGCCATGACCGGCTTGTGATGGAGAGCCTGACGGGCCTGGTTCTGGCCGATGGACGGCCCCGGAGCCTGCTGCTGCGGCAGGACGTGACGGAGGCCATCGCCAACCAGACCCTCTCGCTGCAGCTGCTGGCGATTTTCGCCGGCTGTTCAGCCCTGCTCACAGCTCTGCTAATGCGCCCCTTGCTGGTCCGTGGCCTGGTGGAGCCGCTTCAGGCCCTGAGCGATCAGCTGGCTGCCTTCCGCTCCCTGGATACACCGCCGGAACAGCTCGATGTGTCGGCGCAACCCAGGGAGCTGCAGCCGATCGCCGCCACATTCAACGCCATGGCGCTGGGCCTCTCCTCCTCCTGGGAGCGCCAGCGCCAGTTCGTGGACACCGTGGCCCATGAGTTGCGCACGCCGATCACCCTGATCTCCGGCCATGCCCAGAGCCTGCAGCGGCAAGCCAACGTCACAGCCCTGAGACCGACTCTGGGGCTGATCAGCGCCGAAGCACGGCGGATGGCCGCGCTTGTCAGCGACCTGCTGGATCTGGCTCGCAAGGATGCCGGCCGTCTGGAACTGCGGCGCGATCCTCTTGATGTGGAGAACATCCTGCTCGAGGTCTATGAGCGCCTGGCGCCGGCGGCGGCTGGCCGCCTTCGCCTGGAGCCCCCAGCGCTGGATCAACCTCTGCCACTGGTGGTGGGCGATCACGACCGCCTTGCCCAGTGTCTGCTGGCCGTGATTGACAATGCCCTGCGGTACTCGCCGGCAGCTGCCGAAGTGCGCCTTCTGGCCGCGGTGGTCTCAGGAGCCCTGATCCCCTCCACCGGGGCATCCACCGATGCCGTGGTGATCCATGTGATCGACCGGGGCCCCGGTGTCCGTCCGGAGGAGCGTGAACGGATCTTCGAGCGTTTCATCCGCGGCTCGGCGGCTCTCGATACCCGAGGCAGCGGCATCGGCCTGGCGGTGGTGAAGCTGCTGATCGAGTCGATGGGGGGATGGGTGCAGGTTGAGCAGGCCTGCGGCACTGGCGCGGACTTTCAGCTGCTGCTGCCGCTGATGAGGGCGGATCAGAGCACCGGATCCCGCTGAAACGGCCCGGCCAGCAGAGGACTCAACGACCGGCGCTCCTGCCCACTCAGCGGATCGCCCCCTCCCGGATCATGAAGCCCACTCCGCGAACGGTCTGGATCAGAGAGGTGCTCCCAGGCGGTTCGAGCTTCTTGCGCAGATAGCGGATATACACATCCAACAGGTTGTCGTCTCCGTGCCAGTCCGTGCCCCAGAGCGCATCGAGGATCCGGCGACGTTCGTGCACCTGCTCGGGCTGGCGCAACAGAAACGCCAGCAGATCGAATTCGCGGGCTGTCAGATGGATCGCCCGCTCACCGCGCTGCACCTCGCGGGTGGCCGTGTTCAGGCTGAGATCGGCCACGGAAAGCACACCATCATCGGTGGCATTGCTGCCGCTGCGGCGCAGATGGGCGCGCACCCGGGCCAGCAGCTCCTCAAGCGAGAAGGGTTTGGTGAGGTAATCGTCGGCGCCGGAATCGAGCGCTTCCACCCGTTCTCGCACCTCGTCGCGGGCCGTGAGCATCAGCACAGGCGTGTGAATGCTCTCCTGGCGGATTCGACGACAGATCTCCACACCGCTGAGGTCGGGCAGCGACCAGTCGAGCAGGAGCAGATCCCAGCTGCTGGAGCGAATCTGATCCAGTGCCTGCTGGGCGCTGGCGGCCTCCTGACAGTCATAGCCTTCGGTCTCCAGTTCCATCCGCAGGAACTGACGCAGTTCCGGATCGTCATCGACGATCAGCAGGCGCGCGGGTGTCATCAGCGACTGGTCATCCCTTTCAGGCTAGGAACCCAGATCCAGTCCCAGGCTGACCACCGTGGCTCCCCGCGCTTCACTGGGGCGAAATGCCTCTCTTGGCCTTGATCCGGCACTGGCAACCCCGAACGCTCTCAGGCCGGATGGCCCGTTGGGGGGCATTGACCGTGCTGGCCTATGCCCTGATCGCCCTGGCCACCCCGGCGCTGATCCAGTGGGGAGTGCTGGCCGATCCCAATGCGGGCCTGGCCAACCCGATCGACGCCGCCCCGACCCTGCAGCACTGGTGCGGCACCGACCGGCTCGGGCGGGATGTGTGCGTGCGCACCCTGGCGGGCAGCGGCGTGGCCCTGCAGGTGGTGCTGGTGGCCCTCGTGCTGGCGCTGCTCCTGGGCGTACCGCTGGGCATGGTGAGCGGTTATCTGGGGGGACCGGTGGATCGGCTGCTCGTGCTCCTGATGGACACGCTTTACACCCTGCCGGTGCTGCTGCTGTCGGTGGTGCTGGCCTTCCTGCTAGGCCGGGGGCTGCCGAACGCCGCCGCCGCCCTCTGCGTGGTCTACGTGCCCCAGTATTTCCGGGTCGTCCGCAACCAGACGGCCCAGGTGAAAGCCGAGCTGTTCGTGGAGGCAGCGCGCTCCCTGGGGGCTGGCCCTGTCTGGATTCTGCGCCGCTATCTGCTGCGCAATGTGATCACCTCGGTACCGGTGCTGCTCACCCTCAACGCCGCCGACGCGGTGCTGGTGCTGGGTGGTCTCGGTTTCCTGGGGCTCGGCCTGCCGGAAACGGTTCCGGAATGGGGCGGCGACCTCCAGCAAGCCCTCACGGCTGTCCCCACGGGAATCTGGTGGACCGCCCTGTTCCCGGGAGTGGCCATGTTCGTGCTGGTGCTGGGGCTTTCCTTTCTGGGTGAAGGCCTGGAAAGCTGGCTGGCGGGTCAGCCGCAACGGGAACGGTGAGCAGCCAGCTGGGGGTGTCGCCCCTAACGTCGGTGCGTGGACGCTGCTGGACGCATGCCCTGGTGGTCGGAACTGATCCTGACGTTGGTGGCCGTTGTCCTCTGGTTGAAAGGGATCAGCCAATCCGATGATGTGATCGGCCTGCTGCTGAAGCTGATCGGCAGCGCAGCCCTGCTGGTGGTGGTGATCTTCGGCCGGCCGCTGCTGCTTGAAGCCGCTCTGCTGGCCCTGGCGCTGTGGCTGCCGAGCGCCATGCGCTTTGAGCGCCCTTGAGGCGCCAACGGAGACTGCACTTGAAAGTCCAGCTGTCCTGAACGAAATCCGTTCAACAGCGGATCTTCAGCGTGCGCGGCAGTTCTTCCAGGATCACCCCATCGGGATCCAGCAGGGGATAGGGGCGACCCTGGCTGCGGCACCAGGCCGCAACCTGGGGATAGGCCCATTCGAACAGTCGCTGCTGGCGCAGCTCCTGCGGCACGCCTTCGCCAGCGCTGGGAATGAGGCCGGCAGCACGCCGCTGGCGCAGGGCCTCAAACAGCAACGTGGCGGCTGCCACCGACACATTCAGTGACTGCACCATGCCCTGCATCGGAATCACCACCGCCTGATCCACCAGGGCGGCGGCCTGCGCGCTGAGGCCCCATTTCTCCGCCCCCAGCAGAAAGGCCGTGGGGCCGGTGAAATCGCAGTCGCGATAGTCGCGGGCATCCACCCCCAGATGGGTGCCGAAGAGCCTGAAACCCTGATCGCGCAGACGTTGCAGCAAGGTTGCGCTGTCGGCATGGCTGTGGAGCGCCACCCATTTCTGGCTGCCGCGAGCCGTGTCGTTGGGCGTGGCGATGCGGCCCCTGAGGCTGACCACATGGGCCTCGAGCACCCCCACCGCATCACAGCTGCGCAGCACCGCCGAGATGTTGTGGGGTTTGTCGACGTGCTCGAGCACCACGGTGAGATCGGCCATGCGGCGATCGAGCACCGCCCGCAGACGTTCGAATCGGCGTGGCAGCAGAGGCATCGATGCAGCGCTCCGTTCCGTCTTGGCTCGATCCAGCATGACGGCCGATGCATGCGCCACCCGATGGCCCTGAACTTCGATCAACGGGTGTACGCCCAGGTGGCCCTGATCCCCTCCGGTCGACTGGCCACCTATGGCCAGATCGCCGAGCTGATCGGCGCCTGGGGATCCGCCCGGCAGGTGGGCTGGGCGCTTCGGCGGCTGCCGTTGCCCTCCGCCATCCCCTGGCACCGGGTGGTCAATGCGGCAGGGCGGATCAGCATGAGCCCTGCCCGCGAAGGCAGCGACTGGATCCAGCGGGAGCTGCTGCTGGCCGAGGGCATCGCTGTCTCCGCGGATGGGCGCCTGCCCCTGGCGCTGCACCGTTGGTCGCCGCCGCTGATCGATGAACGTGAGCCCCATGAGCGGCGATGATCCTGAGGAACCGATCCGCTGCGTTGGCGACACCCGAGTCCAGGCCGTCGATCGCAGCCTCAGCCACCGGTCTTGAGCCCCGTGAGGCGGCCTGGCAGGTGCTTCTGGCGGTCGCGGCCGGCGCCTATGCCGATGCGGCCCTGGAACGGCAGCTGGCCCGCCAACCGCTCTCACCTGCAGACCGTGCCCTGGCCACCGAGCTGGCCTACGGGGCCATCCGCATGCGGCAGCTGCTCGATGGCTGGCTCGATGCCCTGGGGCGCATCAGCGCCGAGCGCCAGCCGCCAAAACTGCGCTGGCTGCTCCACATCGGCCTCTACCAGCTGCTGTTCTGCCGACGCATCCCCGCCTCGGCCGCCGTGAGCACCAGCGTGGAGCTGGCCCATCGCGCCGGCCTGGGGCGCCTGGCCGGCGTGGTCAACGGAATGCTGCGGGCTTTGCTGCGGCAGCGCCCCGATCTCTGCGAAGCGCAGCCCCACCCCCCCTGGCATGGCCTGGTCCTGCCGGAGGATCCCGCCCAGTCGCTGGCACTGCGGCACTCACTGCCCCATTGGCTGGCGGCGGAACTGTTGGGCTTGCTGCCTCCGGAGGCAGCCGAGCGCTTCGCCGTGCACTGCAACAGTGCTCCTTCGCTGGATCTACGCCTTCAGCCGCACCGTTGTGATCGAGACACCCTGTTGAGCGCCTTCGCCACTGCCGGCCTGGAGGCTGCGGCACTGCCGGAACAGCCACTGGGAATCACCCTGCTGCAGCGCCCCGGCGATCTGCGGGACCTGCCGGGCTACAGCGAGGGCTGGTGGAGCGTGCAGGATCGCCACGCCATGGGCATCGTGCCGCTGCTCGATCCCCAGCCCGGCATGCGGGTGCTGGATGCCTGCGCCGCACCGGGTGGCAAGACCACCCAGATCGCCGAGCTGCTGGCCGGGCGTGGAGAGCTCTGGGCCGTCGACCGCTCGGCGGCCCGCCTGGAGCGCCTGGTGCGCAATGCGGACCGGCTGGGCCTGGGCGACATCCAGACCCTGGCCGCCGATGCCACGACCCTGCCGGCCCTGAAACCCGCCTGGAAAGGGCATTTCGATCGCATCCTCATCGATGCTCCCTGTTCAGGACTCGGAACCCTGGCACGCCATCCCGACGCCCGCTGGCGTCTGTCGGCCGAAGCGATCGCTGGCCTGGCCGTGCTGCAGCGGCAACTGCTGCAAGCGCTGGAGCCTCTGCTCGCACCTGAAGGCCGGCTGGTCTACGCCACCTGCACCGTGCATCCGCGGGAGAACTGCGAGACCATCGCCGCCCTGCTGGAACGGGTGCCAAGCCTGGCGCTCCGATCACAGCAGCTGTGGTGGCCGGGAGACACCGCTGCACCCGGTGATGGCTTCTATGCCGCCGTTCTGGAGCGCCCCCCGGTCAACGGGATGGAGGCGGAGGGCTGACCACGGGCGGAGGGGTGACCACCGGCGGCGGCAGATTCGGTCCGGGTGGCAGGGGTGCGGCCGGGGCGGCCGGGGCGGACGGAGCTGAACCGGCGGCCTGCGGTGGCGCCGTGGTGCTGGGTTGGGGCTCAGGCGGCTGCAGCCGATTGTCCTGGCTGGGTGGTGGCGCCAGCTGGGAACCGCCACGCTCCGCAGGCGGAGTCCAGCGGTTTCCATACCCGTATCCGTAGCCCGGATCTGCGGGATAGGCGCCGCTGTCGAGAGAAGGGGAGGATTGCGAGGCCTGCTCCCCTTTGTGGCGCTGGGGCCGCAGGGGGATGAAGGATCCATTCAGCACCGGTTTGGGGGGAAACTGCTGCACGGGCAGCTCCTTGACCACCTTGCTCATGTAGGCGCCCCAGGTGGCAGCGGCCTGGGCGCTGCTGCTGTGGGTCTTGATGTTCTCGTCGTAGCCGAGCCACACGGCGGTGGTGAGCTGCGGAATCGAGCCGATGAACCAGAGGTCGCGGGCCCCTTCGGCGGTGCCGGTCTTGCCGGCGGCGGGGCGATCGGGAAGGGTTGCGGCATAACCGGTGCCATTGCGCACCACGCTCTGCAACATCCACATCATCGTGTCGGCGATGTCGCTGCTGATCGCCCGTCGGGGCCTGGGACCATCGACGCGGCGGCTCCAGAGCAGGGCCCCATCTGGGCCGTAGATCTCCTCAAACGGCAGGGGCTTGGCCCACACCCCCCGGTTGTTGACGGCGGCATAGGCAGCCACCATCTCGAGCATCGTTTTCTCATTGGCACCGAGCACCATCGCCGGGTAATCGCCGATGGGGCCGGTGATTCCCAGATCCCTGGCCACACCGATCACCCGGGAATACCCCACCTTCTCAGCCAGGGCGATGGCCGCAGGGTTGACCGAGCGGGTGATGGCTTCCACCAGGGTGAGGTCACCGGCCACGCCAGGGATGCAGAAGCGCTGCGGCGGCCAGCCCTCCAGGTAGCAACGCTCCCGGGCTGAGATGCGATCCTCCGGCTTGAGGCCGTACTTGAGCGCCGCCGTGTAGGTGAACAACTTGAAGGTGGAACCCGGTGAGCGCAGGGCCTGGGTGGCTCGGTTGAACTGGCTCTTCTGCCAGTCGGTGCCGCCCACCATCGCCCGCACCAGGCCGGTTCCCGGTTCCATCGTGACCAGGGCGCCCTGCATGCCGGCAGCTCCATCTTTGATGGCCTTCTGGGCCTCGATCTGCCAGCCCTTGATCAGGCCCGTGCGCACCGTGAGCCCACCGACCTCCAGCTGCTCCTTGCTCAGCACATGGGGCAGTTCCTGCCAGAGCCAGCTGGTGAACCAGGGTGCTGGATTCTCGAAGTATTTCGGCTCCGCCGGCTTGAGGGCCAGCGGTGATGCCTCGGCCCGCTCGAGCTGCGCATCATCGATGTAGCCCATGTCGCGCATGCGCTGGAGCACGATCGAGCGGCGCTGCAAGGCGAGATCGGGATTGATCAGCGGGGTGTAGACCGACGGCGCAGGCGGCAGGCCAGCGATCAGGGCCGCCTCAGGCAGGGTGAGGTGATCGGGCGTCTTGGAGAAGTAGACCCAGGCCGCGTCGGAGACGCCGTAGGCGCTCGAACCCAGATAGACGTAGTTGAGATATTGCTCGAGGATCTGCTGTTTGCTCAGCTGCCGTTCGATCTTTCCGGCCAGCAGGGCCTCCCGCAGCTTGCGCAGCAGGGTGCGGTCCTGGCTGAGAAACACCGTGCGGGCCAGCTGCTGGGTGATCGTGCTGGCGCCCTCCTCCACTGAGCCCTGGCGCAGGTTGCGACCGACAGCCCGCAGAATCCCGACGAGGTCAATCCCGCTGTGTTCATAAAAGCGCCGGTCCTCCGCAGCCACGAAGGCGCGCTGGATCAGCAACGGCATGTGCCCAGGGGGCAGCTTCTCCCGCGTTGCCGGACCCTCCTTGACGATCACCTGCCCGTTGGCATCCAGAACGGTGAGGGTGCCTGGCCGGTTGAACGAGGTGATCCGGCTGACATCCGGAAGCAGGCTGTCGATGCCGGTGGTGATGGCGCTCTGGCCCAGGCAGACGCCGGCTCCGATGGCGGTGGCGGTGATGGCCGGCAGCAGCAGTGAGGGACGCCTGCGGGGCTTTGAACCGGATGCGGACGCTGGCCTGCCGGGGGCCGCAGGGGCGCGGCGCACGGCCCGCTGGGTCACAGGAGCAGGGCGGAGGCCCCGCCGAACTGGGTCAGGCCGCTGTGACCGATGGCCAGCGCGGTGACGAGCATGCCCAGCACCAGGAACGGTTGGGCGCTGGCCTGATACTTCACATCAAAAGCCACCGGATCGCGCAGCAGCCAAAGATCCTGGAAGGTGATCTGAGGCACGATCAGCAGCACCAGCAGCACGGCAGCGAAATGCTGGCCGATCCCGATCAGCACGGCCACCATCGCGAGCTGAAACAGATCGATCATCGCGGCGCTGATCCAGCTGGCCTTCTCGATGCCGAAGACCACAGGCAGGGAGCGCAGCCCCAGGGCGCGATCGCCCTCCACGCTCTTGAAGTCGTTGACGACAGCGATCCCGAGCCCAGCGAGGCTGTAGGCCAGGGTGAGCAGGGCGGTGGTCCAGCTCAGCTGACCGAACAGGGCCTGGCCCGCCCACCATGGCAGAGCGATGTAGCTGGCGCCGAGGGCGTAATTGCCAAGCCAGCCGTTCTGCTTGAGCTTCAGCGGTGGAGCTGAATAGATGAAGCTCACAAAGGATCCGCCCAGCGCCAGCAGCAACAGCACGGGTCGCTGGTGGCCCGCCCACAGGTCGAGGCCATAGGCCACGGCCAGACCGGCGAGAAGCAACACCCAGATCTGCAGCTTGACCTGTGCCAGAGGAATCGCACCAGAGGGGATGGGCCGGTATGGCTCGTTGATCGCGTCGATCTCGCGGTCGTAGTAGTCGTTGATCGTCTGGGTGTAACCCGCCAGCAGGGGCCCGCTCATCACCATGCAGGCCAGGGCCGCCAGCAGATCGCTCAGGCGCCAGTGGTAACCCCCTGAGGCCGCCGCACCACAGATCACACCCCAGATCAGGGGGATCCAGGTGACGGGCTTCATCAGCTGCAACCGGATCTTCCAGATGTTGTCGCTGCTGCCGGCACCCTTCATGCCCAGCAACTGGCGCGCTCCGGCGGAGACGGAGGAGGAGGCCGTTTCCGCAGCGGCGGCCTCGGCAGATGGGGGGTTGGTCTCGCTCACCGGGGCATGCTCAGAGGCCCCGCTCAGGCCGGGACGATCTCATCGTCGAAGAACCAGGTGGTGCCGCCGGCATTGAGCTCGACCACCACGCCGATTCCCTTGCCATCGGTGACGCGGTAATCGCGCACGGTGCCGGTGGCATCGGTCTTGAGTGCAGCCACGAGGGGCGCGGGGATGCGGTCACGCACCCGGGTGACCCGCACCTTCGAGCCGATGGTGATGGCAGCCTGGGACATGGACCGCGTCGTCAAGGTGGCGCAACACTACCAGCGAACCCATGGTCGCCAAACGGATCATCCCCTGTCTCGATGTCGCCGACGGGCGTGTGGTCAAGGGCGTGAACTTCGTCGGCCTGCGGGATGCCGGCGACCCGGTGGAGCTCGCCTGCCGCTACAGCGCCTCCGGCGCGGATGAACTCGTGTTTCTCGACATCGCGGCCTCCCATCAGGGGCGCGCCACCCTGGTGGATCTGGTGCAGCGCACCGCCGAAGCCGTCACGATCCCCTTCACCGTGGGCGGGGGAATCAGCAGCATCGAGGGGATCACCGAGCTGTTGCGGGCAGGGGCGGACAAGGTGAGCCTCAATTCCGCAGCGGTGCGCGATCCCGAGCTGGTGGCCCACGGCGCCGCCCGCTTCGGCAACCAGTGCATCGTGGTGGCGATCGATGCCCGCAGACGCCGGGATTCCTCCGGATTGCCCAGCGAAGGCTGGGATGTGTTCGTCAAGGGTGGCAGGGAGAACACCGGCCTTGATGCGGTGGCCTGGGCCAGGCGGGTGGTCGAACTCGGTGCCGGGGAGATTCTGCTCACCTCCATGGATGGCGATGGCACCCAGGCGGGATACGACCTCGCACTCACCCGAACCGTTGCTGAGGCCGTGGAGGTACCGGTGATCGCCTCCGGCGGTGCCGGTTGCATCGATCACATCGCCGACGCCCTGGAGCAGGGGAAGGCCTCCGCTGCGCTGCTGGCCTCACTGCTGCATGACGGGATCTTGACCGTGGAGCAGATCAAGACGGATCTGCTGGCGAGGGCGCTGCCGCTGAGGCCGCTGCTCACGTCCCACCAACACGGTTCGTTACGTTGATGCCGAGACCCAAAGGTCGCCCCCGCTGTCTTGAATCCCTTCACCGCCCTGCCTGCATCCATGGCAAACATCGCCGTTCTGGCGGTTGTGATGGCCGTGATCGCCATGATTGCCTGGGCGCTGCAACTGATGCAGGCGGCCACCGACAAACGCGAATTTTCCCTGATGCTGGCCGGCTGCATGGTCTGCTCAGCCGCGGTGGGACTGGCCACCGTGATGGTGCTGACCGTGACCGGCCCAGGCAGGCTCGAGGCCCGCGGGCTGCTGCCCCCGCCCAGCGTTCCCGATGCCGGCATCAGCCTCGATGCCCTGGTGCTTCCCTGGGATTCCCCCCAGGACCAGATCTCGGCTGGTTTCGGTGAATCCCGCTGACCCCACGGCGGTCCGCCGGTTGTTCGAGGAGATCGCCCCCCGTTACGACCAACTCAACGACCTGCTCAGCCTCGGTCTGCATCGCCTCTGGAAACGCCAGGCGATCGCCTGGCTCGCACCGCGTCCCGGCCAGCATCTGATCGATCTGTGCTGCGGCACCGGCGATCTGACCCTGCTGCTGGCTTCAAAAGTGCGGCCAGGTGGCTCGGTGCTGGGGTTGGATGCCGCAGCGGCTCCCCTGGATTACGCACGCCGCCGCGCCCGGCTCCAACCCTGGCTGCCGCTCCAGTGGCTTCAGGGCGATGCCCTGACCACCGGTCTGCCCGCCGGCAGCTTCGATGGTGCCTCCATGGCCTACGGCCTGCGCAATCTCAGCGATCCAGCCGCCGCTCTGCTCGAGCTAAGGCGACTGCTCCGCTCCGGCGGCAGGGCAGCGGTGCTCGATTTCCGCCACATCGACCCCGCCCACAGCTGGGATTCAGCCCTGCTGCAGCGGTTTCAGCGCCTGTATCTGCGCCGGGTGGTGGTGCCGATCGCCCGCCTCAGCGATCTGGAGGCGCAGTACGCCTACCTGGAGCAGAGCCTGGAGCGCTTCCCGACCGCCGAGACCCTCTGCGCAATGGCCCGTCATGCCGGCTTCAGCCAGGTGCGACACCGACCCCTGGCCGCCGGACTGATGGCTCTGCTTGAGCTGCAGGCCTGAGCGAATTCAGCGCCGCTCCCGCAGCACCGCCAGGGCAAAGGCCGGCAGGGCCAGCATCCGCCGCCAGCGGCTCGGCTCCTGGATCAGCCGGTATAGCCATTCGATCTGAAGCGCCCCCATCCAGCGGGGTGCGCGTTGCTTGCGCCCGGACCAGACATCAAAACTGCCTCCCACCCCCATCCAGAGACCCTGGCGCCTGGCGGCCAGACCATGGATCCAGGTTTCCTGGCGCGGCACCCCCAGGGCGACGAGCACCAGATCCGGTCTGGACTCCAACAGTCTTCGCTCCAGCTCGGGCCAGGCGCCGGCGTCCTGATAGCCATGGGCGCTGAACACGAGCTGCAGGCCTGGGAGCTGGCGCAACAACAAAGCACTCAGCTCCTCCATCACCTCCGGTGAGCCCCCCACAAGCGCCACGCGCCAGCCTCGCTCTGCCGCCTGCTCCAGCAGGGAATGGGCCAGTTCGATCCCGGGACTGCGGCGCAGCCTGTATCCCTGCCGTGCAAGAGCCCAGACAACGCCGGCCCCATCGGCGATGACCAGCGACGCATCCCGCAGCGCTGCTGCGAGAGCCGGATCCGCCTTGGCCGCCATGGTCATCTCGGCGTTGAGCGTGACCACCTGCCCTCCTCCTCGCTCCAGCAGATCGAGGGAGGCCTGCAACACATCCGAGCAGACATCGACAGGCACACCCAGCACATCGGTGCGCCTCGGCACGGTCACGGTTGCTGCCATGGCATGGCTGAGCTGGGGTTCAGAATCTATGGCCCTGATCCGGGATGGCCAGCGGCCACCGGCCGACTCGTACGCTTCAAGAGGATCCGGATGTCCAGCGACAACATCTCTGGAGACCCGCAGCCAGCCGTCCTTGCCCACCGATCCACCGCTCTGCCGCCGATCGACCAGCCCCCCAGCGATCCCACGCGAGGATCCCGATCCTCCCCGCCACCAGCGGAAGGGCTGACGGAACAGGAACGCTGGCAACAGCTCCTCCATCTCGACGCACAGATCGAACGGGTGGTCCTGAGCCGCCAGCATCCGCTCACGGGGCTGCTTCCCGCCAGCACGGCCAACACGGTGCATGGCAATTACGGCGATGCCTGGGTGCGCGATTGCGTCTACGCCATCCAGTGCGTCTGGGGGCTGGCGATGGCCCATCGGCGCCTGCGAGGAGCCAGCCGCAGAGCGCACGAGCTGGAGCAACGGGTGCTGCAGCTGATGCGCGGGCTGCTCAGCGCCATGCTGCGCCAGGCCTCCAAGGTGGAGCGTTTCAAGACCAGCCTCGATCCGCTCGATGCCATCCACGCCAAGTTCGATACAGCCACGGGTGAATCCGTGGTCGCCGATGACGGCTGGGGACATCTGCAGCTCGATGCCACCGCCCTGTTTCTGCTGCAACTGGCCCAGCTGACCCGCTCAGGCCTGGTGGTCGTGCAGACCAGCCACGAACGCGATTTCATCCAGAACCTCGTCTATTACGTCGCCCGTGCCTACCGGGTGGCCGATTACGGCATCTGGGAGCGTGGCGACAAGGGAAATCACGGCCTGCCGGAACGCAATGCCAGCTCGATCGGCATGGTCAAGGCAGCGCTGGAGGCCCTGGAGGGGCTCGACTTGCTCGGCCCCCATGGCGATGGCAGTTACTGCCTGGCCGTTCCTCAGGATGCCATCGTGCGCCTGCGGCGTGCGCTGCGCAGCCTGCTGCCGCGCGAATCGGCCAGCAAGGAGGCCGACAGTGCCTGTCTGGCTGTGATCGGCTACCCGGCCTGGGCTGTCGATGATCCGGCCGTGGCGGACCGCACCCGCCAGAAGATCCGCCAGGACCTTGGCGGCGGCTACGGCTACAAGCGCTTCCGCCGCGATGGTCACCAGACGGTCGTCGAAGACGTGACCCGCCTGCATTACGAGCGCGAGGAACTGGCCCAGTTCGAGCACATCGAGTGCGAATGGCCCCTGTTCCTGGCCTTCGAACTGGTCACGGCCTGCATCGAGGAACGCTGGGAGGAGGCCAGGGCCTTCCGTGAGCGACTCACGGCCGTGGCGGTCATCTCCGATGGGGTGGAGCTCTATCCCGAGCTGTATCTGGTGCCGGCCGAAGCAATCGATGCGGAGCGAAAGCAACCCGGCAGCCAGCCACGCCAGGCCAATGACAATGTCCCCCTGCTGTGGACCCAGAGCCTCACCTGGCTGGCCGATCTGCTCCTGAACGGACTGCTGCTGCCGGAGGATCTGGATCCGTGCCATCGGCGGCATCGCTCACCCCTGGGCGCCGGCGTGGTGCTCGTGGCCCTGGTGCCTGAGAACGACAGCGTGCTGACCTCGCTGGCGCAGGCAGGCCTGCCGGTGACTCCGCGCCTCGGCAGGGCCAGGGTCGCCAGCTCCAGGGAGCTCTCCCAGCGGATGGCGGCAGTCGGCGCCAATCCCAGGCTGGGGCTGACCGGCCATCCGCGTGTGCGCATGGAAACCATGGCCACGGCAAGGATCTATCGCCACCGTGACGAGCTGATCGCCTTCCTCCCCGCCGTTCTGGAAGAGGACACCTTCTATCTGGCTGATGATCCCCAGCAGCTGGTTGATGCCGTCGGCAGTGAACTGCGGCTGCTGCGCCGCCACTGGCGCGGTCCGCAGCCGCCACTGCTGCTGATCCCAGTGGCCGCCGGCCCCTATCAGCAGGATTCCGAGGCCTTCCGGACGCTCGGAGCCCAGCTCGCGACGGGCAGCCTCGAAGGGGTGGCCGTGCAACTGGCCCCGCTCGAGGAGCTGCTCTGCCAGGCCGCGATCGTCGACCTGCCGGAGGAAGCGGTCGCCGCCTGCCAGCTGGGCCTGGGAGGACAGACCCTGCTGCCGCCCAGCACGAGCCAGAAGCCGCTGACCGCCCGTCAGGAACAGGAACTGGAGGAGACCACCGTGGCCGATCTGGTGGAACGCCTCTGGCGCAGCACCTCCCTGCCGGAGCAGGGTGAGGTGTTGGAGTTGCTGGTGCGCCGCCTGGGGCTTCACGCCCGGCTTCAGGGGCCTGCCGGCGGCCCCGGGGTGACCTTGATGCGCCTGCTCGAGGAGGTGTACCGCCGCGGGCTGGTGGAGGCCGACTGGAACGTGGTGCGACGTGCCGCCGGCTCCATGGGCATGGTGCACCCCCAGCTGGAGGACGCGCTCACCGATCTGCTGGTGAGGCAGAAGCAGGTGGTGGTGGGCCGCAACTACACCAACGACTCCCTGATCAGCGAACCCACGGGCAGCCGGCGCATCGCCGCGATGATCCGCCGGTTCTGCGGTGAGGACGGCCGGGAATGGATGCTGCATCAGGAGCTGCTGCTGGCCCTCGATGGTCTGGCGCGCCTGGAGCCTGATCTGCTCAGCGGCAGCCTCACCCTCCAGCTCGGCCAGCTCCTGCTGCTGCTGACCGGCGAACTGGCCGCCGAGGAGGACCTGCTCCCCAGCGAGGCCTTCGAGGCCCTCTGCAGCCAGCCTCCGCATCGCATCCGACGGCGTCTGCGGGCGGTGCTTGCCGATGTGGACCACGCCAGGGCCGTGCTGAAACGCAAGGAACAGCTGCATCTGCGGGGCTGCGTGCGCTGGGAGGTGCCCGATCCCCTGGAAGACCTGCCCCGCGGCAACGATTGGCTGCAACATCGCATGCGCCTCGGGGCGCTGCAGCGGGTGCCAAGGAATTTCTATGCCGGGGTCTGGGATCTGCTGCATCACTGCCGCGGCATCGTGATCGGCGACAAGCTGGAGCGCCGCAACCGACTCGAAAGCGGGCCGTTACTGAGCGAGAAAACAGCAGGTGAGCGCAATTTCGCGGCCCTGGTGGAGCAGCTGCTGGGCAAGATCGAGGCGCCTGAGTACCGGCAGTTGTGCACGGAGACCCTGCTCACCCTGATCGCGTTCGTGGCCACCAACCCCCAGGTGCAGGTGGAGGATGACCTTGCCCTCGATGTGGTGATCGGCCATGCGGTGCGGGCTGGCTGGCAGGAGCGCCATCCTGAGGTCAGCGAGGCTGAATACCACCAGCACAAGGCCCTGGCCTGGGATCAGTTCTACCGCTCCTCTCCCGGGCAGTGCCGCCGCTGGCAACTGCTGGCTCTCCGGCAGCTCACCCGGATGGATGCGCTCAGCGCTGAACCATCCATGGCCTCAGACCTGCGGGAGGCGTCGAGCGGCGCGGCTGCCCATGGGGCTGGGTCGGTGGAGGCCGCTGTGATCAACGACCGCTGACCCCGAGCCCGGGCGAACCCGGGAGGTTCAGATTGGCTCGTGGAGCGCCATGCAGATGTTGGGTTGCTCGACGCACTGCTCGATCAGATCAGCCAGCTGCAGGGCCCGGGAGGCCTGCAGCCCATCGACGGCGGGAGTCTCCTGCCCGCGCACACACTGGAGGAAATGCTCCAGCTCGGCATAGAGCGGTTCGATCGAGGTGGTGCTCACCTCTTCAACGAAGCCGTCATTGCGGTACACGAGCTCGCCGTGATCGGCGCTGAAGGAGCCGTGGGAGCGGCGATGGATGCGCAGGTTGTGCTTGAGAAAATCCGTCTCCATCAGGCTGTTGCGGCAGTGGGTGTAGAGCCGCCGCACCTTGCGATGGGCCATCTTGCTCGCCGTCAGGCTGGCCACGACGCCGTTGGCAAAGCCCAGGGTCGCGTTGACGTAATCGATCGGTCCATCGCTGCTGCGACCACCGGCTGCCGCCAGCCGCACCACCGGAGCGGACGCCAGCTCCAGCACCAGGTCGATGTCATGAATCATCAGATCCAGCACCACCGACACATCGTTGGCACGATCGGGATTGGGGCTGTGGCGGCGGGCTTCCAGCACGACGATCTCCTCCCCCGCCACCACCTTGAGCAGTTCACGGAAGGCGGGATTGAAGCGCTCGATGTGACCGACCTGCAGCAGTTTTCCGGCCTGCTCGGCAGCGGTGATCAGCTCGGCGGCCTCTTCGCGGGTGGCGGCGATCGGTTTCTCGATCAGCACATGCTTGCCCGCCTCCAGGCAATCGAGACCGACGCGGTGATGCAGAAGGGTCGGCACCGCGATGCACACGGCTTCCACCTCAGCGAGGAGGGCATGGTGATCGGCGAACCAGCGGCAGTTGAACTGCTCCACGGCAAGGGCACCGCGGGCAGGATCCGGATCAGCCACGCCGACGAGCTCCGCATCGCGCAGGAGGCTGAACACCCGGGCGTGATGCCATCCCATGTTGCCGATGCCGATGACCCCGACGCGGACAGGGTTCATGAAGGGGCAGCGGCAGTTCGCCGCATTATCGACGATCGTCCTCCGGGAGCGGCGCTCCATCCTGGGGATCGACGCCGACGGATTCAATCCGAACCCGCTCGATGCGAGGGCCGTCCATCGCCAGCACAATGAAGCGCCAACCCTTCCAGCGCAGGCCTTCCCCAGGCGATGGGATGTGCTGAAGACGTTCGAGCAGGAAACCGGCCAGGGTGTGATGCCCTTCGGCCTCCGGCAGCCGCATGCCCAGTTGGCGGTTGAGCTCGAAGATCTCCAGGTCACCCGCCACCGACCAGCCCCCCTCGGCCAGGGGATGGAGATCCTGGGCGGCATCCAAGGGATCCTCATCCTCCCCGACGATCTCCCCCGTCAGATCGGCAACGGTCACCAGGCCCTCGGTGCCACCGTGCTCATCGACCACCACCAGCAAGGGGTTGCCGCTGCGGATCAGGGGCAGCAGATCGGCGAGAGAGGCGCTCTCCTGCACCCGGCTCACCGGCAACAGAAAGGGAGCCAGGGAGGTCTCCGGCTGAAGCAGACCCCGGGCGATCGGCGCCGCCAGTCGGCGCAGATCCAGGATGCCGCGCACATCGTCGAGCGAATCGCCGATGACGGGGAAGCGGGCGTGCTTGCTGCTGTGCACCGCCTCCATCATCGCGGCGAAACTCACGTTCAACGGCAGGGTGACCATGCCGGAACGGGGGACCATCACCTCACGCACCAGGGTGTCGCGCAGGGAGAACACCCCCTCGAGGATGTTGCGCTCATCCGGCATCAGCCCGGTGACGCCGCCACTTTCGATCAGGGTCTCCAGCTCACCGGCCGACAGCACCGGCACCAGGTCATCCCAGTTGCGCGGCAGGCCGCAGAGACGCAGCAACACGGCGGTGATCCGCTCGATCAGCACCAGCAGCGGCGACAGCGTCGCGGTGAGCGACTCCAACAGCGGCGCCAGGCGCAAGGCCGAGAGTTCGGGGCGGTGCAGAACCCAGGCCTTGGGCAGCAGCCCGCCGAACAGGGTCGCCAGCAGCACCAGCACCAGAAACACGGCCGCATCCACCAGTGCGGAGGGCGCGTCGGGGCACAACTGCCGAGCCAGATCCGCGGAGAGACTGCGGCCGCTCCAGCCCACGGCGAGCAATGCCAGCACAGCTCCGAGCTGGGTGGCCACCAGCACCCGCCGCAGGCGTTGCTGCAGACGGGCGACCGAACGGGCTCCGGGTTCGTCGGTCTCGAGCAACTGCTGCACCCGGCTGGGGCGCAGACGGATCAGGGCGAATTCCCCGGCAGCGAAGAAGGCCATCAGGGCCAGCAACACGGCCACTGCCAGAAACCGCATCGTCATCGCCGGGTGTGATCGAAGGATAGGAAGGCTGTCCTGGCGGTCAGAACCCGTCCGGGAAAACCGCTCCAGCCTCCTGCTGCCAGCGCCCAAGCGCCTCCAGCAGCGACGGGGCCAGAGGGCGATGCTCCTGCAAACGCGGGCTCCAGACCAGGCCGGAGGCGATGGTCTGGACCTCTGCAAGCACCAGATCCTGCCCCTCAGCCAGCCTGAGATCCGACAGGGGCAGCCTCAGGCTGGCGTGGAACACATGCCGGATCCGTGAAGGATCAGTGCTGCGATACCAGAGCTGTAGGCCACTGGGGACATGGCCGATCTCCTCCTGCAGCTCCCTGGACAGGGCCTCCAGCGGCGTCTCGCGCGGTTCGAGATGGCCGCCGAACAATCCCCAGCAACCGGGGGCGACGATGGCCGGGTCGTCATCCCTGAGCTGGAGCAGCCAGCGCTGATCCTGGACAAGCACGGCGATGGCCACCACCACCGGAGTCTGCGGAGGCATCACAGCGGTCCCATGGATGGGGGTCGCGAGGATCGAACTCGCCTAAGGCGGATTATGAGTCCGCTGCATTCACCAGATTGCTAGACCCCCTGGTGACTGGAGAAGTCAAAGGACTCCGCCTGGAACCGGTTCACCAGAGGCCGCGCACCTGGCGATCGGCACCGACAGCTGCCGGAGTCGATGACCGGGCCGGCGAACCCGAAGCAGCCATTCCCTCTCCGGCAAGGCTTGTGGTGAACACCGTGGCCAGATCGCGGGTGCGCTTCGGCATCGGGTCGACCTGAAGATCCATCAGAGCCGCCGTGGTGTTGCGGATGGCGGAGCTATCCCAGATCAGGGTCTGCTCAGGGAAGCCGAAGCCCATGAACTGGTAGCCGCTCTGACCGGCCAGAGAGACGCCCAGAATCCCGGCCAGCTGGTGAGAGACATCGACACCGCTCTCGTAGGGGGCTGTCCAGGTGTAGGCGCGGCGCTCCATCAGCTCAGGGATGGATTCCACCGGGGCGCAGCGCGTGACTTCAACAGGAGCCGGCAGGCCGGAGCGGCCGGTGGCGCCAGGGAGAATCGGTGCCTCCAGCGTGGTGGTGCAGTTGACGGTGCCTGCCAACGAAGCTGCGGGCAGCAGAGAACCGGCACCGGTGAAGACCACCGCGGCGATCAGGCCTGAGCTGATCACGGGGACACCCGTGGGGAGTGAAGATCCTGTACCGCGTGACGAAAGCATGAGGGTCGGAACGCAGGACGTGCGCAATCGGGTTCGGGGCGTTGGTGACAGATCCTGGGCGCCCATGACCCACACTGTCGCCACAAACTAGCTGGTGCCACCCTTCAACACCAGCCTGAAGCGATCGCCGATGGTCTCCCTTCCCACCACCCCCGCCGAGTCGCGTCAAACGCTGCTTGGC
This sequence comes from Synechococcus sp. ELA057, assembly GCA_037144195.1. Taxonomy (GTDB): domain Bacteria; phylum Cyanobacteriota; class Cyanobacteriia; order PCC-6307; family Cyanobiaceae; genus Cyanobium. Next base: position 19,768 of record JBAWXG010000013.1, read on the forward strand.
ATGCTGGCCGAACGCGCCTATCGCCACGGACGTTTCACTCTGGCCTCCGGCCGCGTGAGCGACCACTACGTCAACTGCAAGCCGGTCAGCCTCAGCGGGATCGGTCTGGCGCTGCTCGGCTCCCTCCTGCTGGAGCAGGTGGAGGCTGGAGCCGTGGCCGTGGCCGGCCTGACCCTGGGGGCTGACCCGCTGGTCAGCGCCGTGGCCCTTCAGGCCGCCCTGGCAGGGCGATCACTCGATGCCCTGATCGTGCGCAAGGAGGCCAAGGGACACGGAACAGGAGCCTGGCTGGAGGGCCCACTGCCACCTGCCGGCAGCCGCATCACGGTGCTGGAGGATGTGGTGACCACCGGAGGCTCGGCCCTCAAGGCTGTGCGACAGCTTCAGGAGGCGGGCTACGTCGTGGAGCAGGTGGTGGCCATCGTCGATCGCCAGGAGGGGGGTGCGGAGGCGATGGAAGCGGCCGGCCTGCGCCTGCGCAGCCTGTTCCTGCTGGATGAGGTGGCCGGCGCCCACCGGGCCCTCCCGGCCTGACGCCCGACCCGTACGCCGATGGATGACACCTGCCGAGCCACCCTGGATGACAGCCAGCCCCCCTGGAACTGGACGCCAGCCCCGGGACAGGTGCTGCAAGCCCCCGTCTCGCTGCTGCAACTGAAGGGGCCTGACACCCTGAGATTCCTGCATGGGCAAACCAGCCAGGCGATCAGCGGAGCCGCAGCCGGACAGTGGCTTTCCACCTGCTGCATCAGCCCCACAGCCCGGATGCGTGCCCTGGCGGAGGTGCTGGTCAGTGATGACGGCGCCTGGCTGGTGATTCACAGCGGCGATGCCATGGCCGTGCGTGGGGCCCTGGATCGCGTGCTCTTTCCCGCAGACGCTGTAAACCTCGGCGAACTGACGCCGGCCTGGTGGCTGCAGCCGCTGCCGCAGCCAGACGTCAATCCCGGTGCATGGCGGGCACTGGAGGGTGGCGAGGGCTTCTGGCTGGGCGACCAACTGGTGCTGTTTGGTGATCGGGAGCCCGCCGCTGAGCCCTCGGCGGCGGAGCTTGGCGATCTCGAGCAGGCGGCGCGCGACTTGCTGCGCTGCCCGCGGCTCGGTGCCGTCGATCGTGAGCGCCTGAGGATTCAGCGCGGTGAGCCGGCCTGGCCTGCCGAGCTCAATGAGGAGACGAATCCCTTCGAACTGGGCCTGGCCCCACGGGTGAGTCTCAGCAAGGGCTGCTATGCGGGCCAGGAGACACTGGCCAGGCTTGCCACCTACGACGGGGTGCGTCAGCAGCTGAGGCGCTGGTCCTGCCAGAGCGATGCCATCGGGGAGGAGGCTACCGCGGCATGGCTCAGGCCCGGGGCACGCCTGGAGTCCACCGAGGGGGAGCGAGCCGGGATCATCACCTCCTCGCTCCTGCTTCCGGGTTCATCGATCTGGATCGGACTGGCCCTGGTGCGTCGCAGCTGCCTCGAGCAGGAGTGCCTTGTCCTCTCTCCCGCTGCTTCAGCAGATCCCGCCCCAGCGCTGAGGCTGAGCCTGTCGAAAGGGGAACAGTTCAGGGATCCTCCAGGCAGCCAGGCGGCGGGCTGAGGAGTCAGCTCTCTCCACCAGTCGCCTCCAGCGCGTCATCACGATCCAGCAGCCAGCGGGCCACCACCCAGGTGGCCAGGCAATCATCTCTGTTGTACGTGAAGATCCGCTGCAACCTGAGGCTGCTGCGGGTGATCTGGCCCGCTCCGGAGGACCCGTGGCGCTGCTGTCTCCACTGGCGCCACCAGAGCAGGCAACGGGCCCCGTCGACGCCCTGCTGGCTCCAGCGGAAACCCTGCCAGCCGGCCACAGCCTTGAGGCCGTAGCTGTTGACAGGCAGCAGCCAGTGACGCCGCAGGCGCTGATGCACATCGATCAGTCGGGCGCGCAGACGGTCCCGGTCGCTGAGCGGAAGTCCCTGCCGCTCAGCCAGCCGCAGCAGGTTGATCGATTCGGTCTCGCCGTAATGAAGCACCGGCCAATCCGGGTGGCGATCCAGCAGTCTTTGCAGGCGCAGCCACAGGCGCTCCTCACCGTGCTCCTGCAGAGCCAGAAGGGGTTGGTAGCGGCCGCGGAGCTGCCCAAGCCCATCGAGGCTTGCGGCCGCAGCAGCCTGGGGGCCGGTGGGCCAGTTGTGATCGCTGTCGCGCTCCAGCCGCAGCACCCCATGCAGAAAGTCGTCGCGGGCGTCGGGATCGGCCTCGATGTCGTAGATCAGCACCCCCGGGGCGTGCCGCAGTTCCGGCAGCGCCGGCAAGGACAAGGCTCCCTGACCATCCCGGCGCCGCTCCCTGCCCGAGGCCTGCACTCGGGCCTGCGCCACCAGCTGGGGCGCGACCTCGCGATGCTGCTCTCCGTGAACAGCCAGGGAATCGGCGAGGGCTGAGGGATCCGACCCCGCCAGTTGGCTGAGGCTGGTGATGCCCAGATCCAGCAACATGTCGCGCCGTTTGCCGCCGATGCCGCTCACCTCGCTGAGATGCCCCTCAGCGGCGGCGGTGCCATCGCAAAGACCACGCCAGCTGCACAGCACGCACTTTTTGCGATCGCTCACCAGTGGGGGAGGCTCACTGCTGCGCAGCTCGCCCGCCAGGCGCTGCAGGCTCTCCTCGAGCTGCCGCTGCAAGGCGGGAGTGAGAGGCAGCTGTTCCTGCTCCAGGCCGTGCATTCCCCGTCCGAGAGCCAGTGCACGGGGCACCTCACTCTTCTGGAGCTCGGCCAGCATCCAGCCCCACAGGGCCAGGGTCAGACGATGCTCCCGGGTCAGATTCCGCCCCTGCCGCGCCAGCACCGGCCGGTAGGCATGCCCCCCCCATCGGCTGCTGCCAGACACTTTCTGGAGCAAGGGGGGGTGCGCCTCGAGCGGCAGCGGCCCCGAAGGCGTGCTGAGGCTGCTGAACAGCCGCACCCCAACAACACCCTCATCACCGCGTTCACAGGCCGCGACACCATGCCCCGGACGACGCGGCAGCAGCAGCTGAAAACAGCGCAGCTGATCGTCGAGGGCCAGGGCGCGATGGGCACTCCACTGCCGCTGCTCCAGCGGACCGTGGCGATCCAGCCAGGCGCGACGGCGGCATCGCAGCCAACTGCGCAGCAGCCGATCGCTCAGAGGCTTCAGGATCGGCAATGGTGCCAGGGCAGAGCCATGGGGAAACACTAAGCAGGCGGGTGGTCTCCCCCCGGGCCGGCACCCCCGGAGGCCGAAAGCCACCACCAACCTGCTACGAACAGGGCATCCCCCAGGCACCGGACGCTGCCATGCCATCCGCTCCCCTCCCCCTGGAGGCATCTCCGATCGTCTTCGGCACCGACGGCTGGAGGGGCATTCTCGGGGTCGACATCACCCTGGAGCGATTGCTTCCGGTGGCCGCGGCAGCAGCGCGTGAACTGGCCAGCAGCGCCCCTGAAGGTCTGTCCAGCCGAGAGGTGATTCTCGGCTACGACCGCCGCTTCCTGGCACCCGAGCTGGCCGCGGCGATCGCGGCAGCGGTGCGCGGAGCCGGACTGGAGCCCGTGCTCTCCGACTGCCCGACCCCCACGCCGGCATCCAGCTGGGCCGTGGTGCAGCGGGTTGCGCTCGGGGCCCTGGTGATCACGGCCAGCCACAACCCCCCGGAATGGCTGGGCCTCAAGATCAAAGGTCCCTTCGGAGGCTCGGTCGAGGGCGACTTCACCGCCCGGGTGGAACGCCGCCTGGCCGCTGGCGGGATCAGCGTTCCGATCGCGGGGGACACCCGCCGCTTTGATGCCCTGGGCACCTACATCGAGGGCCTCAGGGCCAAGGTGGACACCGCGTCCCTCAGCGCAGGCCTCGATCGGCTTGGGCTGAAAGTGATCGTGGATCCGATGCACGGTTCAGCTGCAGGGGTGTTGCCGGCCCTGCTCGGGGAGGAGGCGATCCGCTCCGGGGTGATCCGCGAGATCCGTTCGGAGCGGGATCCCCTGTTCGGCGGCAACCCACCCGAGCCGCTGGCCCCCCACCTCAGGGAGCTGATCGCCGCGGTGCGCGCCTCCACCGCAGCGGGCCAGCCGGCTCTGGGCATCGTCTTCGATGGAGACGGCGACCGGATCGCCGCCGTGGATGAACACGGTCGCTTCTGCAGCACCCAGCTGCTGATGCCCCTGTTCATCGATCATCTGGCCTCCCGTGGTCTGCCCGGCACCGTGATCAAGACCGTCAGCGGCTCCGATCTGATGGCCCTTGTGGCGGAGGATCTCGGCCGCAAGGTGCTCGAGAAACCCGTCGGGTTCAAATACATCGCTGCCGAGATGCTCAGCGGTGAGGTGCTCGTGGGCGGAGAGGAATCCGGCGGCGTGGGGTTCGGGATGCACCTCCCCGAGCGCGATGCACCCTTCGCCGCCCTGCTGCTGATCGAGGCCCTGGTGCAGGGAGGCCTGCCCCTCGGCCAACGGCTGGATGCGATCCAGGCCCGCTGTGGCGGGCCGGCGCACTACGACCGCCTGGATCTGCGGCTGCCCGACATGGCCGCCAGAGCCCGCCTGGAAGCCAGCCTGGCCCAATCCCCCCCGCAGGAGGTGGCCGGCAGCGCCGTGCTGGAGGTGATCACCACCGACGGCGTCAAGCTGCGGATGGGCGCCAGCCACTGGCTGATGCTGCGCTTCTCCGGTACCGAACCACTGCTCCGCCTCTATTGCGAAGCTCCGGATGCGGACCGGGTGAACGCGGTGCTGAACTGGGCGCGGCAGTTTGCGCTCAGCATCTGAAGCGATCGCTGCACCGGGGACCCTCCAGCGCGCGATCGCCCAGCGCAGCAGTGTCAACGGCGGCCCAGCAGATCCTCCCAGGTGGGAGCTGTGGGCCTGGTCTGTTGCGGAGTCGCCGGTCGGCGGATCGGGAGCAGGCAGCTCGGGCCGTGGCCGGAGGTAACGGCGCTGACCTGCCGGGGGGACAGGAAACAGACCGCGCCCGTCGAGCCAGTGCGGCTGGTGTTGGTGTGGGTTGCGATGGTGGACGACATGGTGAAACCTTGAATCGGATATGAATCGCGCACGGCCCGCAGCACCATGCCTCTTGAAGGGCGGTGGCGGGCCTCAGATGGGCCTGCGACAGAAACGGCGTTGAACGCCTTCAGTGCATCACGGGAACAGGTTCTGCGAAGCGACTGCAGACGGAATCCCGGTTGTGACCTCGGGGTGAATACCCCTGGCTGAATCAGGAGGCCAGCCCTTGCTCACGGGGCCTGTGCGCCTGCACCTGATTGGAGAACCTTACGTGATCGGTGGCAGGATCTGAAGCCCTGGGCCGACGATCGTGATCAGGCTGCTGCTGGCGGTCGTGCTGGTTCTTCTGCCGATGGCAGGGACTGCCGCAGCGGAGTCCTACCGCTGTGGCGGCGATCCATTGATCGCCCAGGTGTTCAATGGTGCGGTGGATGCCACAGGCATCCCCAACAGCAGTTCCGGAACCGTGCCCGGGGCATTTGTGACACTTCGCTGGCGGGATCTGTCGCTGCAGTTGCCACGCACGAACACCGCCGGCGCTCCCAGCTTCAGCGACGGGATCTGGTGGTGGAGCCTCGAGGAACCGGCCCAGCCGGAGTTCCGTCATCGCCTGGGCCGTGGTCAGAGTGAGACCATCGCCTGCACCCGGCAACTCACCGATGCGTCATGACCTGCCGGACGTCGCCGAGCTGCTGGAGCTCGAGGGCCGCGTGCGCCACGGCGGCAGCGGCCTGCAGAGCGGGGATCTCCTGGGCTGCTGGTGGCTGGATCAGATCTGGCCGAAAGGCCAGACACGTGCGGCAACCGTCAGTGCGGCACTGCTGCGGGGGCTGAGCGCGCGGCTGGAGATCACGACCAGCGGCGGCCAGCTGGAGCTCAGCAATGCCGTCACCCTGGGTGTTCTGGAGTTGCGTTTCCGTGGGCCTGGCTGGTTGACGGGAATCAGGCCCCTGCTGCGGTTCCGCTTCGATGTGCTGACGGTCTCTCTCGCCGGCCGGAGGCTTCTGGAGCGCCGCTTGCCACAGCCTGCTGCGACCCGGGAACCCTTCTTCGCGTTGATTGGCCGCAGCCCCGAAGGCTGGATGGCGGCACGAGGCCGTGGCGGTGGCCTGGCCCTGTGGCGCCTCAGAGGTCATCCAGCCACAGACGTCTGAACCCTCAGCGCTCCGGCATGCTGAAGCGAGTTCCTGAGCCGAGCGATGGCTGCGGAAGCCGCTCCACTTCCCCTGGTGATCGCCAGCGGTAATGCCGGCAAGATCAGGGAATTTGCCACACTGCTGGCCCCCCTGCCGCTGACGGTCCTCCCCCAGCCACAGGGCTTTGACGTGGAGGAGAGCGGCTCCACCTTCGCCGAGAACGCCAGACTCAAGGCTCGCGCTGTCGCCCTGGCCAGCAAGAGTTGGGCCCTGGCCGATGACTCCGGCCTCTGTGTCACCGCACTCGATGGAGCCCCGGGCGTGCTCTCCGCACGCTACGGGGCGAGCGATTCGGATCGGATCGAACGGCTGCTGCGGGAGCTGGCCGCCGCCACGCTGGAGCGCAGCAGGAAGGGCCAGGTGGCAGACCGCTCTGCGCGCTTCTGCGCAGCTCTGGCGGTGGCGGATCCCAGCGGAACAATCCGACTGGAGGTGGAAGGACACTGCCCCGGCCTGATTCTCGAACAACCCAGAGGATCAGGGGGCTTCGGGTACGACCCGGTGTTTCTGGTACCTGAGGTGCAGCTGAGCTTCGCGGAGATGGACAAAGCCACCAAGGCACGGGTGGGCCACCGGGGGCGAGCCTTCGCCTTGCTGGAACCTCAGCTGCGGGCGTTGCTCAGTCGGAATGGAAGGAGCTGAAAGGCTCAGGCCGGGGATTCAGCGGAAGCCCACCGAGGCCTGCCAGACGAAGGCCAGCAGCAGGAAGAACAGCGGGATGATCGGCAGGATGTCGATCATGGGAGCGAATGCCTGATAGGCCTCGGGCAGCTGGGCGAGGGGGGCGTGGGGCAGACCGGCCAGCAGGGTGAGAGCCATCGGGTGGGAGGCAGGGGTAGGCGAGCGGTGGGGCGGTCAACGGGCCGACCCCAGCAAGCAGCTCGGACGCTACCACGTGTGTGCGCCTGGAGAGTCAGGCTCCCAGGGAGCGAAATCCTCTGAAAAACATCCCTGGGCGATCGCCTGGCCCATGGCCGTGGTGAAACGCAGCAGGGTGGTGAGATTGTGCAGGCTCAGCAGCGTGCGGCCCAGCATCTCCTCACTGCGGATCAGGTGATGCAGGTAGGCACGGCTGTGCAGCCGGCAGGCCAGGCAGGGGCAACGGGGATCCAGCGGGGTGTGGTCATGGCGAAAGCGGGCGTTGCGCAGGTTCCAGCGCTCACCCCCCACGAGCGCCGTGCCATGCCGCCCGAGCCGGGTGGGCAGCACGCAGTCGAACAGATCGAAGCCGTTGGCCACCGCCACGGCCATTTCCCGCAGGCTGCCCACCCCCATCAGGTAGTGAGGCTTCTGTTCCGGCAGAAGCGGCGCCACCTCGCGCACGATCCGGTGCATCTCCTCCACCGGTTCTCCCACACTCACGCCGCCGACCGCGATCCCTGGCAGATCCATCGCCGCCACAATCCGGGCGGATTCGCGGCGCAGGTGGGGGTGACAGCCACCCTGCACGATGCCGAACAGAGCCTGATCCGTCCGCCGATGGACCGCCCGGCAACGCTCCAGCCAGGCATGGGTGCGGTGGCAGGCCTCGCTCACCTGGGCCTCGCTGGCGGGATAGGGAGGGCACTGATCGAAAGCCATGACCACATCAGCGCCGAGGGCCATCTGGATCTCCATCGAACGCTCGGGCGTGAGGGTGATGCGCGATCCATCGCGAGGCGAGCGGAAGGTCACCCCCTGGTCATCGATGCGGTTGAGATCGGCCAGGCTGAAGACCTGAAAGCCGCCGGAATCCGTCAGCAGGGGGCCCGTCCAGCCCATGAAGCGGTGCAGGCCACCCGCTTCCGCCACGATCGCCTCACCGGGCATCAGATGCAGGTGATAGGTGTTGGCCAGCACCATCTGGGCGCCCGTCTCCTGCAGCTGGGGGATCGCCACTCCCTTGACGCTCGCCGCCGTGCCCACCGGCATGAACCGGGGGGTCCGCACGATCCCGTGGGGCGTGTGAAAGCACCCGCAACGCGCTCGGCTGCGGTTGCAGCGCGCCGTGATCTCGAAGCTGAAGGGCGGCGCTGCAGCGCCGGAGTGCTCCGCAGACATCGACAGGCGGCCACAGGGCCCAGGTTCTGCGACGCTACGCGCCAGTGATCTGCTGGCCGCCATGCCACCCCAGCGACCCGATCCCGGCTCCGCGACGCCGGGGGCATGGCCCGGGTGGCTGCGCGATCTGAACGGCGCCTGGATCTTCTATTCCGTGCTGCCAGCCATCCCCTGGATCGAACCCCGCTTCACCCGGATCGCTCGCTTCGCCCCCTGGGTGGGGGCCGTGCTCGGAGGTCTGCAGGGGCTGCTGTGGTGGGCGATCCAGGGACATGCGCCCGATCTGGCCCCGGTGTGCCTTGTGCTGGCGGCAGGCCTGCTGCTAAGCGGCGGGTTGCACATGGACGGGGCCATGGACACGGCCGATGGACTGGCCGCCGGGGAACGCCTGCGGGAGGCGATGCAGGACAGCCGGGTGGGAGCCAGCGGTGCCCAGGCTCTGGTGCTGCTGCTGCTGCTGCGGGCAGGGGCCCTGGCGATGCTCGGTGCCCACGCCCCCTCCGCCCTGGTCTGGGCTGCGGTCTGGGGGCGGGTGGCTCCGCTGGTGGCGATCGCTCGCTTCCCCTACCTGCATGAGAAGGGCAGCGCCGGCTTCCATCGCCAGCACTGGACTGGCCTGGCCAGAGAACTGAGACCCACCCTGCTGCTGCTGCCGCCGCTGCTGGCACTGAGCTGGGCAGGCGGCCACGGGCTGATCCTGCTGCTTGGGCTGGTGCCGGCTGTGGTCGTCCCCCTGCGCCTGGGCCGCCGATTGGGCGGCCACAGCGGAGACAGCTATGGGGCCTGTGTGGAGTGGAGCGAGACCCTGGCCCTGCTGCTTACGGCGTCGCTGGCCTTGATTCAGGGGATGAAGGGGGCGGCAGGGTAAGCCGGAAGGCATTTCCCTGGGCCGGAAGCTCCGCGGCGCAGCGCTGCGGCGGGATGCAGAGCTCCAGATCCCCTCCGAGCCGCCGAGCCAGATCCCTGGCCAGCGCCAGACCCAGACCCGTTCCGGCCAGGTCGGCAACGCCGCTGCCGCGGCGCCCCCGCTCGAAGATCAGCTCACGCTCCTCCACGGGAATCGGTGGCCCTCCATCCCAGACCGTGAGCGCCAGAGCCCCTGAGCCGTCATCTGCCAGATGAAGGCCGACCGGGCAGCGGGAGGGGCTGTAGCGGAAGGCGTTCTCAAGCAGATTGGCCAGAATCTCCGCCACGGAGCCACTGTCGCCGCACCAGTGAGGCAGGGCCTGCGGGCCCTGCCAGTGGCGACCAGCCAGTGACGCCGTGGCCTCCGCCCGCTGCAGCAGGGGCAGCAACAGCTGAGCCAGCGGCTGTCCCTCAGGTCCGCTCAGGGACGGAGGCAACAACAGGGGCTGCGGCAAGGTCTCGGCTTCCAGACGAGCGTCCGTCTCCACAAGATCGCTGATGGCATCGACATAACGCTGCATCTGGCGCTCCTCCGCCAGCAGTCCATCCACCAGTGCGCTCTGTTCACTGTGAGGACCAAGACGGCGCTGCAGCAGCTGGGCGAAGGTGCGCAGAGCGGTGAGCGGATTGCGCAGCTGATGCACCAATAGACGCAGCTGTTGCTGCTGATGAACGAGCCGGGCTGCCAGTTGTTGCTGCTCCAGATCGAGCAGGAGGGCATCGGTGAGGCAGAGCGCCACGGCCTGAAGCCGGTGCCGCAAGGGTTCGGGCCAATCGGCATGGTGGGTCTCCACCTGAAGCGCACCGAGCAGACGCTGGTGATGCCGCAGGGGTAGCCAGCGGCGCTCCTGGAGGGGCAACCGCAGGGACGCGTCGGCCTCCAGACCAGGCAGGCTCCGGCCATCGAGAGGCCACTGCCCGACCGGAAGCAGCGTGGGCTCACCCTCCGGGGGTTGGTGGGTCACATAGACCACCAGCGCCCGCACCTGAGGGCTGTCGCTGAATTGGTTCAGCTGATGGGTCAGCAGGCTGAGAAACCGCTCTGAGACTGGAATCACGACGACGTTTGCCCGGCAGTGGCGGGTGCCGGCGCCATCAATCTGGCGCCCGGATGCGGCAAATCAGGAAAAAAGCTTTAGGATGTCCTGTATCGACCACTACGTCAGGCCCGCTCAAGGTCGGATGGTTCTGGCGAACAGCAGCACCCGCACAAAGGTTGCACAAACCTCGTGGGCGAGGCTACAGCAGAGGCAGTACCGCCTCTCGTCTGACCCGCAATGTTGCTTCGGCAGCCTCGGGTGTTCGGCCGGTTCCCCTTTCCGGTCCTTGGCGGCACCGCACTACGTAGGGCGTGGAGCTCCGGCATTCCCGGTGTTCAACTCAGCGTCTGCCGGCCCGGGATCCACCCCGTCACCCGTTTTCGCCCTCCCCCTGCTCCCCCATCCCCCTCATCACTCCGGTACCGGAGTTGTTCCATGTCCAAGAAGCGCAAGCGGATCAGCCGCCGCCGACTCGCCGGCCAGCGGGTTCTGGCTCATGTCCCCACCTTCAATCTCGAGACCGGCTCCCACAAGCCCGTCACCGCCGCGCGGCGCTACATCGCTGAATGCGAGCTGGTACCCCCGGCCATCCTCAATGTGCGCCGCAACGAGCACACCACCGATCGCTTCTTCTGGGGAGAGAAGGGCCTGTTCAGCGCCCAGTACGCCGAGGAGAATCACTTCCTGTTCCCCTCCCTGCGGGTGATCGTCGATGCGATCGGCGAAGACGTGCTGTTCGAGGGTCTTGAGGCTCTCGCGGCAGACGACTGGGAGGAGATGGAGGAGTACGAATACGCCTTCGTCTGATCCGTCGGGTCCAGAGGTTCAGGCAGGAGACGGGCAGAGCCTCGTCGGGATGATCCCCGGGTCCGATGGACCCGGGGATTGTTTTTGGGTTCGAGGAAGACCCTGAGACGCCAGGGGCCATGCAGCGGTGCGTCACGCACGCACCGTTCCGTGCTGCCAGGCCTCGTGCAGAAACTGCCGCATGGACGGGAAAAGCGCAGGATCGATGCCGTGGCCGCCGCGGAACTGGAGACGTTGCACCCTGATCCCGGCATCCTGCAGCAACTGCTCCACCCGGTCGCAATGGCCGATGGGCACCACGGGGTCGTCAACGCCATGGGTGAGCAACACCGGCGTGGCCACGGCATGGGGCTGCCAGTCGCGGTGGGGGTAACCGCTGCAGGCGATCAGAGCCGCCAGCGGCAGCGGAGACTCTGCACCGGTGACCACATCAAGGGCCATGGCAGCCCCCTGCGAGAAGCCCAGGAGCGCCGTGCTGGCCAACGGGACGGTGGCATCCAGGGCCAGGAGCCGCTGCCTCAGGGCCTCCCGGGCCGCAGGCACCTGCTCCCAGGCCGGCTCCGGGAGCATGTCCTTCCAGAGCAACGGGTACCACTGGCGGCCGGCTCCGGCGGGATGGGGCTCCGGGGCACGCAGGGCGACCACGCTGATCTCGGCCGGCACCAGAAGCTCCGCCAGATCAAGCAGGTCATCGGCATCGGCGCCCCAGCCATGCAGCAGGACCAGCCGGCGCAGGGCCAGATCCGGCCCCAGGCGGATGGCCTGACCATCGTCACGGGGCTGGGTCGTCGCTTGGAAGTCGGTCATCGCAGGGAGGCGGCAGGCAGCTCGGTGGCCCACACCACACCGCTGGATAGGTTGGCAGCGCACCGTCTCTGCAGCCCATGGCCCCCACGGCCCTCCTGAGTGTCTCCGACAAGCAGGACCTGATCCCACTGGCCCAAGGGCTGCTGCGTCACGGCTACCGGCTGATCTCCAGCGGTGGCACCGCCGCTGCACTCACGGCCGCTGGCCTGCCGGTGACCAAGGTGGCCGACCACACCGGAGCACCGGAGATTCTCGGCGGACGGGTCAAAACCCTCCATCCCCGAATCCACGGCGGCATCCTGGCCCGCCGCGCCGATCCCTCCCATCGGGCCGATCTGGAAGCCCAGGGGATCGACCCGATCGCTGTGGTGGTGGTGAACCTCTATCCCTTCCGCCAGACCGTCGCTGATCCGGCGGTGGCGTTCGACACGGCCATCGAGAACATCGACATCGGCGGGCCTGCCATGGTGCGCGCTTCGGCCAAGAACCACGCCGACGTGGCCGTGCTCACCGATCCGGCCCAATACTGCGACTTCCTGGCCGCCCTCGACGCCGGTGCGGTGGACGCGGCGCTACGCCGGCGGCTGGCCCTGGCGGCCTTCCGCCACACCGCCGACTACGACGCCGCCATCGCCGCCTGGCTCGGCCAGCGACTGGCATCGGAGGCCGACAGCGACACGAGCACACTGCAGGGGGCGCCGCCCCTGCGACTGGAGCTGCCCGCCCGCCAGACCCTCCGCTACGGCGAGAACCCGCATCAGCAGGCCACCTGGCACAGCAGCCCCGATGGCGGCTGGGGCGGCGCCCAGCAGCTGCAGGGCAAGGAACTCAGTTACAACAACCTGATCGATCTCGACGCGGCCCTGGCCACGGTGCGCGAGTTCGGCTACGAACCCGGCAGCCAGCCCGCGGCTGTGGTGGTCAAGCACACCAATCCCTGCGGGGTGGCCACCGGCATCGATCAGGCCGACGCTCTGAGCCGGGCTCTCGATGCCGACCGGGTCAGCGCCTTCGGCGGCATCGTCGCCCTCAACCGGCCCGTGGATGGCGCCACAGCCCTCCAGCTCACAGGCCTGTTTCTGGAATGTGTGGTCGCCCCAGGCTTCGACGCCGAGGCCCGCACCCTGCTCGCCGCCAAGCCCAATCTGCGCCTGCTGGAACTCAGCTCAGGGGCCATCGCCCGCGCCTCGCGCCAGCAGCTGCGCAGCGTGCTGGGGGGCGTGCTGGTGCAGGAGCTCGACGACCAGCCGGTGGAGGAGAGCGCCTGGCAAGTGGTGAGCGCCCGCCAGCCCAGCGAGGCCGAGCTGGAAGACCTGCGCTTCGCCTGGAAGCTCGTGCGGCACGTACGGTCCAACGCCATCGTGGTGGCCAAGGCCGGTCAGAGCCTTGGTGTGGGCGCGGGTCAGATGAACCGGGTGGGCTCAGCCCGTCTGGCCCTCGAGGCTGCCGCGGAGCGGGCAGCGGGCGCCGTTCTGGCGAGCGATGGGTTCTTCCCCTTCGACGACACGGTGCGACTGGCCGCCTCCCACGGCATCCTCGCCGTGATCCAACCCGGTGGCAGCGTGCGCGATGGCGACTCCATCAGCGCCTGCGATGAACTGGGGCTGGCCATGGTGGTCACGGGCCGTCGGCACTTCCTGCACTGAGCCCTCGAGGCGAGACAGGCCCGGCGGGGCGAGCAGTAGCGTCGGCTGCGGCCCGCCTCACCTGCCATGCCGTTCGCGATCCCCGAATCCGTCGCCTTCAATCTCAACTTCCTGCATCCGCTGCTGATGTGGGGGCTGCTGGCGGCATCGGGCTACGCGATGGTGCTGGGCATCAAGGCCAAGAAGACCCGCACCGGCACCCCCGAGCAGCGCAAGGAGCTGATCAAGGGCCAGTTCGGCAAACGCCATTTCCAGTTCGGCTCCTTGGTGCTGGCGGTGATGGTGCTGGGCACCTTCGGCGGCATGGCTGTCACCTACCTCAACAACGGCAAGCTGTTCGTGGGGCCCCACCTGCTGGTGGGGATCGCAATGTCGTCGTTGCTGGTGCTGGCGGCAGCCCTGTCTCCCCTGATGCAGGCCGGCAATGTGATAGCCCGCAAGATCCACGTGGGTCTGAACATGGGGGTGATGACCCTGTTCCTCTGGCAGGCGGTCACCGGCATGCAGATCGTGCAGAAGCTGCTCAGCCCGCCGGCCTGAACCCGACCCACCCCGTCGGGAGACCCTCAGAACTGAGCCCGCCGCCGCGCCGGACAGGGGATGCCGTGGCTGGCATGGAAATCCTCCTGCACCTTCCAGGTGAGGCGACGCGAGATCTGACGCACGATCTGACGCAGCAGATGGTCGCCGCTGCTCTGCACGAGAGTGTCAGGGAGCAGGTTGATCATCGCCGGCAGGCGGATCCAGACCGCCAGATCCAGCTGCCAGCGCACCAGGGTGTGCTGCATCAGCCGGTCAACATCCTCATGGGAGACCTCAGGGCCGGCACTCTCCTCGAGCTGCAGCGAGGCGTTGAAGTCAACGTCATAGAGGTCATGCAGGCCTGGATCCGCCTGGGGCCCGGGCACGGTGAGGATGCGGTAGATGCCCTGCTCCTGGGGCAGCAGCTCAAGACCAATGGTCGGCTCTACCTCGAAGCCGAAGTTGCCGAAGCGCCCGAGGGTGAGCAGGTAGCCGTTGAGGCCCAGCGGAGACACAGCCATCGGCGCCGCGCAGCGCCGGAACCATCCCTCATGGCGGTCCAGATAGGTCGCGACCACGGAAGCCGGAGCACGCATCTCCATCAGATCCGCGAAGGCGCTGGCGTAGCGATGGACCCGCGGGTCGTCCTGCTGACGCAGAGGGACGGAAGAGGCTGAGCTGGGATCTTCCGTCACGCGGCTGCGGCTGGAGGGGTGTTCGTCGAGGGAGGGTGCGGTGAGCAGGGAGGGCAAACAGGGAGCTCGTGCGGAGGTGGGTTCGGAACGCCGGAACGCACGACCTGCAGCTGAATGTAAAACCAGGCTCAGCCCTGGCTGAGATGAATCAGCCGGCGGATCACGTCCTCGACCACCCGGTCGGGAGTGGAGGCTCCGGATGTGATGCCGACGCGGATCGGGCCCTCCGGCAGGAAGGGCTGCTCCAGCTGAAGCCCCTCTTCGAGCGGCTTGTGCTCGATGGCGTTGTCCGGGCGGATGCGCTCAGGGGTGTCGATATGGAAGGACAGGATGCCGCGTGAAACGGCGATTTCCTGGAGATGGGTGGTGTTGGAGGAGTTGAAACCGCCGATCACCACCATCAGATCGAGCGGTTCGTCCACCAGGGCGAACATCGCATCCTGCCGTTCCTGGGTGGCGTCGCAGATCGTGTTGAAAGCGAGGAAGTGCTCGTTCAGCTGCGCCGGCCCAAAACGCTGCATCAAGGTGCGCTCGAACAGACGGCCGATCTCCTCCGTTTCGCTCTTCAGCATCGTGGTCTGGTTGGCCACCCCCACGCGCAGCAGATCGCGGTCGGGATCGAAACCCGGTGAGCAGGCCCGCTCGAAACGGGCCATGAAGCTCTGGCGATCGCCCTGTCCGAGGATGTAGTCACACACCATCTGGGCCTCCTCCAGGTCGAGCACCACGAGATAGGTGCCTGCAAAGGAGCTGGTGGCCAGCGTCTCCTCATGCTTCACCTTGCCGTGGATGATCGAGGTGAAGGCGTGCTTCTTGTGCTTCTCCACGGTGTTCCACACCTTCGACACCCAGGGGCAGGTGGTGTCGACGATGTGGCAGCCCCGTTCGTTGAGCAGCTGCATTTCCTGCACCGTGGCACCGAAGGCGGGCAGGATCACCACATCACCCTGGCCGACCTCGGAGAAGTCCTTGACGCCGTCCTCGACGGCGATGAAGCGCACGTCCATCGCCCGCAGATGGTCATTCACCGAGGGGTTATGGATGATTTCGTTGGTGATCCAGATCCGTTCACTCGGATAGTGGCGACGCGTCTCGTAAGCCATGGCCACGGCCCGCTCGACCCCCCAGCAGAAGCCGAAGGCCTCTGCCAGGCGAACGGTGAGGCGTCCTTCGCGCAGCTCATGGCCATGGGTGCGCAGGTTGGCGATCAGATCGCTCTGATACGCGGTCTGAAGGCTGCCGGCCACCTCCTCGCCGAGCCCGAAGCCGCGGCGGTTGTAACGCTCCGAGTGATGCAGGGATCGTTTGAAGGAACGGGTATCCACGGCAGCATGCGCTGAGGCTGGGGCGACTCTATGGGTCCCCTGACCGCGGTTGCCGCTTAAGCAGCTGCGCCAGCCCCAGCCAGTGAATGCCTGTGGCCTCGAAGCCATAGCGACAGGGCAGCACCTCCACACCCGCAGCCAGGGCTTCGCGGAACAGGACCCCATAGCGGGGATCAGCCTGATCTCCAGGGGCGAAGCGGCTCACATCATCGCGGGCCAGGCACGGCAGCAACACCGCCCGGGACTCGGGGAGGAGAGCGATCAGCTCCTGGAGATGCTTCTGGCCGCGTTCGGTCACGGTGTCGGGGAACAGAGCCAGATCGCCCTCACTCCAGGTGGTGTTCTTCACCTCCAGGTAGATCGGGCGAGGATCTGGCGCACCCGCCGCCGGCGTCAGCAGCAGATCGATGCGGCTGCGACGGCCCTCGCCGTAGGGCACCTCAGCCCGGATCGCCCCGATCGGCCCCAGCCACGGCAGCAGGCAGCCCGCCTCGATCGTGGCGCGCACGAACCGGTTGGGCAGGGCCGTGTTCACACCCACCCACACCGGGTTGCCGGCAGCTCCCGGCACCTCGGCCTGCTCCCACGTCCAGGCCAGCTTGCGGGCCGGACTGGGGTCGTGGCGCAGGCGCACCCGGCCGCCAGGCAGCAGCACGCCGGTCATCGGCCCGGTGTTCGGGCAGTGGGCGGTCACCTCCTCGCCGCTGTCGAGCCGCACATCGGCCAGGAAGCGCTTGTAGCGACGCAGCAGCACCCCCTCCTGCAGATCGGCCAGGGACCACACCAGCTGGCCCTCGCCGGCGGCTGGGGAGCTGCCCGGAGGGGTGGCGGAGGCCGGCATGGGGGAGGGGAGCGTACGCATGGCGCCATGGTGGCCCCGAGGACCCTCGACTTGCGCACGGGTCACAACAGGCAAGAATCCGCTTTCGTATGTGATGCGGCGCAGGGCATGGGTGAGTCACCCCGGAGCGATGGGACCGCAGCTCAGCCTCCCCAGCCCACCCAGACGAGGACCGGCCGATCGCTGCGCCGCATCGCCCTGATCGTGGCTGTGGCCACAGCCCTCAGCAAGGTGGCCGGCCTGGTGCGCCAGCAAGTGATCGCGGCCGCCTTCGGCGTGGGTGTGGCCTACGACGCCTACAACTACGCCTACGTGCTGCCGGGCTTTCTGCTGATCCTGCTGGGAGGGATCAACGGGCCCTTCCACAGCGCCATGGTGAGCGTGCTCGCCCGCCGCGACCGCAAGGAAGGGGCCCATGTGCTGGCCGCGATCAACACCATCGTGGGTGCGGGCCTGCTGCTGGTGACCCTGGTGCTGGTGGTGGCCGCCGGCCCGCTGATTGATCTGGTGGGGCCAGGCCTGGATCCGATCCGCCACGACAGCGCCGTGCTGCAGATGCGCTGGATGGCGCCGATGGCCCTGTTCGCCGGCCTGATCGGCCTTGGCTTCGGGGCACTCAACGCCGCCGATGTCTTCTGGCTGCCATCGGTGAGTCCGCTGCTCTCCAGCGTGGCGGTGATCGGCGGCATCGGCCTGCTCTGGTTTCAGCTGGGCGCGGCGATCTCTCTGCCGCAGAACGTGCTTTTGGGAGGGGTGGTCCTGGCGGCCAGCACCACCCTTGGGGCGGTGTTGCAGTGGCTGGTGCAGCTGCCGGCCCTGGCCCGGCAGGGCCTGCACCGGTTCCGGCTCGTCTGGGACTGGAAGCACCCCGGGGTTCGCGAGGTGCTGGCCGTGATGGGACCGGCAACCCTGTCCTCAGGGATGCTGCAGATCAACGTGTTCGTGGATCTGTTCTTCGCCTCAGGGATCGCAGGGGCTGCAGCAGGGCTGGGGTACGCCAATCTGCTGGTGCAGACCCCCCTGGGCCTGCTCTCCAATGCTCTGCTGGTGCCGCTGCTGCCTGTCTACGCCCGGCTCACGGCTCCAGCCGATCGGCCCGCCCTGATCGCACGCATCCGTCAGGGACTGATGCTGTCCAATGCCAGCATGTTGCCGCTGGCGGCCCTGATGATCGCCCTGGCCGGCCCGATCGTGACGCTGATCTACGCCCGCGGCGCCTTCGATCAGCACGCCGTCACTCTGGTGATCGGGATCCTGATGGCTTACGGCCTGGGGATGCCGGCGTACCTCAGCCGCGACGTGCTTGTGCGCGTGTTCTACGCCCTCGGCGACGGCACCACCCCCTTTCGCTGGTCGATGGCCGGCATCGGCCTCAATGCCTTTTTCGACTGGTTCCTGGTGGGTGGCCCCAGCCCCTGGGGCCCGCAGCTGCCGTTCAATTTCGGCGCCCCGGGGCTTGTGCTGGCCACCGTCAGCGTCAATGTGATCACCTGCCTGGGGCTGCTGATCGCCCTGCGGCAACGGCTCGGAGGTCTGCCGCTGCGCAGCTGGGCACGGGACACGACCCTGCTGGCCCTGGCGGCAGTGCTGGCGGGCCTGGTGGCCTGGCTGCTCGCCGAACAGGTGCCATGGCCTTCGGGTCTGGCGGGTCTTGTGCTGCAGTGCGGCCTGGGCAGCGGCTTCGGCGTTGCTGTGTACGGCCTGGTGGCCAGTGTTGCCGGCGTACCGGAAGCGCGCCAGATGCTGCGCGGTCTGACGTCCCGTCTGCCCAGATTCAGCTGAATCGGCCAGCCGATCTGCATCCAGTCGGGATGATCGCCGAGCAGGGTTGGCGCTGATCGATCATGACGGCGAAGGCCATCAGGGCGTCCTGACCTCGCGTTCCTCCCGGACCTGCAGGGGGATCTCCAGATGGGACCGGCCCAGCATCTGGGGACCATCCACCGAATAGATCCGGGCCTCGATGCCGAAATCCCGGAAGGCGGTCTCCAATTCCTGAATCAGCGCCTTCTCCACCTGGGCCTCGGCATCGACCACCTTGCCGAGAAGCCTTGCCCCCAGGCGGCCCATGCGGCGACGCACCACGTCGCGGGCATTGGTGACCTCGATGATCAACACCCTGCTTCCGCGACCGCGTCACCCTATCGGCAAGGAGAGGATCAGGGAAAGCCTCCCGCCGCAGGCGGCGGCAAACGTCACAGGGACGGGATGGGGGAGTGCCCTGAATCAGCAGTAGGGCTGCAGCAGCTCCTCGAGGTCGCGGAGCTGACCTGCCGGCACCAATCGGGCCAGGGGCAGCCGGGTGGCACCACCTGCGATGGGCACCTGCAAAGCCTCGAGGGCCTGCCGTGCACAGACCTCCGCACCCTGATCGAGTCGCCCGGCGCATTCGATCGCCAGCCCCTGGGCAAGCCCGGCATCCGAGAGGTAGAGATGCCAGCCGGCGATCTGCACGTACAGGCGATCGCCGATCGCGCTGGTGAGGTCCTCCAGATCACGGGCGGAGAGGCTCATGGAGGCGGATCCTGCAGAGGGGGAGAGGAGGCTGCCGGGGAGTCCGCCGCCTCGGCAGCGGGTCTCAGCAGGATCACCACGCTGGCATGGATCAACAGCAGCGCTCCCCACCCCAGGCTCAGCACCTCCAGGTGAGGCCAGGGATGGCGAAGCCCCTGCAGCACCCAGAGACCGCTGTTGAAGGCAGCGAACACCATGGCATGCAGCGTCAGGTTGACGATGCGATCGAAATGGCGGTAGGTGGGGTCAGTGGGATCGGCGGGTCCGTACCAGCGGATCGGCATGGCAGCGACGGATATCTCCGCCCAGCCTGGTTGACGGACGGGCCCCCTGTGCGCTGAGAATGGCGAAGCAGGCGCTTGTAGCTCAGCGGATTAGAGCATCTGACTACGGATCAGAGGGTCGGGAGTTCGAATCTCTCCAGGCGCGTTCAACCTGTACGGCCACCCTTCCGGTGGCCATCTCCTTCAGCCGCCCCCAAGGCGGCTGTTCTGCTTC
>JBAWXG010000014.1:0-38775 GCA_037144195.1 Synechococcus sp. ELA057
GCAGATGCTGGGCACGGGCGGCATCTTCTCTGGTTGCTCCAGCATGGGTAGCTACTGAATTCAGCCGTTCAGGGCCTACGGAATTGTTGATTGCTGTTTCAGTCGCCAAAGCATCAGTACGATGAAGGTGGTAAAAGATGAAGTGGCTAGCCATGCCAATCCAAATGGGCCTCCACTAAACGCTAATGCAAGGATGGCTGTCGTTCCAAGGTTCCGCCGCAAGGTTGCATTCTTCAACGCTTGCTGCGAAGGCAAGACTTTGAGTTCGGTGGTGTGGGTCATGGTGTCGAGTACAGACAGAAGTCAGAAATCGCTCTGGGCCGGTATCGGCACCTGATAGCCAACGGTTGGGCCATTGGCACCGTCGATGCGAACGGGCCGGCTTTGAGCCAGGAACGCAGGCGAATGGGGATCCTGCTCCAGCGCCTCCACCTGGCTTATGTGCATGACGCGATCAACGGCTACGGCGTAAGAGGCATTCGGGTAGAGCTGTGTTTGAAGGGTTTGCAGGTCTTCTCCTCCGAAATGCCGTTGCAGCACCTCAAGACTCTGAGGGTCTGCAAAGCCAGCTGCCAGGTTGCCGGCATTGCCAAGGGGCACCAAGTGATCGCCTCGATGGCCTTGGTGGTGATTGAAAACCACTGGGGCTTCCCAGCTTGGATCGTGCAAGAGAATCCTGGAGCGCGCTGGGCCAAGGCGCTGGGCCAGCTCGATTGGCGAGTTTTGGCCCACCAGCCAGAGGGCTTGGCAGCGCTCGAGAAACTGTTTGTCTTCATGGCTCATTACGTCATGGGCGTTGGAAGCGATGGTTGATCCAGCCATGCCCATGAACAAGTCCGTCAGCTGAAAACCGTCACTAAGGCCAAAACACATCCCAAGAATGGTTCCGCCGACCTTCCACAGCATCTGCTCCTCACGGATGCGCTGCTGTTCGGCAAGAACGATCCGCTGCAGGACCTCACGGGTTTGAAAGCTATAGCCGTATCGTGCGATTTGAAGCATCTCCTCTGCGTAGGGGACAGAGGGGTGTTTGCGTTGATGGCTGGGTTGTCCAGCTTGAATCAGGGCGGTGGTCATGGCGGTGACTACTCAGGGTGGATTCAGAACAACAGGGGTTGGATCAGCGGTGCCTGGAGCTGGGCTTCCAGCACGGCTTGCAGGGGATCCATTCCGTGGACCACATGGGCGAGGGTCAGCGTTTCGGTGAGGTGGCCGGTGCAGCTGCAGTCATAGGTCGGGTGCAGTGGCAGCTGGCTGGCGGTGGGATCAAACAGATTCATGGATGAGTGGTGTGAGCTGCGGACATCACCTGCTCGTTTCAGCGCACTGAGGGTGATTCCGCTCAGAAATCAGGTTGGTGGCATGAAAAAGGGGGCTAGAAGCCCCCACTGATCGTTGGGCCGTGATCGGCTCCGGGCCCATCACCAACCGAAGTAGCTGCCGCTGCTGTGGCCGAAGCCGCCAGGATTGCTGAGGCGCCGAGGCTGGCCAAAGTTTGGTTGCTGCATGACTGGGTAGGACTGGCGATAGATCCCGCCGGATTGGGACGGTCTCATGACAGGACCGCTCTGGAACGTGTCACGCCAGCCGTTGCTGTCCCCATAGATCTGGGCTTGCGCTGGAGCGGATCCAACGGCAGTTGCTGCTGTGGTGAAAGCGGCAAGCAAGGTGGCGGTCAGTTTGTGGAGGGTCATGGCAGGAGTGGCTTTGCCACCTGTGGGTTACGGCTCCTGCTCGTTTCGGCCGCTTCTGCCTGATTCCAAAAAGCCCTGACCCCAGCCCCGTCTGCTGCGGAGAAGCTCTGCTCTGACTAGTGTTTACAGGATTGGCAGCGCTGATGGGGCAGTACCAGGAGCTGCGAACCCTGAACTTGAGGGGTGGCGTCAGAGCTGCCTGGCAGACCGAGGCGGCGGTATATCTCTTCGGATGCTTTGGTGCAGAGCC
Organism: Synechococcus sp. ELA057; assembly: GCA_037144195.1. Lineage (GTDB taxonomy): Bacteria > Cyanobacteriota > Cyanobacteriia > PCC-6307 > Cyanobiaceae > Cyanobium. The sequence continues at coordinate 1,945 of JBAWXG010000014.1, forward strand.
AGATCCATGTCGTTCTGTCGACCTGGACCTCCTGGGTTCAGCGCAGGATTCAGCGGATCCATTGCCGCTGCTATGCCTGCGCTGCCGCATCAGCCACGCGCTCGAGACATGGTTGCTGGTCACGTTCAATGCGCATCAGCGGAGCACTGGCATTGAACTGGAAGCCATGGCCAGCTATGCCCTTGACGACGATGGCGTACTGACCATTCCCACCGGGCCATCAGAAACGGCGCCGTTTACCTATGCGCAAATTGCATCAATGCCTGCGGGCTTGATCAGCCCGTTTACGGCCGAGGTGCTGCGCAGCTATGACCCAAGCCTTTGCGGGCTGCCCCATTGGGCCAAGCTGAAAATCCAGGCACACAACGAGCTCAAGGCCTACTTCAAGCAGCACGGTTTATTGCTGATCTCAGACTGGGCTCTGCTTCGCAACAGCAGCGCCACTCGCGTGCGGCAGGCTTGCGAACAGCATCTGAGAAGCGGCGACACGATCGAGGCCCTATGTGCTCTGCATAGCCGCTATGGCCCCCTTTATGACGCTGCCAAGCTCGTGCACAAGCAACAAACGGGTAAGGCGTCTGGCTGGCAACCCGATCTGCCCTTGCTGCGGGAGCTCGCACCGGATGAGGATCCCTTCACCACCAGCGACCGTCTGAAGGCGATTGCCCAGGCCATTCGCCGGTTGATGACGGAGAAGGCCAGCCAAAGTCTCGACCAGGCCGTGGAGGCTGGGTACGAGGCGGTAGATCCCGCTTCCCTGTCATCCCCTGCTCAAGATGACTCCCCCTCCCCGCAGGAGCTGAAAGCCTTGATTCATGTCGCTCTGGTGCGGGCGATGGATCAGCACATGCCCCAGGTGCTGGGATCCACGGTCAAAAACGCTGAACTGCTGCGCTGCCTATGGGCCGGCTGGGCTGAAGGGCTCACCAATCGGCCCCTGGCTGCACGCTGCGGCACCACGCCCGGCACGGTGAGCAAGGCGATGCGCCCCACTGAGCATGCCACCACCATTGCCACTGCAGCGGCTGTGGAGCTCAAGCGCCACCCAGCCTTCGCCAGCTGTGGTTCCAGCGTTGAAGCCGCCGAGCGGCTGGTGGGCGCCTTGCGGAATCACCTGCTGGAGCCGGAACGAGAAGGGGAGGTCGCCCCCCTGCGCCAATGGGTCCACCGTTTTCTCCGCCAGCCATGACCAGCGAACTCACCCCAGAGCCCCTCGAGGCGTTGCCGATGCCCGCCGGGGCGATCGAACTGCCGGACAGCGGCGACGGGCTGAGCCCCCGTCAGATGGTGGTGGCGGCCCTGCAGCAGGGGATGGCTGAGCGCCGGCTGGCCCTGCCCCTCGGTCCGCAGACCGCGCTGGATGAGGAGGGCCGCCTGCTCAGCCTCAACCGTTTCGCCGTGCAGCTGGCCTGCTGCGGCATCAGCTCCGATCAGATCGCGATCGACAGCCAGCCATGGCACGAGGCGGCGATGGCGCCCCAGTTGCTGTTGGCGGCCCTGGTGGATGAGGAGAACGGCGTGGTGAGCTTCCCAGGGGTGCTCACCGGCCCTGAGTTCGTGGAGCTGGCCCGCCGGCAGGCCCGCGGCAGTGCTCCCTTGCTGCTGGACACCGATGCGTTCCAGGGGGGCCTGGAGCGGTTGCTCACCCTGGTGCAGCTTCTGGAGCCGCAGGCCCTTGCCAGGGTCTCCCTTGCGGAGGGCCCAGAGGCTGCGGCCCTGCCGGTGGTGGCCATCGTCGACTGGCTGCAGGGTCAGGTGGATGGCGCCTTGCAGCAGCTGTTCGGCGCCCGTTGGGAACCGGTCACCCAAGGCGCCTTCCGCGGAGCGGTCGCCCCTGACTTCGAGGCCATGGCGCTGGTGGCGATTCCCCTCGGGCTCGATGGTTCCCAGCTGGTCTGCGGCCGGGCCGCGGAGACCTGCGTGGAACGCTTCGTGCTGCAGATGGTGGCCACCGGCAGCGAGCCAGCCCGGCCGACAGGGCTGGTGCTGCGGCTCTCAGGGGCGATGGCGGGCGATCTGTTGCCCGATGGGCTGCAACTGCATGCCCGGCAGGGCAGCCACGAGCAACGGCAGGTGGCCCAAGGCAGCACCTCTCTGGAGCTCGTGTTCGGCGCCGGCACCGCTCTGATCGCCGTGAGCCTGACCTATCCCGGCAGCAGCGATCTGGTGCTGCCGCCGCTGCAGCTACCGGGCTGACGCCATGCCAGGCAGCATTGATCTGCTCATCCGCTGCAGCTCCGATCCGCCCACGGACCTGCAGGTGTTCCTGTCGGCACCCGGCTGGCAGGAGGCGTTTGTTGTCACCTGTCCGGAAGACCTGATCGGGCTGCAGGAGGCCTGGAGCACCCGCTTTCTGCGTCACCACGACCCCGCTTTCCCCTGGCCCGAGGGCGCTGCGGTGGTGCGTTCCTACAGCGAGCGGCTGCTTCTGGCACTGGAGCAGTGGCTCCGCGAACCCGGCTGGCAACGCTTGATGCAGGTGCTGCGGGATCGCCCCGGGCTGCCCCTGACTCTGCGGCTCGATGGGGTGCCGACCGGCATCGCCTGCCTGCCCTGGGAGGCGCTGCCGTTGCAGCGGCCGATCTGGCGCCTTGAGGCTGTTGCCGCCGGGTCTGAAGCGCCCGCACCGGTCCCGCCCCGGGCTCGTCGCCCCAGGGTGCTGCTGGTGGTCGGCTCCGAGCAGGGTCTGAATCTCGATGGTGAGGTCTCGCTGCTGCAGGCGCAGGAGCGCCGCGGTCGCATCCACCTGCAGCTGTTGCGCGGAGCCGGCTGCAGCGCAGCGGCGCTACGCCAGGCCCTCGCTGCTCCATCCGGCTGGGATGCGGTGCTCTTCCTCGGCCATTCCGAGGGCGGACCGGATGGGGGGCTGCTGCATCTGGGGGATGGCAGCCAGCTCGATGGCGCGAGCCTGAACAACGATTGGGCGGCGGCGGCAAGCCATGGTCTGCGGCTGCTGCTGCTCAACAGCTGCAGTGGCCTGGCCCTGGCCCGGCAGGCCGTGCGCAGCGGCATCGGATGGGCGGTGTGCTTCCTGGAGCCGGTGCCGGCCGGGGCGGCAGCCCTGGCCTTCTCCCGGATGCTGCAGGAACTGGAGGGTGGCGCCGTGCTCACCACAGGGATCGGGCGCACCCGCGACGTTCTGGCGACCACCCCTGGGTGTGAAGGTTGCGGCCTGCTGCTCTCGGTGGTGGGGGCCACCGGTGCTCCTCCCTTCCATCTGCCCCTGCGCCGCCGCCGCCAGCTGGCCCTGCGTCTGGCCAGCACCCAGCGGCGCCAGCTGGCGGCCGCGGGGCTGCTGACGCTGGTGGCCCTGGTCAACGAGGTCACCCCCACCAACCCGCTCAACACCTATCTGCTGGATCGGCGCCTGGATGTGCAGCGCTTCTGGCGGCAGCTGACGCACCAGCCGGGCCCGCAACCCGGCCGAGAGCATCCGGCGATCCCGGTGCTGCTGCTTGATCCGACCACCACCCTGCCGGAGCTTGGCGTCACGCCAGCGCCGGACCACACCTCCCGCCTGGCCCTGGCGCAGGTGTTGCGGCGAACGCCGGTGGCTCAGGTGCCGGTGGTGGGGCTCGACGTGACGTTTGACCAGAACCGCCCCGGCACGGCTTTGCTCGCGGCTGAGATCCGTCGCCAGGCCGGCCGCCGGGTGATCGGGGGCTATGCCGGCCAGCAGAGCGATCCGGGTCAGGGCTCCAGCGGTGACACCTGGCTGAAGGGATCTGTGCTGGCAACGGCCGGACTTCAGCCCCGCGATCTGGCGGTGGGTACCGCCGCAGGCGGAGAGGGTGACAAGCCGGTGCCGCTGCAGTTGATCGCTGCGATCTCAGCCAACACGTTCGCCGGTTCCCTGGCCGCATCGGGGCGGGGATCGCTGCCGGCGGATCGCGTGCTCGATTGGTCGCTCCACTGGAGCCCCTGGATCCGCCTGGTGACTCCGGCCGATCTGGCGACCCTCAAAGCGCCGCTGTTGCTGGTCGGCACCAACGGCCAGCTGGGGAATCAGGCCGTGGATCTGTTCACGGCTCCGGCCACAGTGCAAAACGCCCTGATGCGGGGTGATCGACCTCTCTGGACAGGCAATGTCCGCGAGGTACCCGGGGTGCTGGTGCAGGCCGTGCTGATCCAGTCGCTCAACCTGCAGCACTGGCTCACGCCCGTCTCCCAGACTCTCTGCACCCTGGCTGGCGGAGGGCTCGGTCTGCTGCTGGCTGCCCTGATCGAAGCCCGCCGCCGGCGCCTTCTCGCCGTGGGGCTGATCACCCTGGTGAGCTGCCTACTGGCCTGGACCCTGGCCATCGGCCCCCTGTGGCTGGTGCCATTGCTCCTACCCCTGCTGGCCCTGGCGGCCGCATCCTTCAGCCGAGATGACTGAGCTTCTTCCCATGACCCCTCGCCACCTCCTGGCTGCCGCCGCTCTCACGCTGTGGCTGGCCCCTCTTCCTCCTCTCTGGGCCAAGGAGCAGACCAAGTCCGCGCCCCCAGAGCCACCACCGGCCACGGTCATCCAGAAATTGCGCGCCTTCCTGGGGCTCAATCCTCCCGTCGCCATCGGGGGCAGCCGCGGGACCGGCGGTGCGACCGTCTGCCTGCTGAGCCCCTGGCCCGGGCAGCCCGTGGGGGTGCTTAACCCCGTGATTCAGGCCGCAGGCCCCCTCAACGAGATCCGGTTGGAGCGGAATGGACAGTTGCTCTGGCAGCAACGCGCCAGCTCCGAGCACGCGATTGAAGGACCGGTCGCCTGGCCGATCGAACCGCTGAAGCCTGATGAGGTGCTGACGCTGCGGCTGCGGCCGCGCGGCGCGTCCGGTGCTGATTTCGCCAGTTTCAGCCTGCGGGTCGCCGACGCGTCCACCCTTAACGCCAATCAGGCCCGGGTGATGGCGCTTGGACGCGATCCCCAGACCTGGTACGCCGCCATCGACGGACTGCCTCCTGCGGATCGTTCACGGTTGGCTGCCCTGCTCAGCAGCCCGGAGGCGCCTTCAGGCCTGAGGCATGCATTGGGGTGCACGCCGCTGCCCTGAGCCGCTTCGACTGACATCGATTCCCAGTGGCCACCCGCCAGCGCATGGGGTAGCCAAAGCGATGTCACCGCGGCTCTGGAGACGCTGATCGGGGGGTAGGGCCTGTCTTCCCTTTACGAGGCTCCCGTCGCCCGTGACAGTGGGGTCACGTTGATTGCACGGTTCTGTCGATGCCGTCCTCCCTGGATCGAGCCCTTGCTGCCATCCGGCGGCACCTGTTGCCGTTCCTGTTCGTGCTGTATCTGGTCGCCTATCTCGACCGGGTCAACATCTCCTTCGCGGCGGTCGGCCTGAGCAAGGATCTGGGCCTGGACAGCGCCAGCTATGGACTCGCCGCCGGCATCTTCTTCCTGGGGTATGTGCTGTTTGAGATCCCCAGCAACCTGATCCTGGATCGGGTGGGCGCCCGACGCTGGATCAGTCGCATCCTGTTCAGCTGGGGTCTGGTGGCCTGCCTGATGGCCTTCATGACCTCCGCCCAGCAGTTCAACGGCCTGCGGCTGTTGCTGGGTGTGGCGGAGGCGGGCTTTTTCCCCGGCATCGTTCTCTACCTGAGCCAGTGGGTCCCTGCCGGGGATCGGGCCAGGACCCTGGCGGGTTTCATGCTGGCGATCCCCGTGGCGGGCCTGCTGGGCGGTCCGATCTCCGCGGCGTTGCTGTCGCTGCATGGTCTCGGTGGCCTGGCCGGCTGGCGCTGGCTGTTTCTGATCGAGGCGCTGCCGGCGATCCTGTTGGCCTTCGTGGTGTGGCGCTGGCTGCCGGATCGTCCCCATCAGGCCTCCTGGCTGCAGCCTGACGAGGCCTCGGCACTGGAGCAGGCTCTGGCAGAGGAGCAGCGGCAGCGCTCTGCCAGTGGCCGTCAGGTGCACGGGCTGCTGGCAGGGCTGCGCCAGCCAGGTCTGTGGCTGCTGGGTCTGCTGTATCTGGCGATCGCCACCGGGTTCTACGGCTTCAGCTTCTGGATCCCGCGCTTTGTCGCCGAGGCGTTGCCGATGGCGAAATCCTCTCCGGTGCTGGCGAATCTGATCAGTGCCATCCCCTACGGCCTGGCGGTGGTCGCGATGCTGCTGATGGGGGCTTCAGCGGACCGCCGCGGAGAACAGCGCCTGCATGTGGCCGGCGCCCTGGCGGTCGCGGCCCTGGCGCTCGGTCTGGCGATCCTGAGCGGAGGCCCGCTGCGACTCTCCCTGATCAGCCTGGCGACGGCTGCCACCTTCTCCTGCCTGGGACCCTTCTGGGCCATTCCCTCACAGTTTCTGGGCGGCAGGGCGGCGGCCGGCGGCATCGCCTGGATCAATTCCGTGGGCAATATCGGAGGCTTCCTGGCGCCGATCGGGATGGGGCGCTTGATGCTGCAGCCTGGCGGTGACGGACTGGCCCTGGCCAGCCTGGCTGTGGTGCTGCTGCTGGCTGCTGGGCTGGCGCTTGGCCTGCCCCAAGCTCAGGACGAGCAGCTGTAGTGGGAGACGCCGCCGGCCTCGAAGAAGGGACTGGGCTTCAGGCGGTCATAGGTGGCCTGCAGCTCGCCGGTGAGATCGTCGTAGGGGGTGCTGAACACCGCCTGCAGCTCCAGAAGGGCCCGGGTGTCACCCTGGGCCGCCTGTTCGTAGGCCGGCACGATCAGCCATTCGCGCCAGGTGACGGCCGGATTCACGCGCTTCATCGCTGCCGATGTCTCGCTGAGGTCGCCGTAGCAGGAAAGCTGATCACGCCAGCGCGCCAGCCACCGGTTCCAGCGCCCGTCGAGCTCCTCGGAGCTGGGCTGATAGAAGCTCGGCTTCAGGTCGGCGATCGCCTCGGGGATGCCTGAGAGTCGGCGGAACAGGATCGTGAAGTCGACGTTGGAGAGCAGCATCAGCTGCAGCAGTTCGCTCACCAGCTCGGCGTCATGGCTGGGCAGACCGAGCTTGCGGGCCCACATCGCCTCGATCGCCTGCGCCATCGCGTCGGCAAAGCCGTCCCGGATCGCATCCAGGCGCGCCAGGGCTTCAGCGCTGTCCTCCAGCAGCGGCCGCAGGGCGGACCAGAACATCTGGTAGTTGGCTTCAGCCGCCGCCGGTTGGTTGAAGAAGCTGAAGTGCTCGCCGCCGCCGGTCCAGGGTTGAAAACGGGGATCGAACAGTTCGCAGAAGCCGAAGGGGCCGTAGTCGAGGGTGTAGCCGCCGGCGGCGCAGTTGTCGCTGTTGAAGTTGCCTTGGCAGTAGCCGACGCGGATCCAGTTCGCCACAAGGGCGATCAGCCTGCCGCGGAACAGGCTCGCCAGCGCCAGCACCTGATCGCTGAACGCCAGATCCGGATCGATCTCCGGGCGGTAGTTCCGCTCGATCAGGTGGCTCACGAGGCGGCGCAGCTCATTGAGCGCCTGCGGATGGGCCTGACGGCGGGCGCGACGGGCAAACAGCTCCAGCTGACCCACCCGCAGAAACGATGGCGCCACCCGCGTGGTGATCGCCGCTGGATTGTCGAGCAGGATGTCGGGATTGAACGACCGGGAACCCGGCGCATACCAGGGCCGGCGCACGCTTTCCGAGCGCGACATCACCAACGTGAGTGAGCGGGAGGTGGGAACCCCCAGGGCGTGCATGAACTCCTGCGCCAGAAATTCGCGCACGCTGGAGCGCAGCACGGCACGGCCATCGGCGCCTCTGCAGTAGGGCGTGGGCCCACCCCCTTTGAGTTGCAGCTCCCAGCGCCTGCCATTGAACAGGCCTTCGAACACCGAAATCGCCCGGCCATCGCCATAGCCGTTGCCGGTGCCGAACGGGCACTGCTGGTTGTACTCCGTGCCGTAGATCGAGAGGGCATAGCCGGTCGCCCAGCCGTAGGGCCGCATCGGTGCGGCGGCCGCGCTGATGTCGCCCGAAAACAGCTGCAGGAACCGCTCGTCGTCGATCAGCGCCTCACCCAGCCCCAGCTCCTCAAACAGGGCCGGGCTATGGGCCACAAGCTCCGGCGCGGCAAGCGGCGTCGGCGTCACCGGCACGTAATGGCCGGAGAACACCTGGCGGGGCTGGTGATCGCGGCCATCGGCCGTGGCCTGAGGATCCGCCTGCAAGGTCTCGAGCAGGGAATAGTCAGCCCGTTGCGCCAGGGCCTCGAACGTGGTGATCGGCTCGGTGGTGAGCTGCTGGGTTGGCACGTCCATGGGCACCGCTGCTGCCACTTTGATCGGCGCGGGTCGAAGTCGCGTGATCCGGTGAGCTCCGTTCCGGGGACCGGGCTGCGGAGGCCCTGATCCGGGCTGCCTTCAACGCGGCAGCAGCCCGGCGCGCCGGCAATCAAAGCGCTGCAGCAGGTCGACATCGCCGGCTCGATAGAAGACCGGTTGTTGCGCGCTCTGCCAGCCGGTGTGCCGTTTGTACTCCTCGATCACCAGGGGCATCGGCGTTTCGTTGATGCACTTCTGCATCACCCCATAGATCAAGCCGGTGCGGTGCCAGCCACCCACACAGTGGATCAGGACATTGCCAGCGGTCACTTCGATCAGACGGATGATCGATGCAATCCGACGCTCCATCTCCGCCATGGTCTCGCCCGGTGCGAGCCGATCCAGGAAGTGCAGGATGTGCACATAGCTGTGGCCTTTCAACCTGGCAAATGTCGCCTGCTCCTCTGCCGCCAGCCTGTCTTCGTCGACCAGATTGCCGCTGTAGAGATTGACGATCGTCTCGACCTTGCCCGCTTGCCTCAGCTGCGTCAGGCAGGTTGGATTGCCGGAGAGAATGGAACCGCGGTAGACCACCTTCTCCTGCAGTGGGAATCGCACCACCATCCCACCGATGTTGTTGTTGGTGGTCACCAGTGCCGCCAGCCGTTGCTGAAACAGCGGGAAGTCGGTGGCGTAGGCCTGCTGCAGCCTGGCGCGCTGGGCCGGCAGGTCTGTGCCGACACCGCTGCAGCTGGCCGGCAGGTTCACCGTCAACGGCGGCTGATCGATCGACGGGCGTGTCGCTGCCCGTCCTGCCGCAGACGTGAGGCCTGCCAGCAACAGAACGCCGCTTGCCAGCACCCCGAGGCTGACCCTGAGAGGCCCGATGGACTGTGGTGCTGGGTGGGTCATGGCTCAGCGCCATCAGCGGCCAGCCGATTCTGAGCGGTGATCCACGCCGATGGATGGGGCGACCTGTCAGTGGCCGATGCCCCGGATCGGGTGCCTGCTGCCAACAGCAAAAAGCCCCCGCCAGCGGCAGGGGCCTTGAACCGGGGCAGCAGCCCCACAAGGGGGGAGTTCAGACCTTGCGGCTGTAGAACTCCACCACCAGCAGTTCGTTGATTTCGAGCGCCACCCACTCGCGCTCGATCCTGCCGTTCACCTTGGCGCTCATCTTCGCCTTGTCGAACTCCAGGTGCGGCGGCACGTTGGCCAGGCCCGGGAATTCGAGATTGCCCTGGGCGAGCATCTTGGAGGCCTTGCGTTCGCGGATGGCCACCACATCACCGGCGCGGCACTGGTAGCTGGGGATGTCCACCACGCGCCCGTTCACTGTGACGTGGCCGTGGTTCACCAGCTGGCGTGCTCCGGGAACGGTGGGTCCGAAGCCGAGGCGGAAGCAGACGTTGTCGAGGCGGTTCTCGAGCAGCTTGAGCAGGTTGGTTCCGGTGGAACCCTCCTGGGCGCGGGCCTTCTTCACGTAGCGCACCAGCTGACGTTCAGAAATGCCGTAGTTGAAGCGGAGCTTCTGTTTTTCTTCGAGACGGATCGCGTATTCGGAGCGCTTGCGACGGGCTTGGCCGTGCTGACCGGGGGGATAAGACCGCTTGGCGGCCTTACGGGTGAGACCGGGAAGGTCTCCCAAGCGCCGCGTGATCCTCAGTCGAGGGCCGCGGTAGCGGGACATAGGAGTTGAACAGGCAGAGAATGGATGGGGGCATGCGGCTGTTGAGCCGGGCCTCTGCGGCCTGCCGGTGACGTGCGCGATGCTGGAGAACCCGGCTGCGCGCGTCTGTCGGCCGATCGGCCATCGTAGACCGTGGCGTTCGGTGCCCCTTCACCGATCCGCCCTTCACCTCCTGTGACCACGCCGTCCAGCCAGCCGCAACCCGCCGAGCCCCAAGGCCCTCTGGCGCTGTTCAACGGTGCGCTGGCCTCGCTGCTGCTGGCCTTGATCGCCTTCTACCGGCGCTGGTTCTCGCCCCTGCTGGGCCCCCGCTGCCGCTTCATCCCCAGCTGCAGCGCCTACGGGCTGGAGGCGATCCGTCGCCATGGGCCCTGGAAGGGGGGCTGGCTGACGCTGCGGCGTCTGCTGCGCTGCCACCCGTTCACCCCCTGCGGCTGTGATCCGGTTCCCGACTGAGCCTTTTCCCGACTGAGCCTTTTCCTTCCTGAGCAGTGCGCCATGCCCGATCCCGCCGCTTCGCCGCTGCCGTCCCTGCTCCTCTACAGCCGCCGGGGCTGCTGCCTGTGTGAGGGCCTGGAGGAGAAGCTGCGGGCGCTGCCGTTGCCCCTGGCGCTTGAGGTGGTGGATGTGGATGGCGACCCGGCGCTGCAGGCGCGCTATGGCCTCGAGGTGCCTGTGCTGGCCCTGAACGGGCCTTTAGGCCTGCACCCCTTGCCGCGTGTCTCTCCGCGGCTGACGGGCCAACAACTGCTCGATTGGCTGCAGCAGCAGATCGCCGCGCGCCAAGGTTGAGGTTGCCGCTGGCCTGGGCGTCCCGGCAGGTGTCTGGCCCCTGGATCCCCGACTTAGAACAGGCCCAGTTCAGCCGCGCCCAGGCGCGGGCGCTGCCGCCATGACCCAGCTGCTTCATTCGCTGCTGAAGGACGTGGGGCTGGCCGTTCCCCCGGGTCTGCAGAACGCAGCGATCACGGCCATCAGCTGCGACTCGCGCCGCATCGGCTCGGGCAGCCTGTTCGTGGGCCTGCCCGGCGCCAGCGTCGATGGCGGCAGCTTCTGGCGCCAGGTGCTGGCGGCGGGAGCCTGCGCGGCCCTGATCGGCGAGGGGGCCGCGGCGCTGGATCCCCCTGGAGCCGGTGAGCCCGTGCTGGTGCTGCCGGCCCAGCAGCTCAGCCGGCTGGCTGGGGAGCTGGCGGCGGCCTACTGGCAGCACCCGAGCCAGCGCTTCGATCTCTACGGGGTGACCGGCACCAACGGCAAGACCACCACCACCCACCTGATCGAACATCTGGCCGCCAGCACGGGCCGGCCCGCGGCCCTGTTCGGAACGCTGATCAACCGCTGGCCCGGCCACAGCGTCACGGCCCAGCACACCACCGGATTTGCAGACGTGCTCCAGGCCCAGCTGGCCCAGGCGGTGGCGGCAGGGGCGCGGGTGGGCGCGATGGAGGTGAGCTCCCACGCCCTCGATCAACAGCGGGTGGCCGGTTGCCGTTTCGCGGGAGCGGTGTTCACCAACCTCACCCAGGACCACCTCGACTATCACGCCACGATGGAGGCCTATTTCGAGGCCAAGGCGCTGCTGTTCAGCCCCGATCTGCTGCGCGGCGGGGCGGTGGTGAACGGAGAGGATCCCTGGGGCCTCCAGCTGGCCGAGCGGCTGCGCAACAGCGGCATCCCCTGCTGGCGCAGCGCCGTGGACGATCCAGCCGCCGAGCTGCACATCAGGGATCTGACGATGGGCTCCAAAGGCGTCAGCGGCGTGCTGGTCTCCCCGGCGGGCGAGGGCCCGTTCCGCTCCCCCCTGGTGGGCCGCTTCAACCTGATGAACCTGCTCCAGGCCGTGGGGGTGCTGGCCCAGCAGCAGCTGCCTTTGCCCCAGCTGCTGGAGGCCCTGGCCAGCTTCCGGGGCGTTCCCGGCCGCATGGAGCGGGTGCAGGCACCGGGGCAGGAGCCGGCTCCGGCGGTGCTGGTGGATTACGCCCACACCCCCGATGGGCTGGAGAGTGCCCTGAAGGCCTGCCGGCCCTTCAGCCGCGGCCGGCTGATCTGCGTGTTCGGCTGCGGCGGTGACCGGGATCGGGGCAAGCGGCCCCAGATGGGGGCGATCGCCGCCCGCCTGGCCGATGGCGTGGTGGTCACCTCCGACAATCCGCGCACGGAGGATCCCCAGCGGATCCTGGATGACGTGGTGGCCGGGATCCCATCCGGCACCGATCTGCAGGTGGAGGCCGACCGGGCCAGCGCCATCGCCTGTGCCATCGCCGCCGCCGGTCCGAATGACCTGGTGCTGATCGCCGGCAAGGGCCATGAGGATTACCAGATCCTCGGCACCACCAGGATTCACTTCGATGACCGGGAGGAGGCGCTCAAGGCCCTCCAGGCCAGGGCCTGAGCCGGGCTCAGAGGGCACAGCTCAGGGCCTTTCAGGTCTTGGTCAGTTCCCCCAGCACCTCCAGCAGGCGCTCCACCTCGGTGGCGGTGGTGGTCACATGGGTGCAGGCCCGCACACAGATCGGATCGGCCAGGGTGCGCAGCCACAGGCCCCGTTCGCCCAGGGCATGGACCAGGGCATTGGCCGCGACCCCGGGATCCGCTCCCTGTGGCTTGAGGCTGAAGCTCACCAGGCCAGCCGGTGGCTCGACGTCCAGCAGGGTTTGCAGGCTTGGGAGTGACTGCAGGCCGCTCCAGAGCTGGCCGCTGCGGGCCTGGATCGTTTTGAGGCGCAGTTCGGCGCTGCCTTCGGCCTCCAGCAGCTGCAGCGACTGATCCAGTCCCGCAAACAACGGCGTGCACGAGGTGGCTACTTCAAAGCGGCGCCCATCGCGGTGGAAGCCGCTGGTTCCGGTGGTCTCCTCCGCCAGGCTGCGCCAGCCGATCAGGGTGGGGCTGGCCTGCTCCAGCAGTCGCTGGGAGAGGGCCACCACCCCCAGCCCTTCCGGCCCGCCACACCATTTGTGGCCGGTGCAGCCATAGATGTCGGCGGCAGCGGCCGCCTCCGCCACCGGGATGGCACCCAGGGTCTGGGCTCCATCCACCAGCAGCCAGGGCGGTTGCGCAGCCGCCGCCAGACGCTGCGCCACGGCGGGGATGGGCATCAGCTGGCCGGTGTTCCAGAGCAGGTGGGAGAGCACCACCAGGCGCGTCTGCGGCGTCAACGCCCCCTCCAGGCGCTCCAGCACGCTGCCGGCTGCCTGTTGAGCGCTGCCGCGCAGATCGGCCACAGGCAGCGATCTGATCGTCAGCTGATGCCGGCGGGCCAGTTCTCTGCAGGCGGCCACCACGCCGGGATGTTCCGCATCGCTGAGCAGCAGTTCATCCCCGGCCGACCAGGGCAGACCCCAGAGGGGCAGGATGCAGCCGGCGGTCACATTTTCGGTGAAGGCCAGTCGGGCCGGCCCCACCCCCAGCCAGGCATCGGATCCGAGCCGTTGCCGCAGGCTCTCCACCAAGCGGTTCACATAAGGCCAGACCGCACTGCTGAAGGGCCCCAGCTCCTGAACCGTTTCGAAGGCCCGGGTGATCGCCTCAAGCGACGGCGTGGGCAGCGGGCCCTGGCCTCCGTAGTTGAAGTAGGTCTTGTTGGCCAGGGCGGGCAGCAGCTCCCGCAGGGATGGTGTGGCCAACGGCAGGTGGCGGCTGATGGGGATGCTGGCAGCGGCGGCGTTCGCCTGCCGCTCAGAGCAACTGGCCCACGGCCACGGCGGCGACGGCCGAGAACAGGGTGATCCCCAGGGCCGTGATCGGGTTCTGCCCCTGGGCCACCGCCAGGGTGGTGATCACGCCGGCACCCAGGCAGGCCACCGCCAGCTGGGAGACCAGTTCGCCGCGGGATTGGGGATCGGGGCTGGGGATCACGGCGCTGTGGCGATTGCTCGGGAAATTAGGCAAGGCGGCCGGAGGCGTCCCGGCGCAGCCCCCAGCTCGTTACGCGCTGTGTCCATTCGTTAGCTGCCTTTACATCCGCAGCCTCCCGGCTCAGGGGGCTGCCGGGTTCAGGCCCGGGCCCGAGGCCGGCCTTGCCCGGCCGCCGGCGGCCCAGCGCCGCAGATCCTCCAGCTGTTCCCGGGCGGTACGGCTGAGGGGCACCACCTGGCTGGCAGCGGCGATCAGATCCGCCTCACACAGCTCGCGGCGCTCGCCGAAGGCCAGATGCATCGCCTCGATCACCATCTGCTCCAGTTCGGCGCCGGAGAAGCCCTCGGTGCGATCCAGCAGCACCGCGAGCGGGATGGCGTGATCGGGCCGCCGGCGCTGCAGCTGCAGCTGCAGGATCGCCTGCCGCTCCGCGCGGCTGGGCAGTTCCAGCAGGAAGATCTCATCGAAACGGCCCTTGCGCAGCAGCTCCGCCGGCAGCCGTTCCACGCCGTTGGCGGTGGCCACCACGAACACGGCACTGGTCTTCTCCGCCATCCAGGTGAGCACGCTGGCCAGCACCCGCTGGCTGGTGCCGCCATCCCCGCCGGAGGCGCCGGAGAACCCGAAGCCCTTGTCGATCTCATCGATCCAGAGCACGCAGGGGGCCATGGCCTCGGCCCGCTGGATCATCTCGCGGGTGCGGGCCTCGCTGGCGCCCACCAGCCCGGCGAACAGCCGGCCCACATCCAGCCGCAGCAGCGGCATGCCCCAGCTGTGGGCGATCGCCCGTGCCGTGAGGCTCTTGCCCGTCCCCTGGGGGCCCAGCAGCAGCACGCCCCGGGGCAGGGGCAGGCCGAAGGCCCGGGCCTCCTCGCTGAACGCCCGCCGCCGCTGCTCGAGCCAGTGCTTGAGCTGCCCGTGGCCTCCGATGTCAGCGGTGCTGGCCTCGCTGGGGCAGTACTCCAGCAGCTCGCTGCGGGCGATCGCCTGACGTTTCTCCTCGAGCACCTCCTCCAGGTCGTCGGCCCCCAGCCGGCCGCGCCGTGCCAGAGCCCGTGCCGCCAACTGGCGGACCCGCAGTTCGCTGAGGCCATGGCAGGCGCCACTGAGCTGCTCGCGCACCGCTCTCTCCAGCGGGCTGCCGCAGGCCATGGCGATCGAATCGAGCAGAGCGCCGATCTCCTGCACATCCGGCAGGGGCAGATCCAGCAGCTGGATGCAGTCCTCAAGTTCGGGCGGGATGCGCCACTCCGGGGCGCTGATCACCAGGGTGTGGGCGGTCTGCGGCAGGCTGCCCGCCAGGTTGCGCAGCCGCCTGCAGACGGCGGCGTCCTCGCAGTAGCGGTGAAAGTCGCGCAGCAGCAGGATCGCGCCCTGCTCGGGAGGCACCGGCCCGAGGGCATCGAGGGCCGCCAGCGGATTGCGGGCTGCCTCAGCCAGGCGATTGGGTGCACCCTCCAGGCCGCCGATGAAATCCCAGCGCAGCAGCAGGCGGTTGCTCAGCGCCCGGGCCACCTGCTCGAGCAGCCGCTCCAGCCGCTCCTCCTCGCGGCTGCGGATCCACAGGATCGGGGTTCGGGAGCGGATCAGCAGATCCAGGTGATCAACAAGCGGAGCAGCCATCGAGAGGCTCAACCCCCCGGGGGCAGCAGGTCTGCCAGCGCCGACCAGCGGGGATCCTGCAGGTTCTCGTCGCTGCTCCAGCGATCGGGCCCGGGGCAGTGGGGGCCGCAGCGGTTGACCAGGGGCAGCTGCAGGCTGAGTTGCTCGAACAGCCAGCGTTCCGGATCAAGAGTGCCCTCCGGATCCAGGCGTTCGTCGAGATCCTCTCCATCGGGTCCCAGCTCAGGCGGCAGGGAGTCGGGAAGCTCGAGCCCCTCATCGGCGGGGCTGCTCACCAGTTGCAGCAGCTCCTGGGCATCGGCCTGCAGAGGGTGGTTGTAGTGCTGGAGGCAGCGGTCGCAGCGCAGGGTGAGGATGGTCTCAACCCGGCAGCGCAATTCCAGCGCTGTGCCGTGGTGCCTGGCCCAGAGCTGCCCCCGCACCGGGGAGAGGCTTTCGAGCCCGCTGATCGGCTGATCGATCGGCCAGCACATCCCCTCGCTGTGGCCCCGGAGCTCAGGGATCGGCAACGGATGCAGGCGTTGAGACATCAGCTGAGGGGTGGTGCGAGGCGCAGGCCTACTTCTTCCCCTTGGGCTCGAAGGGCATGCGTCCACCGGCGGTGGCTGTCACGGTGGTGGTGCCCTGAGCCAGTTGCTTGTCGAGGATCTCCTGCAGGTTCTCCGGCAGGGCCTCGCGGCTGAGAATCCAGGTTTGCAGGGCCTGGAAGATGTTGGCCACCACCATGTAGAGCAGCACCCCGGCCGGCAACGGGAAGAACAGGAACATGGCGGTGATCATCACCGGGGTGATCTTGTTGGCCGTGCTCTGCTGAGGGTTGGCGGGCATGCCCATGCCCGAGAGGATCTGGGAGATGAACAGGCTGGCGCCAAAGCCGGCCACCAGGATGGCGATGTCCCAGTTGACCGCCCCATCGGTCATGAAGCCCACCTGACCGAGGGCCTTGATGAACAGGAAGCCGCTGCGGGCCGCCAGGCCGGGAATCTTGCCTTCCACCGTGGCGTCGCCGGGAGCCAGGGCATGGATCGTGCCGTCGGCATCGACGCTGACCACACCCTCACCCTTGGTGATGGACCAGCTGGGCGTGAAGCTGTCGCCGTCTTCGACCCCTTTGAGCACCGAGGCGAAGCTGTCGCCGCTGCGGGTGTGAAGCTGGGCGGTTTCGCTGTCGCCGACGCCGAGCTTGCTGCCGCGCTCCAGGGTGCCGATCACGGGCACATGGTTGGTGGCGGTGACGAAGATCGAGTGGCTGGCCGTGTTGAAGGGCTTCGGTTCGACGGCAGCGATCTGATCAGCCGGCAGAACCTTGATGTTGAAGCTGTAGGGAACGTCGGCGAAGGGGCTGCCGCGCAGGGTGGCGAACAGGGCGAACAGGATCGGCATCTGCACCACCAGGGGCAGACAGCCCGCCAGGGGGCTGCCGAATTCCTTCATCAGCTTGCCCAGCTCCTCCTGCTGTTTGGCCGGATTGCTGGCGTACTTGCTTTTGATCTCAGCCTGACGCTGCTGCATCACCGGCTGGGCGATGCGCATGCGGCGGGCATTGCGGATCGACCCGGCACTCAGGGGGAACAGGGCCAGGCGGATCACCACGGTGAGGGCGATGATCGCCAGCCCGTAGCTCGGCACCAACCCGTAGAAGAAATCGAGGATCGGCAGCAGCAGATTGTCGGAGATGTAGCCGATCACGGCAGACGGGGCTGGGGAGAAAGGTGGGTGTTCCGGGGGCCAGTGTGCCCGACGGCGACCGGGGTCGTGGCCCCGGGATCGTCAGATCGGCATCTGTACCGGGGTGATCAGGCGGCGGGCTGGGCGAAGCCGCTCTTGGGGACGCTGCGGCCGCCTCGGGCCTGGCGGCGCTCTTCGATGTAGGTCTCCAGTTCCCGGAACCGGGGGACTGAGCGCATCTCCAGCTTGGAGCCGTCGTTGAGCACGAGCACCATGTCGCCCCAGAAGCCGAGTCCGCGCGGCACCGAGCGGACTTCACGGATCTGGCTGTAGACCACCTGGGTGCGGTCCCGGCCCAGCCAGCCGCCATTGAGCTCGATGCGGCGGCTGGTGATCCGGTAGCGCAGCCACAGGGCCCGTACGACCGACCCCACCGCCAGGGGGATCCCGACCAGGGTGAGCGCCAGCACCAGGCCCACGATCAGATCACCCCGCGCCGGGCCGCCCTCGTACCAGACCGTTTCCTCAACGCTGAGAGGGGGTTGGACGGGGCCCGCCGCTTGGCTCTTTTCACTCATGGACGCAGACCCGCCTGGCGCAACAGTGCGTCCCATTCTCCCAGCAACCGTTCCTCCTCGATCTCGGCGCTGCCCGGACGCAGGCTCAGCAGCAGCCACAGGGGCTGCATCGGTTGGGGAGGAAGCCTCCGCAGCTCCTGATGCAGGATGCGGCGCAGGCGGTTGCGGCGCACGGCGCGTTTGTGCACCTTGCTGCTCACCACCACGGAGCACCGCCAGCTGCTGGGCGGGAGGCGCCGGCAGGCGGGCGGCAACAGGGAGACATCGGCAGGCAACAGCCGCAGCACCATCCAGGTGCTCTGGTGCCTTCGGCCCTGCTTGTAGAGCTTGTCGAACGGTCGGTGGCCCCGCAGACGATGGGCGCTGGGAAGGGCCACCCGCCGGCCGATCTCAGACGGACAGGCGGGCGCGGCCGCGGCGTCGGCGGGCACGGATCACGCGACGGCCGGTGTGGGTGCGCATGCGCACGCGGAAGCCCGACACCCGCTTGCGCTTGCGGCTGGTTCCTTCCAGGGTCTGTCGGGTCATGGCCTGCCGGCTCCTGTCTTCGCGTCAGCAGGCCACCCTATCAGCAGGCCTTCAGTTGGGATCGATCTGGATCAGCCAGGTGCCCAGGTAGGTGGAAACCGGAATGTCGCCGGGGGGCTGGATGCGGGCATTGAGGTTGAACATGCCCGAATTGAACGGGTTGGTGGTGCGGAAATAGAGCCCGATCGTCTTGTTGTCGGGGACAGGGGTGTTGGGGTAGACCTCGATCACCCTGCCGTTGGGTGAGACCTCGATCACGGCGGGGATGGTTTTTTCGCAGCGCGTGCGCGAAGTCATGCCGCCCTCCTTCATCTCGCAGAGCTCCATGGTCTTGGCATTGAGCGGCGCATCCCAGTAGTTCGGGAAGTCCACGCTCAGCTTGAGGAAGGCGGTCTTGCGGTCTCTGGGCCTCAGGATCAGGTAGTAGTCGGCCTGCCTGTTGCGGCCGCCGTCGGTCAGAAAGAAATAGAGCTTGCGGTAATCGCGATCGCTGTCCCAGCGGAATTCCATCAGCCCCGGGGTCTCCTGGGCGCGGGCCGGGGCGGTGAGTCCGGGGATCAGGAGCGATGCGCACGAGAGGGTTGCCGCCGTGGAAGCCGCCAGTCCGGCGCCAGCTGCAAGGGTTCCGAGGCGCTTCAAGGCGTTCATGACGTCTTCCGAGTCGATGGCTCGATTCTCAGCAGTCGCTCGATGCCCGGGCGCAGCTGGTGGCCGGCCCGAACAGTGGCTCGACGTAGGGCTCGCCTGGCGGCTCGATCCGGATTGGCGTTCTCTCAGCGATCGACGGGTGGCACAGCCCGGTCCGGCCGCAGGCGGGTGGCTTGGCGCAGATAGGGATGGACGGGGGTACGCCCGGGCTCCAGCCAGGCGTGGGCCAGCAGCCGGATGCAGCGGGGCAGGTCTCCCTGCACCGCCATCTGCTGGCAGTCGAGCAGGGCGATGCCATCGGCGTTC
Source organism: Synechococcus sp. ELA057 (assembly GCA_037144195.1). Lineage (GTDB taxonomy): Bacteria > Cyanobacteriota > Cyanobacteriia > PCC-6307 > Cyanobiaceae > Cyanobium. The sequence goes on from JBAWXG010000014.1 coordinate 21,019, forward strand.
AGCTGCCGCCGGGCGATGGCGGCCGGAAAGCAGGCATCCAGATCCGCCGTCACCGAGAAGGTGATCGACAGCAAGCGGCTCTCCTGCCCCTCCAGCCCGTTGTGGCTCACCAGCGCAGCGATGAGTTCCTGCACGGCCTCCGCGATCGCCTCGCCGCTGTTGGCGTCGGCGGTGGTCGCTCCCCGCAGGGCCCGCAGTTCCAGGGCTGGGTTCATGGTGTCAGCGGTCAGGGGCGGTACAGCCAGAGCGGCTGGCCACTGGTGGCCAGCTCCAGGCAGAGAGCTTCCTGCAGGGTGGCCAGCAGCTGGGCTCCCGGCAGCCAGCGGCCCAGTTTGCGCGAGGGTTTCCCGAAGGTGATCGGTCTGGCCTTCTCAGGATCCAGCCCGGCGAGCTCCGCTGCCAGCCGCCGCGCCGCCTCCTCATCGCCCAGTTGATCCACCAGGCCGTGGGCCAGCGCCTGCTCACCGCTGAACACGCGCCCATCGGCGAAGCTCCGGACCACCGATTCATCGAGGTTGCGGCCCTGGGCCACAGCTTTCACGAACTGGCCGTAGCTGACATCGATCAGCTCCTGCAGCAACTGCCGCTCCTCGGCGCTCAGGGCCCTGTCCGGAGACAGGATGTCCTTGTAGAGACCGCTCTTGACGGTCTCGAAGCGCAGGCCGATCCGCTTCAGCAGCTTGGAGGCGTCATTGCCACGCAGGATCACGCCGATCGAGCCGGTGATCGTGCCCGGATTGGCCACGATTCGCTCGGCCGCCACCCCCACGTACACCCCGCCCGAGGCGGACAGGTTGCCGAAACTGGCCACCACCCGGCAGCCCGATTCCCGCAGCCGCAGGATCGCAGCATGGATCTCCTGGCTGTCGCCGACGGTGCCGCCGGGGCTGTCAATCCGCAGCAGCAGAGCCGGACAGCCCCGTTGTTTCACCTGCTCGAGGGCCTTGATCACGCGCACGCGGGTGGGGCCGGCGATCGGTCCTTCGATGGCGATGCGGGCGAGTCCACGGCGAAGTCGCCGGCGCCAGGGCCAGGGCATTGATTTGCTCAGAGGTGAGGGGTGTGGCTGGATCTTAAAAAGAGGCAACTCCGCAGCTCCTTCGTTGCACGCCGCACCGTTGCAGGCCGCCTTGTCGCGCGAAGGGCCGTTGCGCTGGCTGTTGATGCTGCTCCCGTTTGCCCTCTGGGGCACGGCCATGGCGGCGATGCGGCCCTTGCTCGACGGCGGATCCCCCTGGCTGGTGGCTTGCCTGCGCCTGCTGCCTGCAGGCCTGGTGCTGCTGTTGGTCGGGCGTCTGCTGGGGCGCTCCCAGGCGGTGGATCGGGCTGACTGGCCTTGGTTGCTGGTCTTCGCCCTGGTGGATGGCACGCTGTTTCAGGGGCTGCTGGTCAAGGGACTGGGCCAGACCGGTGCGGGCCTGGGCTCGGTGCTGATCGATTCCCAGCCGCTGCTGGTGGCGCTTCTGGCCCGTGGCCTGTTCGGTGAGGCGATCAACCCTGTGGGCTGGCTGGGTCTGCTGCTGGGTCTGGCGGGGATCCTCTGCCTGGGACTTCCGGCCCCGGTGCTGCAGCACTGGTGGCTGATGGGGCCGGCGGTGCTCGAGGGCCGCGCCTGGAGCCACGGTGAGCTGTGGATGCTGGGGGCCGCGGCCTCCATGGCGCTGGGCACCGTGCTCTGCCGCTATGCCACCCGCCGCAGCGATGCCCTCACCGTGACAGGCCTGCACATGGTGATCGGTGGAATGCCGCTGCTGCTGGCGGCGGTGCTCCATCCGGTCATCACTGCCGGGGCCGGCTGGTGGGGCTTCTGGCCGGCCTGGAGCGGCCTGGACTGGGCCTTGATGGCCTACGCCGCGTTGCTGGGATCCGCCCTGGCTTACGGGCTGTTCTTCTGGTTCGCCAGCAGCGGCGATCTGACCGGTTTCACGGCGCTCACCTTCCTGACGCCTGTCTTCGCCCTGCTGTGCGGTCTGGTGCTCCTGCACGAGCGGCTGCGGCCGCTGCAGTGGGTGGGTGTGGCGCTGGCTCTGGTGTCGGTGGTGCTGCTCAACCGCCGCCGGGAACTCTGGGGTGAGGATGGGCCTAGGCCCTTGCCCCGGGAGTTGTGATGGGCCGCACGATCCTGTTCGTGCATCAGAACTTCCCCGGGCAATACCGGCATCTGGCGCCGGCCCTGCGGCGCCGTGGCGATCGGGTGGAGGCGATCGGCGGGCCGACCGCCAGTCCCCTCGAGGGAATTCCCCTGCATCGCTACAACCCCATGCCTGCCGGTGGCGTGCCCCCATGCCACGACTGGGCGAGCGATCTGCAGACCAAGGTGCTGCGGGCCGAGGCGGTGGCGCAGCTGTTGCAGAGGTTGCTGGCCGAGGGGCTGCGACCCGATCTGGTGATCGGCCATCCCGGCTGGGGGGAGCTGCTGGCGCTGAAGGATCTGCTGCCAGAGGTGCCGGTGCTGCATCAGGTGGAGTTCATCTATCAGCTGCAGGGGGGCGACACCGACTTCGATCCGGAGTTCCGCTCCAGCGACTGGAGGCGGCAGACCCGCCTGCGGATGAAGCGGCTGCCCCAGCTGCAGGCGCTGCACGACCTCGACTGGGGGCTGGCGCCCACCCCATGGCAGGCCAGCACCGTTCCGGAGCCGTATCGCCAGCGCCTGAGCGTGATCCACGAGGGCATCGACACCGATGCGATCGCCCCCGAAGGCCCTGCCGAGATCCTGCTTGAGCGCGCCGGCCTGCGGTTCAGGCCTGGGGATCCGCTGATCACCTACGCGGCACGCAACCTGGAGCCCTACCGGGGCTTCCACGTGTTTCTGCGCATGCTGCCCCTGCTGCAGCGGCTGCGGCCTGAGGCCCAGGTGCTGATCGTCGGCGGTGATGGGGTCAGTTATGGCAACCCGCCACCCGGGGGCGGCAGCTGGAAGCAGCACCTGCTGGCTGAACTGGGCGATCAGCTCGATCGCTCCCGGGTGCATGTCGTGGGCCGGGTGCCCCACGGGGTGCTGCATCAGCTGTTCCGGGTCAGCGCCGCCCATGTGTATCTCACCTATCCCTTCGTGCTGAGCTGGAGCCTGCTGGAGGCGATGGCCTGCGGTGCCCTGGTGGTGGCCTCAGACACCGCGCCGGTGCGGGATGTGATCCGCCATGGGGACAACGGCCTGCTGGTGGATTTCTTTGCGCTGGAGTCCCTGGCCGAGACCCTGGCGGCCGTTCTGGCCGATCCGGCGGCCCATGCTCCCCTGCGGCAATGTGCCCGCGCCACGGTGGTGGCGGGGTTCGATCTGCGTCGCGTCTGCCTTCCCAGGCAGCTGGCCCTGGTGGATCGCCTGCTGGCTTGAGACCGGGGAGATAGGGTCGCGGAATTCGCCCGAGAGCGCTTGGCTGCCCTGCCCCGCCGCACGCGCCTGCTGGTGCTGCTGCTCACCGCCGGCCTGGGTGTCGTGCTGTTCCTGTGGCGGCTGGGCTCCACCGGTCTGGTGGATGAGACGCCGCCGCTGTTCGCCGCCTCCGCGCGCGGCATGGTGGAGCGCGGAGACTGGCTGATTCCTCACGTCAACGGCCTGCCCCGGTACGACAAGCCGCCGCTGGTGTACTGGCTGATGGCCCTGCTTTACAGCCTGCCGGGTCAGAGCGACTGGGATCCGCTCGGCAGCTGGGCCGCCTCGCTGCCATCGGCTCTGGCCACGATTGCGGTCATGCTCGCCCTGGCCGATACCCTGCTGCGCTGGCCCCAGCCGTCTCTGGGCCGTGGGGCCGGATCGATGCCGGCGGCCACCGTGCCGGCGGCAACCGTGCCGGCGGCAACCGTCGACTCCCCGCATCAGCCCCGGGCGGTTCAGCCCTCGCTCACCGCCCTGGCGGCGGCCCTCGCCTTTGCGCTCTGTCCCCTGGTCAGCCTGTGGGGGCGGATTCCTGTCAGCGATGCCCTGTTCACCGCTCTGGTGGCGCTCACCCTGCTGAGCGCCTGGCGCCGCTATGTGGATCCGCGCCAGCCCTGGCCGCTGCCCTGGTTGCTGCTGGGCCTGGCGGTGCTCACCAAGGGGCCGGTGGCCGTGGTGCTGGTGGCTCTGACCCTGGTGCTCTTCGCCCTGTTGCAGCGCGATGGTCCAGGCCTCTGGCGACGGCTGCGCCCACTGCCGGGCCTGCTGATCAGTGCTGCGGTGGCCCTGCCCTGGTATGCGCTGGCCCTGTTGCGCGATGGTCGCGCCTACTGGGACAGCTTCTTCGGCTATCACAACCTGCAACGCTTCACCAGTGTGGTCAACGACCACCGCGAGCCCTGGTGGTTCTTCCTGGCGTTGCTGCTGGGGGTGGCGCTGCCGGTGACGCCGCTGCTGCTGCTTGGCCTGGTGCGGGCCCTCGAGCCCCTGTGGCGGGTGTCGCCCTGGCGGCGCAGCCAGCCGGCGCTGGTTGAAGGGACTCCTGCCAATGACCCCCAGGGAAGCCTGGCTGGCTTCGCTGCGGCCTGGCTGCTGGCGGTGCTGCTGTTCTTCACCCTGGCGGCCACCAAGCTGCCGAGCTACTGGCTGCCGGCCACCCCGGCGGTGGCGGTGCTGGTGGCCCTCAGCGGCCAGGTTCCCTGGCGGCTGCCTGAGGGATCGGTCGACCGCGCTGCCCGCTGGGCCTGGGGCCTCACCCTGGCCCTCACCGCCCTGCTGGCGCTGGTGCTGGCGCTGGGTCCGATCTGGGTGCCGCTGATTCAGGACCCGGAGATGCCGACGCTGGCGGCGGATCTGCTGGCCTCCGGCAGTCTCTGGCGTGCCTCGCTCTGCTGGGGGGTGGCGGCGCTGCTGGGCCTGCTGCTGAGCCGCCGCCCGGCACCGCAACGGCTGCTGGCGCTTCAGCTTGCCCTGGCGGCCTATGTGCCCGCGGCACTGCTGCCGGTGTGGGCGCTGGGCGATCAGCTGCGCGGCCAGCCGGTGCGCCGCGTGGCCGCCGCCGTGCAGCGCCTGGCGGGCCCTGGGGAAGCGGTGGCCATGGTGGGGGTGCTCAAGCCCTCGCTGCACTTCTACAGCCACCGCGTGGTGATCTACGAGGGCATCGAGCCGGAGGGGCTGGTGAACCTGGCCGATCGCCTGCGGCATGAGGGGCGTCCGGGCCTGCATCCGGCGCCGGTTTCCGAGCAGCCCACCGCCCTGGTGGTGATCGATCGGCGCACGGCCACCTTCCCGTTCTGGCGCGGCTTGAAGCCCACAGTGCTGGCCCGCGACGGCATCTACACCATCTGGAGGCTCGATCGGGTGCTGCTGGAGCAACGGGCCGCTGCGCTGCGGGCGGCCGGCCATCGGCTCACCTGGACGCGCCCTCGGCCGGAGCGCTACTGAGGAGAGGCAACCGCTCGCGATCATGCGCCGCACCACCCGTTTCAGGCAGCTCCTGCAGGCGCCGGAGATCCTGTCGATGCCCTGCTGCCACGATGCCCTCTCGGCCCGGGTGCTGGAGCAGGCGGGCTTCGAGGCGATCGCCGCCGCCGGTTTCGGCCTTTCCGGCAGCCTGCTCGGTTCGCCCGACATCGGCCTGCTGGAGGGTCAGGAGCTGATCACGCAGTACGGCCGCATCTGCGCTGCCGTGGAGCTGCCGGTGTTCGTGGATCTGGATACGGGCTTCGGCGATCTCAACAACGTGGTGCGGGCGGTGCAGGCCGCCGAGCGGGCCGGTGTGGCGGCATTGTTCCTGGAGGATCAGACCTACCCCAAGCGCTGCGGCCACATGGGGGGCAAGCAGGTGGTGCCTGTGGCGGAGTATCTGCCCAAGCTGCGGGCAGCCCTGGCCGCCCGCAGCGACCCCGACCTCGTGATCACAGCCCGCACCGATGCCGCCGGGGTGCTGGGGCTGGAGGAGGCGCTGCTGCGGGCGCGGCTCTACGCCGAGGCGGGTGCCGATCTGGTGTTTGTGGAGGCGCTCGAGAGTGTGGAGGCGATGCGCGCCGCCAATCACGTCCTCGCCGCCAGCGGCACCCCGTCGATGGCCAACCTGATCGAAGGCGGTCGTACGCCGCTGCTGAGCGCTGAAGCGCTGCAGGAGCTGGGGTATGCGGTGGTGGCCCATCCCTGCGGTTCGGTGTTCACCGCTGTCAAGGCCCTGCAGGAGTGGGCCGCCCACCTGAAGCAGCACGGCGGTGTGGCGGGCTTCCGCGATCGGATGGTGGATTTCGAGGCCTACAACCGCTTGCTGGGGCTGGAGGCGATCCGCGGCCGCCAGGCGACGCTGGAGGGGGAGGGCGAGCTGTGCTGAAACCCTTCAGGCCGCAGCCAGGGGCTGGGGGATCAGCCCGGCGTAGAGGGCCTCAAGAGCGTCGAGGTTGCGCTCGAGCGTGTAGCGCTCGAGCACCCGGGCCCTGGCGCGGCGGCCCAGCTCGGCGGTCAGCACAGGCTGTTCACGCAGCACCGGCAGCAGCGTCCGCAGCTGGGTGGTGACCCCCTGGGTGCTGATCACGATGCCGGCCCCATCCTCGAGCACCTCGCCATCGGCACCCGCATCGGTGGCCACGCAGGCCGTGCCGCTGGCCATCGCCTCCAGCAGCGCCAGGCTCAGACCCTCCACCAGCGAGGGAAGCACGAACACGTCCGCCAGCTGCAGCAGCGCCAGCCGCCTCTGCTGATCCGGCTCGTACCCCCACCACAGCACCCGCTCCGCCTCGCCATAGGCCTGCATCAGCGAGGCCCTGGCCGGGCCGTCGCCCACCACCACCAGGGTGCAGTCCTGCGGCTCCACCAGTCGCCAGGCCCGCAGCAGAGCCTCCACGTTCTTCTCCGTGGCGATGCGCCCCATGTAGAGAAACACGCGCCGGCCGGAGAAGCGGCGCTGCAGCTCCTGGAGCTGGGGGCTGATCTGGCCGCTGGTTGCCGGCGCCCACAGCCCGGGATCCACCCCGTTGGGAATCACCGCCAGCCTCTCCTGGGGAACCCCCAGCCTGGTGAGCACCTCCGCCTGCAGCGCGGAAAACACGATCACCTTGTCGAAGCGGGCCAGTGCTGGCGCATAGAGCTGGTAGGTGAGCAGCTGGGTGCCGCCGGCCACATTGCGCAACCCCGCATCGAAGGCTGGATGGAAGGTGGCCACCAGCGGCAGCCCCAGCTGCTGGCACAGATCGGGCAGGCGAAAATCCAGAGGCGACAGGGTGAGGCTGGCGTGCACCAGATCGGGCCGGAGCCGCTCCAGCGACTCGCGCAGCTCCCGTTGCGCCCCGGGCGATGGAATCGTGTACACCTGGGACTTGACCAGGTAGGGCAGGGCCACTTCCGGTCCGTCCTGCCCCGGCGCTCCGGGGCTGCTGGCAGCCACCCGGCCGCCTGCCAGTGCCTTGGCGCTTCGGGCCACGGCCCTGGCCTGGCGGACGCTCCCGAGGCCGCCGCCGCCGATGCCCAGGTTGCCGATCCCGAGGCCGCCGGCTCCCATCGACTCCGTGCGTCCCAGGGAGCTGGCGGGCGTGTCGAAGTGGATGAAACTCACCCCGTGGCCGCGCTGCTTGAGCGCTTCTGTGATGCTCAGGCCATAGGTGACATTGCCGCAGAAGGGCGATTTCTTGCCCAGCCAGGCGATGTGAGCCACCGAAGACGATCGTCTGCGAAAGAGGAAACTAGCAGTGCTCTCCGTTGGCCGAGGATTCCCGGCGACCGGAAGGAGGGGATGCCTCAGCCACGCCGCCAGGGGCGCTCGCTCAGGGCCGCCAGCAGGGCAATCGCCGCCAGCACCCACAGCACCGGCAGCAGGCCGTAGCGGCTGACCACGGCGCCCGCGAGCACCAGCGGCAGGCTCAGGGCGATGTTGATCAGGTTGTTCTGCAGGCCGAACACCCGGCCCCGCTGCTCTTCCGGGGTGTCCTCCTGAATGGTGGTCTGGGCCGGGATCGCCAGGAGCGCTGCCCCGACACCCAGCAGCGCGCAGAGGACCAGCGTGAGCACCAGCTGGCCGCGGCTCTGGCCCAGCAGCACCAGGCAGCAGGCGATCAGGCCCAGGCCGGCGCAGCCCAGGCCCCTGCGGCTGAAGCGATCGCCCAGCTGGGCCATGGCCACCGCACCGAGCGCCAGGCCCACGCCACTCATCGCCAGCAGGGTGCCGAAGCCGGTGGGGCCCAGCCCGGCGATCGTGGCCGCCAGGCTGATCGCCAGCACGTACAACGCGGCCAGCAGGCTGTAGAGCAGCACCAACTGCAGCAGGGCGCCGCGCACACTCGGCTTCTCCCTGAGCACGTTGATCCCTTCGACGATCTCCTGCCAGATGCCCACATCCCTGGGCGCCCGGAGCGGTTCCTCGATGCGGATGGCGGCGATCGCCACGGCCGCCACGCCGTAACAGAGCGGCAGCAGCAGGAATTCACCGCCCTGCAGCCCCACATCGCCGAACAGCTGATGCAGCAGCCGCAGGATCGGATCACCGAGGGCGAAGCCCACGATCGTGGCCCCCATGCTGGTGGCCTGGTACAGCGAATTCGCCGCCAGCAGCTGCGATGCAGGCACGAGCAGCGGGATCGCGGCCTGCTCCGCCGGCGCGAAGAACTGGGTGAGGGATGATTCCACCAGGGTCATCGCCACCAGCGCCCAGTAGCCCCAGCTCAGGCCCAGCCAGGTGGGTCCGGGCAGCAACGTGAGCGGTACCAGCAGCATCAGCAGCGCCCGCAGGGCGTTGGAGGCCACCATCACGGCGCGCTTGGGCCAGCGGTCGGCCCAGACACCCGCCACCGTGCCGAGCAGCATCGCCGGCACGGTGTTGGCCACATAGATCCCCGTCGCCAGCAGGGTGATCAGCTGGGCGCGGTTCTCCACCCCCAGCCGGATCGCCGCGGCGGCCTCCGCCAGCATCGGATCGGGCTGGTGGTCGTCCGTCACCCAGTAGCGGGCGATCAGGAACACCATCAGCACGATGTAGAACTTGTCCCCCAGCTGGGAAAAGATCTGACCGATCCACAGTTGGCGGAAGTCCGGCAGGCCGATCACCGCCGCCAGACCGCCCGAGGAGGCTTCGCCGCCGGACGCGGCCTGTGCTTCGGCGGCGATGGCCGATGCCTCGTCGCAGGCTGGCTCGTGGCGAGGTGGCTGGATGCCCGCTGGCTCGCTGCTCATGCCGCTGCGGAAAGGATCATGGGTGTGGGCGCCGGGCTGGGTGGTTCAAGGATCAATCCTGGTCGGCTCCGGGGCTCCGCAGCAGTCTGAAGGCCCGGGGGGAGTGTCCCAGGTGTTCGCCGCACCAGGCCTCGATCACGCTGAGCAGTCGCAGCCACACCGTTTCCGGAGCCATCAGCTCCCCGTTGGGCCGCAGGGGCAGGGCCGGCCGCGGCAGCCGCTGCAGCAGGGCCAGCTCCGATGAGCCCAGCAGCAGGCGCGCGCCAGCCACGGCGCCGATGGCCATGCCCTCACCCGGCAGCAGGCTGGCCTGCCAGCTGCGGTCCCCCAGGGGAGGCTCCAGGGGCTGCTCGCTGCGGCAACAGCGCTGCAGCGGCAGGGCATAGCCTCCCAGGGCAAGCAGATGGACGCTGCCCTGCACGCCGATCGCCAGGGCCTCGCGCCGCTCACCGTGCTCGCGCACCACGCCATCCAGTCGCCCCAGATGCAGCAGCAGATCGCTCAGGATGCCGGGTGCCGGGGCGGCCTCGGGCACGAGCCGCAGGCACAGTTCCGCCAGCCCCTGGGCCGCAGCCAGGGTCTCCAGCCGCTGGGCCAGGGCGGTGTAGTTGCGCAGCACCTGCAGCTGCCGCACGCGCCTGAGCCCTTTGCCACCTCCGAGCTGCAGCCGCAGCTGGGCCAGCGGCACTGCCGCCGCCAGGCTGCTGCGGGGCCTGCGGGCACCGGGTACCGCCACCCGCGTCAGCCCCTCCTCCTCGCTGAGCAGGGTCAGCAGCCTGTCGTACTCCCCTAACGGCCTGCAGCTCAGGGCCAGGCCCTCGAGGATCGATGCGCTCACGGCCGTCTCAGCTCTCCGGCGCGGATGGGGGCCGTCGCAGGGCCTCCATCAGCGCCACGCCGCGGCTGGTTCCCAGCCGGGTGGCCCCCGCCTCAACCAGGGCGAAGGCCTGCTCCAGGTCGCTGATGCCACCGGCCGCCTTGACGCCGGCCCGGCCGCGGGCCAGCTGCACCAACCGCCTCACCTGCTCCGCGCTGACCGGCGGTCCGAAGCCGCTGCCGCTCTTGAGCATCCGCACGCCCGCATCGAGGCTCACCTCCACCAGCAGCTCCAGAGCTGTCGGATCGAGGCGGCCCACCTCCACGATCACCTTCACAGGCAGGCCCAGCTCGGTGATCCCGGCCAGATCGTCGAGCACCGCCGTTCCGTCGCCATCGCTGAGGGCAGCGAAATCCGGCACCACATCGAGTTCATCGGCCCCGGCGGCGGCCGCCGCCTCCGCCTCTGCGCGCTTGATCGCCGGCAGGACGGCACCGAAGGGGAACCCCACCACCGAGATCAGCCGCACCCGATCGCCCACGGGCAGGCGCTGCCGCGCCTCGGCCATCCAGCGGGAGGCCAGGCACACCCCGGCGAAGCCGAAATGGCGTGCTTCATCGATGCAGCCGCGGATGGCCTCAACGCCGCTGTGGGGATCGAGCAGCGCGTGGTCGATCAGGGGTGCGAGATCGGGCAGATCGCGGGACACACGGGGAGAGGCATGGGAAAAGCGCTGGGGCGCCCTCCCCATGCTGGCGGGGGCCGGCGTCAGTCGCCCTTGGCCTGGATCACGCCATAGCCGCCGTGGTTGCGGCGATACACCACCTGGATCTGACCGCTGGCGGAGTCGCGGAACACGTAGAAGTCGTGGTCGACCATCTCCAGATGGTGCAGCGCTTCTTCCAGCTCCATGGCCGGCATGGAGAAATACTTGCGGCGCACGCCGCGGTGGGGCACCGCCGCCTCAAGGCCGTCGGTGATCGCGGAGCCGGGCGGGGGGAGACTGGCGGCGCCGGCTTCTTCATCGCGGGCGGAGCGATGCACAGGACCATGGGTGCGCTCATGCAGGCGATCCTTGTAGCGATGCAACTGGCGGCTCAGCTTGTTGGCGACCAGATCGATGCTGGCGTACAGGTTCTCGCTGCGTTCCTGGGCCCGGATCACGGTGCCGTTCGCGAACATCGTGACCTCCACGATCTGCTGCGGCACCCGCGGGTTGCGGGCCACCGACAGATGCACGTCGGCCTCCTTGACCATGTCCTCGAAGTGATTGATCGCCCGGCTCAGCTTGGATTCGGTGTAATCCCGGATCGCGGGGGTGACATCGAGATTGCGGCCGTGGATGAGCAGTTTCATCGGATCTCCTGCGATGTGATCTCCTGGCGGTCACGGCCCCGCTGGTGGGGGTGGCCTGGGGGTGAGAAGTGCCTCTGGAGGCGCTTGGCTCCGGTCCAGATGGGTCGGAACGGGATCCCAGGTGGTGATCGCCTGTCGGGGGCGGCAGAGCGTCGCCTCCGGTTGAAATCAAGCTAGGAACAGCAGCGGATGGCCCCCAGGACGAAAGCAATTCTTTTTGAAGCGCTCCAGCCGGTGCCCTTCCCCCGCGGCTGGGCCTGGCAGCGGCGGCTGCAGCGACGCCTGCTGGATGATCCTGATGGACCTGAGTCCCTGCTGCTGTTGCAGCACCAGCCCTGCTACACCCTGGGCCGCGGCGCCAGCCTCGAGCATCTCCACTTCGATCCGGCTGATCCCCCGTTCCCCCTCTATCGGATCGACCGCGGCGGCGAGGTCACCCACCACGCCCCCGGCCAGCTTGTGCTCTATCCGGTGCTCGATCTGCGCCGCCACGGTGCTGACCTGCATCGCTACCTGCGGGCGCTTGAGCAGCTGGTGATCGATCTGCTGGCGGAGCAGGGGCTGGCCGGTGAACGGGTCAGCGGCTGCACCGGTGTGTGGCTGGAGGGATGCAAGGTGGCGGCGATCGGTGTTGGCGCCCGCCGCTGGATCAGCCAGCACGGTCTGGCGCTCAATGTGGAGGGCTCCCTCGCGGGCTTCAAGGCGATCACCCCCTGCGGATTGCAGGATCGGCCGGTGGGCCGGCTGAGCGACTGGCGCCCGCAGCTCAGGGCGGTGGATCTGGCGCCCCGCCTGCTGGATCACGCGGCGCGCTGTTTTGATCTGGAGCTTCGGCCCCCGCTTCCTTCTGAACGGATGGCCGGTCTGCCTCCGATCCGTCCGCTGCCGGTCTCGAGGTGGTAACCATGGGCGCTCCTGGCCCGCCCCCTCTGCCATGACTCCCTGGAGCGCCGGTTCCGCCGACCGCAAGGCCCTGCAGCACGGGCCGGACTGGAGCCAGCTGCAGGGGCTCGAGCAGCTCTGGCCGCAGCTGGCCCGCCTGCATGGCGAGACGGTCGCGCTGGAAGCTCCCCACACCACCCCGCCCCTGACTCTCAGCTACCGGCAGCTGCACCAGGGGATCGAGCAGGCGGCGGCGGGTTTCGCCAGCCTCGGGGTCACGCCGGGGAGCGTGGTGGCCCTGTTCGCCGAAAACGGCCCACGCTGGCTGCTGGCCGACCAGGGGCTGATGCGTGCCGGTGCGGCTGATGCGGTGCGCGGCAGCGGCGCACCCGCCGAGGAGCTGCGCTACATCCTCCAGGACTGTGGCGCCATCGGCCTGGTGGTGGAATCGCTGGCGCTGCTGCAGCGCCTCGAGCTCACGCCCGAGCAGCTGCAGGTCCTGCGCTTCGTGGTGCTGCTCGAGGATGACGGCGCGGCTGAGAGCGGATCCACTCAGGGACAGGGGGATGCCGGGGTGCCGCAGCTGGGTTGGCAGCGCCTGCTGGAGTTGGGGGCCTCCGCTCCGCTCCCCGCTCTTCCCAGCGGCGGATCAGGACGCCTGGCCACATTGCTGTACACCTCCGGCACCACCGGCACGCCCAAGGGGGTGCCGCTGAGCCACGCCAACCTGCTGCATCAGCTCACCACCCTCGGCGTGGCGGTGCAGCCCGATCCCGGCGAGCGGGTGCTGAGCGTGCTGCCGATCTGGCATGCCTACGAGCGCAGCGCCGAATACTTCCTGCTCTCCCGCGGCTGCCGGCAGACCTACACGACCCTGCGCCAGCTGCGGGCCGATCTGCAGAAGGTGCGGCCCCAGTATCTGATCAGCGTGCCGCGGCTGTGGGAGGCGCTGATGGCCGGTTTTGAGGAGGCCCTCGCCGCGATGCCCGCCTCGCGCCGCCGGCTGCTCACTGCCGCTCTGGCCAACAGCCGGGCCTGGTCCCTGGCCCGGCGCACCGCCCTCGACCTGACGCTGAGCCGCGAGCCGCTGCTGCGGCGGTTTGGCGCGGTGTTGGAGACCCTCCTGCGCTGGCCCCTGCATGGGCTGGCCAGCGCCCTGCTGTGGCCGAAGGTGCGCCAGCAGCTGGTGGGCGGTGCGCTGAAGCGGGCGATCAGCGGTGGCGGCGCCCTGGCCCTGCATGTGGATGGCTTCTTCGAGGCGATCGGCCTCGAGCTGCTGGTGGGCTACGGCCTCACCGAGACCAGCCCGGTGCTCACCTGCCGCCGGCCCTGGTGCAACCGGCGCGGCAGTTCCGGCCAGCCGCTTGCCGGCACCGAGATCCGGATCGTCGATCCTGAGACGCGGCGGATCCTGCCTCAGGCTCAGCGCGGCCTGGTGCTGGCGCGTGGCCCCCAGGTGATGGCGGGGTATCACGCCAAGCCGGAGGCCACCGCCAGGGTGCTGGATCGGGAGGGCTGGTTCGACACGGGTGATCTGGGCTGTCTGCTGCATGACGGTTCCCTGGTGCTCACAGGCCGTGCCAAGGACACGATCGTGCTCAGCAGCGGCGAGAACATCGAGCCCGGACCGCTGGAGGAGGCCCTGCTGGAGCTGGCGCTGGTGGAGCAGGTGATGCTCGTGGGCCAGGACCGCAAGCAGCTGGGTGCCCTGCTGGTGCCGCGTACAGAGGCCCTGGCGGCCTTCGCCGCCGGTGAAGGGCTGGCGAGTCCCGAGGGGCCAGGCCAGGATGAGGCTCCGCTGCTCAAGGCGCTGACGCGCGCCTGCAACCGGCAGCTGGCGGCACGTCCGGGATCGCGGCCCGACGAACGCCTGGGGGGGGTGGCCCTGGTGGAGCCTTTCACGATCGAGAACGGCCTGCTCACCCAGACGCTCAAGCAGCGCCGCGATCGCATCGTCGAGCGCGACCGGTCCGCCATCGCGGCCATGTACGGCGATGCGGGTCGCCGGGCCGGTTGACCGGTCTGCCCCCGCCTGACAGCCTGTGGGCTGCACTTTCCTTCCCATGGCCGACGGCAGCACGCTCACGATCAAGCGCACCATCACGGTGCGGGCCGTGGTCACCCCCCTCTGGAAGGAGGAGGCGGAACGTGAGCTGGGCAATGCCCTCTCCGCCATGGATCAGCAGCTGGCCCAGCTGGATCAGGAGGGGCAGCAGGTGATCGAGCAGATCCGCCGCCAGAGCGCCAACCCCCTCGATCCCCGCGTGCAGGAGCAGGTGGCGAGCGTGCAGCAGCAGGTGGCGGCCAAGCGTGCCGAACTGGAGGAGCAGCAGCGTCAGCTGCTGGAGCAGCAGCGCCAGGTGCGGGAGCTGGAGATGGAGATGGTGGTGGAGCAGGGCCAGCTGGAGAGCAGCGTGGAGGTGGCCGTGGGCGACAACCTGGTGCAGAAGCTGCAGGCGGCCGTGCTGGTGCGCGACGGCGTGATCGAGGCGATCGACGCCGGCTAGATCAGTCCCGCCACCCTCGCGGAACAGGCCCGGCAGTGGCGCGGGCGCGACAGGCTGCACAGCGGCCTGCAGCGCCCTCCATCGGCCTGCTGCGAATCCGCAGCGCTGGTGCCCCGTTCCCGTTGAGCCTGCCAGCATCGAGGCATGAACCAAGACCCCTGGCGCCTCGATCCCTCCTGCTTCCCCACAAGGATCGATCTGGATCTGTCGGATCAGGCGATCGAGAGACTGGAGCGCCTCAGCGCCCGCACCGGGAGATCCGTGCGCGATCTCGCCTCCGATCTTCTCGCTCAGGCCTTCGGGGCGTTCTGAACGCACCTTGGTTCTGTTTTCGATCGATCGCCCTGCTGGAGTCCCAGGAGAACGCACAGGGTCGGTGCGTGGCCTCACTTCAGGCGTCCTCACTGGCTTCTGGGACGACGACCTGCCGTCTTAAGCTCCCTGCACTCTCCATCCAGCCTCCTCGCTGGTTCCGCACCTGCTGCGGAGCCATAGGAGCAACGGTTGGAACACCACCCCAACCCCTGTCGGGCAGCAGCGAATGGCCACCCACGAGATCTTCATGCCCGCCCTGAGTTCCACCATGACCGAGGGCAAGGTTGTGGAGTGGCTCAAGAAACCCGGTGACCGGGTCGAGCGGGGTGAGTCGGTGTTGGTGGTCGAATCCGACAAGGCCGACATGGACGTGGAGTCGTTCAACGAGGGCTTTCTGGCCGCCGTGCTGATGCCTGCCGGCGGCACCGCCCCAGTGGGTGAAACCATCGGCCTGATCGTGAGCACCGAGGCGGAGATCGCCGAGGTGGCCGCCAAGGCCCCAGCTGCCCCAGCCGCTGCCTCACCCGCCGTCACCGCGGCGGCCCCCGTGGCGCCCACTGCCGCTCCCGCCGCGGCCCCGGTCGCAGCCCCCGCCCCGCTGCCCACTCCGGCTCCGGTGCCCGTTGCAGCTGCCGTGGCGGCGCCCGCCTCCAGCGCCAGCGGCCGCATCGTGGCCTCGCCCCGCGCCCGCAAGCTCGCCGGTCAGCTGGGCGTGGATCTGGGTGCCCTGCGCGGCAGCGGTCCCCATGGCCGCATCCAGGCTGAAGACGTGCAGCGGGCCACCGGTCAGCCGGTGAGCCTGCCGCGGGTGGCCGAGGGCAGCGGCCCTGCGGTGCTGGCCGCTCCTGGCGGCAATGGCAACGGTGCCGCGGTTGCCGCTCCCGCTCCCGCCGGTCAGGCCTTCGGGCAGCCGGGTGAGGCGGTGGCGTTCAACACCCTGCAGAACGCGGTCAACCGCAACATGCTCGCCAGCCTGGCGGTGCCCTGCTTCCGGGTGGGCTACACGATCACCACCACCAAACTCGATGCCCTCTACAAGCAGGTGAAGGGCAAGGGCGTCACGATGACGGCCCTGCTGGCCAAGGCTGTGGCCGTCACCCTGGCGCGCCATCCCCAGGTGAATGCCGCCACCAGCGCCGATGGCAGCGCCATGGCCTACCCCGCTGCCGTGAATGTGGCGGTGGCCGTGGCGATGGAGGACGGCGGCCTGATCACACCGGTGCTGGCCAGCGCCGATCGCACCGACATCTATGAGCTGGCGCGCCAGTGGGCCGATCTGGTGGCCCGGGCCCGCAGCAAGCAGCTCAAGCCCGAGGAATACAGCACCGGCACCTTCACCCTCTCCAACCTGGGGATGTTCGGCGTCGACCGCTTCGATGCGATCCTGCCCCCGGGCACCGGCGCGATCCTGGCGGTGGCGGCCTCGCGCCCCACGGTGGTGGCCGGCAAGGATGGTTCGATCCGGGTGGCCAGCCAGATGCAGGTGAACCTCACCTGTGATCACCGCACCATCTACGGCGCCCACGCCGCCGCCTTCCTCAAGGATCTGGCCCAGCTGATCGAGACCAACCCCGAGAGCCTGGCGCTCTGAGCCCCGGCCGGCTGGGTCCCATGGCATCCGAGCAGGTCGCTGATCCCGCCGACCGGCTTCTCTCCAGCTACGACTACGCGCTGCCGGAGTCCTTCATCGCCCAGCGTCCGGTGGAGCCCCGCCATGCCGCCCGGCTGCTGCTGGTGGATCCCACTGCCGTCTGCAGCGACAGCGACAGCCACAGCGACAGCCACAGCGACAGCGGCAGCAGGGAGGTGACGGCGGAGGCGGGCGATCCAGCGGGGCCCCACCGCCACCGCTTGGTCTGGGATCTGGTTGAGGAGCTGCGGCCCGGCGATCTGCTGGTGGTCAACGACACCCGGGTGCTCAAGGCCCGCCTGCGGGCCCGGCGGGCCACAGGCGGCGCCGTGGAGCTGCTGGTGCTGGAGCCTGCCTCGCTGGCTGCAGGCGGAACGGCCTTCGAACCCTGCGACTGGCTCTGCCTGGCCCGTCCCGCCAAGCGGCTGCGACCCGGTGATGTGGTGCAGCTGGAGCATCCCGGCCAACCGCCCCTGGCGTTGCCGATCGTGGCCGCCGACGGCGAGACCGGCGGCCGGGTGGTGCGCTTCCCAGGCGACTGCAACAGCCCCGAGAGGATCGAGGCTCTGCTGGCCCGCTACGGCGAGATGCCGTTGCCGCCCTACATCCATACGCACGATGCGTCCGACGAGCAGCGGTATCAGACCCGTTACGCCGAGCGGCCCGGCTCGGTGGCTGCCCCCACCGCTGGTCTGCATCTCAGCGATGAGCTGCTGGATCGCCTGCGCCAGCGGGGCATCCAGATCGCGGCGGTGACCCTGCATGTGGGTCTGGGCACCTTCCGGCCAGTGGAGATGGAGGATCTGCGCGCTCTGGAGCTGCACAGCGAGTGGGTGCAGGTGCGTCCGGATGCTGTGGAGGCCGTGCACGCCTGCCAGTCCCGTGGCGGGCGGGTGATCGCCGTGGGTACCACCTCGGTGCGAACTCTGGAGGCGGTGGCGGCGCTCCATGGCGGAGAGCTGCAAGCCCATCGCGGCCCGGTGGATCTGGTGATCCAGCCCGGCCATCGCTTCGCCGTGGTGCAGGGACTGCTCACCAATTTCCACCTGCCGAAGAGTTCACTGTTGCTGCTGGTGAGTGCCCTGATCGGCCGCAGGCGGTTGCTGGCGCTCTATGAGGCGGCCAAGGCTGAGGGCTACCGCTTCTTCTCCTACGGCGATGCCATGTGGATTGCGCCGGAGGCGGTGCT
>JBAWXG010000015.1:0-38041 GCA_037144195.1 Synechococcus sp. ELA057
GTGCTGCGACTGGGCAGCTGAGCCTGAGAGCTCCTGGCAGGCACCGGTGCATTCGTGTTCGCAGAGGTTGCAGCTCTCCACCAGGCCTTCCACATGGTGATGGTGGCTGTGCTGCGGCGCCCCCACCTCCTGCTCGAAGCCAAGCACCTGCGCCCGGTACTTGCAGAGGGAACAGTTCATATCGGTGTCGCCGCCGAGCACCTCTTCGACGCGCTCGCGGAAGGTGCCCAACACCTGCGGATGGTCCCCCAGATAGGAGGCCTCCAGGAAACGGATGTCGGGATGGTCCTGGGCCACCCGCTGGGTGTGCTGTCTGATCCGGCTCACCAGCACACCGGAGAAGAGGAAATAGGGGAAGACCACAATGCGGCGATAGCCCAGACGCACCACGGCACGCAGACCGGGCTCCACCAACGGGAAGGTCACGCCGGAATACAGGGTTTCACCCCAGCCGAAGCCGAAGCCCTCGACCAGCATCCGGGTCACCTTGGCCACATTGGAGTTGGCATCGGGATCGGAGGATCCCCTGCCCACCACCACCAGAAGGGTTTCATGCAGCGGGACCTCCGGCAGGCCCGCGCCCCGGCGCTCGGCATCATCGCGCTCGAGGCATTGGCGGATCCTGGCGCCCGCCGCCAGGATCATCTGGCGATCAACGCCGAGCTCTCGGCCGTAATCGATGCGCAGCCCCGTCTCCGCGGCGTAGGTGTTGAGCACCGAGGGGATGTCGTTCTTGGCATGGCCGGCGGCGAACAACATCGCCGGCACGGCGAGCACGTGTCGCACCCCCTGCGCTCGCAGGGCATCGAGGCCATCCCGCAGGATCGGCCTGGCGAATTCCAGGTAGCCGAATTCCAGTGGCACCGGGGCAAGCGTCCGGCGCAAAGCCGCGGCCAGACGGGCGAATTCCTCCACCGCCAGCCTGTTGCGACTGCCGTGACCGCAGACCAGCACGCCGATGCGGCCATGGGGTCCTTCAGGAGGAATCCCGGCGGACGGCAGGTCGCTGACGGCGGGCTGGGACATGGAAGCCATCGGAGAGGCCATCTGCTGCGACCCTATTCCCCGGCTGCAAGGATCCATGACGGCAGCAGGCATCCAGCGGCCTAGCCGGGTCGCCGGAGGCGCAAGGATGGAGGCATGAGCCTTCGGATCCCTCCGTATCACCCCCTGCCCGCACCCAGCAAGGCCACACCGCTGCTGCGGCTCCCGATCGCCCATCTGCATCCCACCCAGATGTGCATCGGGCTGGCGGAGGTGCGCAGCCGCCAGGTGGATTTCAGCCAGGAGAGCCGTGAGGAGCGGTTGCGCTATCTGCGCACCAAGCCGGTGCCACTGGTCTGCCTCGACGGTGCGCACCACTGGATGGTGGATCGGCATCACCGCCTGCGTGGCCTGATCGAAATCGATCCCGAGGCCGAAGCCTTCGGCTATGTGGTGCTCCAGCTCCGCGGGCTCGACCGCCACGGCGTTCTCGATGAGCTCCACAGCCGCGGCTGGCTGTACCTCTATGACGGCCGGGGACTGGGGCCCCTACCGCCAACGGCGCTGCCGGAGGATCTCACCGGATTGCAGGACGATCCCTACCGCAGCCTGGTGTGGAAGCTCAAGAAGGAGGGGCTGATCGACCCGGCCCCCCTGATTCCCTTTCATGAATTCCGCTGGGCCGCCTGGCTGCGGCGCCGGCCCCTGCCACCCTTCAGCTCCTCGGAGCTCGATCCGGCCCTGGCATCCGCCCGCACCCTGGTGCGCTCCTCAGCGGCATCCCATCTCGCGGGTTGGAAGGGACGCCCCTGAACGGAGCCGCCTCGGAACGTGATGGCGTCCCACGGACGCCAGGGGCTGGCCCCTGGACAGACAAGCCACCTGCGCAAGGATGGGGACCGGACAACTGCTTCGCCATGGGCCGCGATCGCGATCCCTTCCGCATCCCCCGCGCCGGCCTGGAGATGGCCCCCCTGGCGGGTCTGGTGGGCTTCCCGCTGGGCGGATCAGCCACGCCCCTGGGCAACGCCCGCCTGCTCAGCGGCTCCACTCTGGGGGCGGTGGCGGTGTTCGCCACTTATCAGGCCCTGCTCAGCGGCCTGCGCACCGAGGCACTGGTGCGCCGGGGCGCCCTCGATCGCCGTCATCAGGCCCGGCTGGTGATCGCCACGGCCTGGGAAGCGATGAAAGATGGTGCCGCCCTGGGCCTTGCCCTGAGTCTGGTGCTGCTGGTTCTGCCTGCCCTGTCTCTGCCGCTGGGCGTACTGAGCGTGGTGGGCCTGGGCAAGGCCTCCCTCGATCTGGGCCATGCCTTCTGGGATGGACTCAGCAACCACCAGCGCCGCGAACTGCATGCGGCGGCCTACGCCGCCGGGGTGAACCTGCACCGCCTGCTGCTCGGCCCTGACCCCGGGCTGGCGGCAGCGGCCTGAAACCCCAGGCTTCAGGGAGCCTGGAAGAAACCCCGAGACCCCAGCCACAGCCCCAGGAGCACCAGGGGCAAGGCAAAAGCCGCAAAGATCTGGATCCTGACCAACCGATCAGAACGGGGCTCCTTGGACTTGATCGGCGGCATCATCGGGCTCCAGGACCGTCTATTGTCCGCGTCGGCCGGCAGCGGCGGGATCAACGCCAGGCATCAACCGGCGATCCGCTGCTCGGGTGCGCCGTCCAGGGAACGGGCCAGGCTCAGATCGCCGCGCTCGATCCGGTAGCCGAGTCGGCTGCAGGCCAGCAGAAATTCCGGCAGGCTTCTGCAGCAGCTGAGCGCACGGCGCAGAGCCGGATCCGCCTCCGCCTCCTCCACCAAACGCTCCAGTTCAGTCCAGCTCATCGGCCTGGGAATCGATCCCTTCAGACTGGCAAGGCCGCAGCACTCCGGCCACGAGGGCTTCGGGGCGATCCAGGCACAAGCCGTAGCATTGAGTGAGTCAGTGCTCACATGCGGATGGGTCCCGGTTCCGCCAGACAGGCCCAGCCCAGCGCCGAGGCACCACCCCGCTCTTCCAGTGCGGCACCGGCAACGAATGACACGGCCCCTGCAGCCAACCCTGCGGCACCCCCCTCAAGGAGGCGGCGGCGCACCTGGCTGGTCCCACTGCTGGCGGCTTTCGCCCTGGGGGGCATCGGTTGGATCATCCTGCACTGGGGCCTGGAAGAAACCGACAACGCCCAGCTCGAGGGGGATCTGACCGAGATCTCCACCCGCGTGCCCGGAACGGTGGACCGGGTGGCCGTGCAGGAGAACCAGCAGGTGCGCCAGGGCCAGCTGCTGATCCAGCTCGATCCCCGCGATGCCCGCGCCCAGGTGCAGCAGGCCGAGGCCGACCTGGTGACAGCCCGGCGGGAAGCGGAAGCCATGCACAGCCAGGCCGGCTCGACCGCCAGCCGTGCCAAGGCCGCCGGCAACGAGGCCCAGGCCGCCCAGAACGTGGCCGAGGCCGAACTGAAGCGTGCGGCCTCCGACCTGAAGCGGCTCGAATCGCTGGCGCGCCAGGGCGGGGTCTCGCAACAGGAGGCGGAACGGGCCAGGGCCACCTATGCCCGCGCCCAGGGTGCCTACCTCAGCAGCAAGGCCAGCCGTCTCACCGCCGCAGCCAGCCTCAGCCAGGTGACCGTGGACCAGGACAAAGCCGCGGCAGCCGGTTCCAAGGTGGAGCAGGCGGAAGCCGCCTTGGCACGGGCACGCCTCAACCTCTCCTACACACGGATCACCGCTCCCGTCACCGGGCGAATCGGAGACCGCACCGCCGAGCCCGGGCGCCAGGTGCAGCCTGGACAGCCGCTGATGACCCTGGTCAGCAACATCCCCTGGGTGGAGGCCAACTTCAAGGAGACCCAACTCCAGGCCCTCTACCCCGGCCAACCCGCCGAGGTACGCCTCGATGCCTTCCCGGGAACCGTTCTGCACGGCCATGTCGTCAGCCTGGCTCCGGCCTCCGGCTCGCGCTTCGCGCTGCTGCCCCCCGACAACGCCACCGGCAACTTCACCAAGGTGGTGCAACGGGTCAGCGTGCGGGTGGCCCTGGATCCCGGCCTGGATCCAGCGCTGGAGAAGCGCCTGGTTCCCGGCCTTTCCGCCACGGTGAGCGTGCGGCGGCGATGACGCGTGCCCCGACGCTGGAGCAGACGGCAAGCGATCAGGACAGCCGCATCACCCTGGCCCAGTGGCTGGTGATCCTCTCGGCCTCCATCGGGGCCCTGCTGGAGGTGATCGACGTGAGCATCACCAACGTGGCCCTGATCCACATCCAGGCGAGCCTGGGCGCCACGCTGGCGGAGGTGGGCTGGGTGGTGACGGGCTATGCCATCGCCACGGTGATCATGATCCCCTTGAGCGAATGGCTGGGGGAGCAGTTCGGCCAGCGCAACTACTTCATCTTCTGCCTGATCGGCTTCACAGCCGCTTCCCTGCTGTGCGGACTGGCCCCGAACCTGCCGGCCCTCGTGCTCGCCCGGGTGCTGCAGGGGCTGCTGGGCGGGGGACTGCTTCCCAAGGCCCAGGCGATTCTGTTCCGCACCGTGCCCCCGGCCCTGCAGGGCGTGGCCCAGGGGGTGTTCGGGATCGTGATCCTCACCGGGCCGGCCCTCGGGCCCACGCTCGGGGGCCTGCTCACCGACAGCCTCGGCTGGCGCTGGGTGTTCTTCATCAATGTGCCGATCGGCATCCTCAACGTCGCCCTGGCGCTCTCCGCCCTCGAACCCGACGCCCGCGACCCGGACAATCCCCGCAGACGCCAACGCATCGACTGGGTCGGGATCCTGCTGATGGCGGCAAGCCTCGGCGGCCTGCAGCTGGTGCTGGAGCAGGGGCATCAATACGACTGGTTCGACAATCCCGGCATCCGCAACCTTGGCCTGCTCGCCCTGGTGGGGCTGCCCACCTTCGTGATCTGGGAGCTCCGCCGCCGCGATCCCGCCGTGGATCTGCGCGTGCTGCGCCACCGCTACCTCGCCGCCGGCAGCGTCTTTTCCTTCGTGCTGGGGATCGGGCTCTACGGAACGATTTTCGTGATCCCGATCTTCGCCCAGTCGATCCTGGGCTACACCGCCACCCAGACCGGCCTGCTGATCCTCCCCGGCGCCCTGGCCTCCGCGGTGACGATGGGTGTTCTGGGCCGTAATGCCCAGCGCTTCGATCCCCGGCTGCTGATCACCGTCGGCGCGGTGCTGATGGTGATCACCATGCTCAGCCTGAGTTCGATCGGGCCCGATACGGGCACCGATCAGCTGTTCTGGCCGCTGATCATGCGCGGCATCACCACCGTGATGATGTTCCTGCCCCTGAGCCTGGCCACCCTCGGCCCCCTGCCCAGGCTGGAGGTGGGGGCCGGCAGCGGCTTCTACAACCTCAGCCGCCAGCTGGGCGGGACCTTCGGCATCGCCGGCCTCACCGTGGTGCTGGATCACCAGATGGCCATTCACAGGGCCCAGCTGGTGGAGCTGATGCCACGCACGTCACCGCTGCTGCAGGAGCGCCTGTACGAGATGCAGGCCTTTCTCAGCATGGGTGGAGAGGGGGGCGACCTGGCCCGGAGGCGCGCTCTCGAGCTGCTCGATCACCAGCTGCAGCGCCAGGCCGCCCTGCTGGCCTACGGCGATGTGTTCCGTGCAGTGGCTTTGGTGTTCGCGCTCGCGATTCCGCTGGTGCTGCTGCTGGGCCAGGGGCCGAAGGGGATACAACAGGCAACCCGCCGCAGCTGAGACATCAGCCCTGCGGCAGCTGAGACCTCAGGCCTGAGGCAGCAAGAGCTGCAGGGCTCCCTCCAGACCTTGCGGCAGCTCTGCAAGGGTGTCGTGGACAAGGCCCTGCAGCATCATCCCCTCGCAGGTGGCCAGCAGCAGGGGCGCCAGGCTGGATGGTGCCAGGGGACTGTGCAGCGTCCCCTCCCGTTCGGCCTGCTCCAGCAGCCTGATCAGGGTGGCGCGCAGGCGTGCGGCAAACGCCTTGGCCTCCTCGCTGGCGGGATGGGATCCCGGCCGGGGCAGCTCGGCGAGCAGCATGCGCAACAGACCGGGGTACCCGGCGAAGAACAACACCAGTGCCCTCAGCAGCCCCCGCACCCGCTGCAGCGAAGGGGACGACTCCACCGCTGCGATGGCATCGAGCTCAGATTCCAGTTGCCCGGTGGCCCAGCGCACGCTCTCGGCCCAGAGGGCATCCCGACTGGGGAAATGACGGAACAGGGCGGCGTGGCTGATCCCCATGCGCTCGGCCACGGCAGCGGTGCTGATCTGCTCGGGTGCGCAATGGCAGGCCAGCTCCAGCAGGGCCTGGATCGCCCGGGCCCGGCGCTCGGCGGCTGGCAGGGCGGCGGCCCGGGGCACGATCGCAATACGGCTGGTCGAAGGCTAGGGATCCCCGCCGATGTGATCACCCCGCTCGTCGGCGAAGGCGCCCTCGAGCGGTTCGGCCGTCAGCCCCTCAATCTCCCGCAGATAGCGGGAGAGGCTGTCGGCGCTGCCATGGGTCACGTAGATCTGCCGGGCTCCGCTGCCGCGGATGGTTTGCAGCAGCCCGGGCCAGTCGGCGTGATCGCTGAGCACGAAACCGCGTTCATAACCGCGCCGCCGGCGGGCGCCGCGCACGGCCATCCAGCCGCTCACGAAGGCCGTCTGGGGCTGGGGGAAGCGCCGCATCCAGGCGGATCGGTGGGCCGACGGCGGGGCGATCACCAGCCGCCCCGCCAGCGATTCGCCGCGGGGAACGGCACTGACGGGCCGGGTGGGAACCATCGTCACGCCCGCCTCTCTGTAGGCCCCCACCAGGCTGTCCACGGCACCGTGCAGCAGCACCTCCTCCTGCACACCGATCGCGTTCAGCTCGGCCAGGATCCGCTGGGCCTTGCCGAAGGCATAGGCGAACAGCAGCGAGGGGCGCTCCGGAGCAGCATGCCACCAGTCGCGGATCCCGGCCGCCACCTCGGCGCCGGGGCGCCAGCGGTACACCGGCAGGCCGAAGGTCGCCTCGGTGATGAACACATCGGCTGTGACCGGCTCGAACGGGCTGCAGCTGGGATCACTGCAGCGCTTGTAATCGCCGCTGACCAGCCAGCTCTCCCCGCCGGCCTCCAGGCGGATCTGGGCGCTGCCCAGCACATGGCCGGCGCTGTGGAACGACACCCGGGCCCCGCCGATGCGCAGCAGCTGGCCGTACTCCACCGGCAGCAACCGGATGCCGCCGCCCAGGCGCTGGCGCAGGATCGCCTCACTGCAGCCGATGGCCCAGTACTCGCCGCAGCCGGGCCGGGCATGGTCGGCATGGGCGTGGGTGATCAGGGCCCGGGGCACCGGCCGCCAGGGGTCGATCCAGGCCTCAGCCGCCGGGCAGTACAGCCCCTGGGGGGTGAGACGCAGGAGACCGTCGGGGGGGAGGGGCATCGGATGGAGCGAGGCACCGGGTCCAGGAGGCCGGATGCAGGGAAAACCCGGAGAACCGGGCTCAGCGGCTCATCGCCAGCATGCGCTCGATCGGCATCAGGGCCCGCAAGCGGATCTGCTCATCCAACTCGATGCGGGGCTCGAGGGTTTCCAGGCAGCGCCACAGCTTCTCCATGGTGTTGAGCCGCATGTAAGGGCAGGTGTTGCAGCTGCAGTTGTCGGCCCCGGGCACGGGCAGAAGCGTCTTGTGGGGGGCACGACGCTGCATCTGGTGCAGGATGCCCGGCTCGGTGAGCACGATGAAGCATTCGGCGGGGCTGCTTTCCACCCGCTCCAGCAGCCTGCTGGTGGAGCCGATGAAATCGGCCAGATCCAGCAGGTGCTGCTGGCACTCGGGATGGGCGATCACCTCGGCCTCGGGATGCTCCTGCCGCAGGCGCAGCAGGGCCTCTTCGCTGAAGGTCTCATGCACGATGCAGCTGCCGGGCCAGAGGGTGAGTTCCCGGCCGCTCTGCCTCGCCACCCAGCGGCCCAGATTCTGATCGGGGGCGAACAGGATCGGCTTGTCGTGGGGCAGCTGCTGCACGAGTTGCACCGCATTGCTGCTGGTGCAGATCAGATCGCTCTGGGCCTTCACCGCGGCCGAGCAGTTGATGTAACTCACGACCAGGTGATCGGGATGAGCGGCCCGGAATGCCGCAAAGGCATCGGCGGGGCAGGCATCAGCGAGGCTGCAGCCCGCGGCCAGATCCGGCACCAGCACCGTCTTGCCGGGATTGAGGATCTTGGCCGTCTCGGCCATGAAATGCACGCCGCAGAACACGATCACATCCGCATCCGTGGCGGCGGCTTTGCGGGACAGCTCGAGGGAATCGCCGATGAAATCGGCGACATCCTGGATGGCGTCCTCCTGGTAGTAGTGGGCCAGGATCACCGCATTGCGACGCCGGCAGAGATCCCGGATGGCGGCGTGCAGCTCCTGCGGCGGAGGTGTTGCCATCCCCGGGGATGGGGCCGGCCGGTTCGGGCTCTGGGTGAAGACCAACCGCTTGCTCACGTCAGGCAGGATGGAGGGAGCCTAGGTAGCCAGTGGATTGGGCGAACTGAACCTCGCCATCGCCGGCGATCTGCATGACCAGTGGGACCTCAGCGATCACGCCGTGCTGGAGCGGATCCAGCCGGATGCACTGCTGCTGGTGGGTGACTTCAGCGATGGACACGCGCGCATCCCGAGCCTGCTCGCTGCTCTCGATCTGCCGCTGGCCTGCATCATCGGCAACCACGACACCGGCAAGGATGCCAGCGGCAAACGTCTGCGCCACCAGCTCGATCTGCTCGGCGAGAGTCACTGCGGCTGGGAGCTTCGGGAACTCCATCCCCCGGGGCTGGCGGTGGTGGGCGCCCGACCCGGTACCGCCGGCGGTGGCTTCCAGCTCTCCAAGGCGGTGCGCTCGGTGTTCGGGCCCGTCAGCCAGCAGGAATCCGCCAGCCGCATCACCCGGGCGGCGCTGGCAGCCGATCCCACGCTTCCCTTGGTGCTGCTGGCCCATTCCGGGCCCCAGGGGCTCGGGAGCACGGCGGCCGATCCCTGCGGACGCGACTGGAAGAGCCCGCCCTGCGACTGGGGCGATCAGGACCTGACCGCAGCCATCGCCCAGATCCGTCGGCGGCGCCCGCTGCCCCTGGTGATTTTCGGTCACATGCATCACACGCTCAAACGCCAGCAGGGTGAGCGGATCACCTTCCTGCGCGACGCCCAGGGAACCGCCTACCTGAACTGCGCCTGCGTACCCCGCCATGGGGTGGACGGCCTGGGCCGCGAGCTGCGCCATTTCAGCTGGGTGCGGCTGCGGGGCACCGAACCGATGGAGATCAGCCATCGCTGGTACGGCGTGGATGGTGCGCTTCTGTATCAGCAGACCCTGTGGCGATGTCAGGAACCGGAGGGAGACATCACCCCCGGGACGGGCCCAGCGCCCGGAACCGTCGCAGAGGCAGCGCTGCCGTGCTGATCTACGTCTGCATCAGCAGCCATGGCTTCGGTCACGGTTCCCGCTGTGCGGCGGTGCTGTGCGAGCTGGCGCGGCTGCGCCCGGGCTGGCGGCTTGTGTTGTCGACAGCCCTGCCGGACGCCTTCCTCAAGCTGGCCTTCGGCAGCGTTCCCTTTGAGCGGCGAGAGAACAGCTGGGATGTTGGCATGGTGCAGGCCGATGCCCTGGGCGTGGATGAAGGCGCCACCCTCCAGGCGCTGGAGCGCCTGGAGGCGGAGCTGCCGCAACGGATCGCCAGCGAGGTGGCCTGGCTGCGGAGCCAGCCGGAACCGGTGCTGGTGCTGGGGGATGTGCCGCCACCGGCAGCTCTGATCGCAGCAGCGTTGGGGGCACCGCTGGTCTGGCTGGCGAGCTTCGGCTGGGATGCCATCTACGCACCGATGGGCGGACGTCTGGCCGATCGGGCCCAGGACTGCCTGGAGCTGTACCGGCGCGGCGATCTGCTGCTGCGCTGCCCACTGGCCCTGCCGATGAACTGGGGCATCCCTGAGCAGCCGATCGGGCTCACCTGCTCCCGGCCGCGCCATGATTCACAGCGGCTTGCCGCTGCACTCGAGCTGCCGGGCGATCGCGAACGCACCGCCCTGATCAGCTTCGGCGGCCTGGGGCTGAGCCTGGATCCGGCGCTGCTGGAACGCTGGCCGCAGTGGACGTTCATCGGCACCGATGCCGCCATCGGCGACGCCCCCAATGGCCGCCTGCTGCCGGAGGGCTTGCGGCCCCTCGATGCCATGCCGCTGGTCAGCCGGCTGATCACCAAGGCGGGCTACAGCAGCTTCTGTGAAGCCTTCAGCCAGGGGGTCGGCATCCACCTGGTGGAGCGGGACGGCTTCGCCGAGGCGCCCGTGCTGGCGGAGGCCCTGCAGGACCATGGCGCCCACCGGCTGCTGCGCCGCGACCAGCTGCAGACGGGGGAGTGGCAGCTCGATCAACCCCTGCTGCCGCCCAGGCGCGGCCCCCTGAGAGCCGATGGAGCCGAGGCCGCCGCACGGCTCCTGATCGCAACGGCGGAAAGCCGACTGCGCCACTGATCAGGATTGCCAATCAAAAAGCAGCCAAAGTTCGGAACATCTGGTGAAACTTCCCGTCAAAGTCGCTTGGCGACAGTGATGCGAACTGCAGCTGTCATTCTTGATACATGTAGCCGGTTTTTAGATTGGCACACTATCACTCGCGTCCGCGCAGATTGATAGGCAAATTGGCGCGACATCTTTTGTTTCTTTCAGGTCGGCTTTTTACCGATGCCGTCTGCACACATCAAGGTTTTCTCTTTCGCAGACCTCGACTGAGCAGCTCCATCTGTCTGGACCCTGGGCTCTGGACCTCCACTGTTCCCCCGATTCAGATTCACCGTGCCTGTCTTCACGCGCGCAGCCATCGCCTTCGCCGGCCTGAGCGTCTGCCTCGGCGCCTCCCCCTCTCTGGCGGCAGATCTGAGCAATGGCTGGAACGCACTCACTCCTGGGGTGCCGGCGTCGGCGCTCCCCAGCACCCCACAGGTCTCTGTTCTGCCGCCACTCCCCGGAGCTCCCCGCATCTTCGCGATCACCCCTGAGCGCCGGGCCCTGCTCAACACCATCCGCTATGCGGAAGGAACCTGGCGCAATGGCGACA
This sequence comes from Synechococcus sp. ELA057, assembly GCA_037144195.1. Lineage (GTDB taxonomy): Bacteria > Cyanobacteriota > Cyanobacteriia > PCC-6307 > Cyanobiaceae > Cyanobium. The sequence continues at coordinate 11,031 of JBAWXG010000015.1, forward strand.
CCACCGGCTATCGGGTCATGTTCGGCGGCGGGCTCACCGATTCCTTGGATCGCCACCCCAACCGGGTGATCTATTCCTCCCGCTATGCCAGCGCTGCAGCGGGGGCCTACCAGTTCATGCCCTTCACCTGGTCGATGATCACCCAGGCGCTTGGCATGCGTGATTTCCAGCCTGAGGCTCAGGATCAGGGAGCTCTGTTTCTGATCCAGAAGCGCGGCGCGCTCTCCCTCGTCGATCGCGGCGAGATGACCCCGGAGCTGGCCGCTCGCCTGGCACCGGAGTGGGCCTCCTTCCCTACCCGCTACGGCAGCAGTTACTACGGTCAGCCGGTCAAGCGCTTTGCTGAGCTGCGGCGCTTCTTCCAGGAGAATCTCGCCCTGCTGCGGCAGTCCGCTCCCGAGGTGCAGATCTGGGAAACCGTGCCCATCCAGCAAGCCAGCCGCTGCGACACCGACAGGCTCCTCTGCCGTCTGGAGACCGTGACCTCGGCGCCCCGTTCCGCTGCTGTGCCTGCCGGCCAACCGAGCGACGCGGCCCTGAGCTCCAACTGAGTCTGACCGTCTGCCGGCTGGATCAAGCTGTAGCCAAAGGTCAGCTCTCCTTGTTGCGAACGGTGCGGCCCAGGGTTTGCTGTGCCACGAGGTAAGCGACCAGCGCGCCTCCGCCAAAACCCAGGACATTGCGCACCAGAGGCAGGATCTCAGCGGTGCGCGTGATGATCGGCGCCACACCGAACACGCCGAACAGGATCACCCACAGCGGGGACAGCAGCAGCACCCAGCCCCAGGCGATCAGGCCCTCCTGCTGACGGGGAAACGCAGCGATGCCGGCGATGACTCCGCCGAGAATCGAGGTGACAAGGGTGAGCAGCCACTGCTCCTGGGGCAGGCCCGGCACCACCTGGCAGCCACCGATGTTGAGGCAACCCTTCACCGCATGCAGCGAATCGAGGATGGCCGCATCGCCGCCTTGCTCCCGCACATAGAACTGATTGCCGTAGCGGGTCTGCAGCTCCACCCAGAAGGTGCGTGGCATCAGGGCGAAGAACGCCTCACCGACGTTGAAGTTGAGCAGGTTGCCGCCGCGCTCATCGGCGATCAGCAGCAGGCTGCGATCATCCAGCCCCCAGAATTCGCGCACCGCCAGGCCGGGGGTGCGGTCGTACTGGGTGAGCACCCGCAGCTTCCAGCCGCTGGTGCGCTCGAAATCCACCAGTTCCGCCTCCAGATCACCCCGCTGGCCATCGGTGAGCAGCTTGGCCAGATCGATTACCGGGGTGGGGTGATCGGGGAGCAGATCGGGATTGTCGTAGGCCCAGGCCGGGCCGATCACGGGCAGCAGCACCACCGCCAGCACCAAGGCCAGGGCGATCACCCCCTGCCGCAGGGCCACCGGCACCTGGCGGAACCGGGCCACAACCTGGCGGGCCTTGCTGCTGGGCATCGGGGCGAAGCGGAGTTGGCGCATTCTCTCCCCGGCGGATCCCGAGCGTGAGCGGGGTTGCCGGTCGGAGAGCCGCAGCGCCAGCAGGCCAGGCAAGTCACCTGTGCCTCGGGCAGCATGATCAGCCCCACTCCCCCGCCATCGCCGCCGAGCCCTTGCCCACCACCCCCGACCCTCTCGATCCCGCGGGTCAAGGCGCCGCACACCCCTGCCCCGACTGGCTGGCCGAGCGACTGAGGCAAGCGAAGGGTGCCGTGCCCTTCCGCACCTACATGGAGTGGGTGCTGCATGATCCGGAGCACGGCGCCTATGCCAGCGGCCGGCTGCGCATCGGCCCCCAGGGCGATTTCACCACCGCCCCCTCCCTGGGGCCGGACTTCGCCGCCCTGCTGGCGCCGCAGCTGGCCCAGTGGCTGCAGGAGCTCGGGGAGGGACCGCTGGCCCTGGTGGAGACCGGAGCCGGGGAGGGCACCCTGGCGGCGGATCTGGCACAGGCCCTGACCCACGGCTGGCCCGAGCTGGCCCGCCGCTGCGAGCTGGTGCTGGTGGATCCCAGTGCGGGCCTGGTGGAGCGCCAGCGGCAACGGCTGGCAGGCTGCCCGCTGCAGACCCGCTGGAGCCGCTTCGAGGATCTGGCCGCTGCCCCCGTCAGGGGGGTGATGCTGGCCCACGAGGTGCTCGACGCCCTGGCGGTGGAGCGGATCGTCTGGGACGGATCCGGCTGGTGTCAGCAGCTGGTGGCCCTGGAGCACGATCCACAGGCAGGGCCGACCCTACGGCTCGTCGCCGGCGGCGCCCTGGATCCCGCCGCAACCCAGCAGCTGGCTCTTCTAGGGCTGCTGCCGCCCAGCCCCCAGCCGCCGGTGGGCTGGTGCAGCGAACTGCACCCATCTCTGGCGCCCTGGCTGACCCAGGCGGCTGCAGCCGTGGGGGCCGGCCGGCTGCTGGTGATCGATTACGCCCATGAAGCCCGGCGTTATTACGCGCCGCAGCGCAGCAACGGCACGCTGATGGCCTACCGGGCCCAGCAGGCCAGCGATGATCCGCTGCTGGATCCCGGCCACTGGGATCTCACGGCCCATCTGTGCATCGAGAGCGTGCAGGCCGCCGCCGAGGCCTGCGGCTGGCACAGCCTCGGCCAGACGCGGCAGGGGGAGGCCCTGCTGGCCCTGGGCCTGGCCCAGCGGCTGCATGGCCTGCAGCAGCAGGATCCCGCCGATCTGGCAAATCTGCTGAGCCGCCGCGAAGCCCTGCTGCGGCTGGTGGATCCCAGGGCCCTGGGAGATTTCCGCTGGCTGGCCTTCAGCCGCGCCGGCAGCGGCGGCGAGCCACCCCTGTTTCTGCAGGAACCGGGGCTGGGTTGAACGGCGATCCCCGGGCTACGGGAGCGAGGGCCGGGATGGCAGAGCGACGGCCACATCGGTGCAGCGCTGCAGTGCAGCTGTGCGTACCAGTTCGACACCGCTGATCCCCAGCTTGGCGCTGATGGTCTTGCGGTAGGTCTCGACCGTGTTGACACACAGTCCGAGCGCCCTGGCGATCTCCTTGTTGTGCATTCCACTGCCAAGGCAATGAAACACGCGCCGTTCGCGGGGAGACAATCGTCCCAGCTGCTCCACGGCCATGGCACTGCGCCGGACATCGGGCGACGGGTGCTGTTGCTGCCAGCGGATCACCAGGGAGATCAGCTCTTCCCAGGGCTGACATTGTTCGACGACTCCCAACAGGATGGGAACGATCGTCTCGGGAGGCTGCAGCTCCTGCCTTCTGCCCGTGAGCATGATGAGCCGTCCATCGGGATTGAGACGCTGAAGCGTCGAAGCCGCATCCTCCCAGCGTTCTGCAGCCTGCACCAGATCCAGCAGCAGCAGCCCCGGTGGCGAGCCGTCCTGCATCAGAGTGAGGGCCTCACGAACCGAGGCGCACACGGCCACCAGTTTCAGGCCGCACTGCTCACTGAGCAATCCGCCCACAGCTTGGCCGCACAACTGATGATCGGCGACGACCAGACAGGTTGGCGGTTGTCTTTCGGTTGAGAATCGGTTGATCATCCGCCTACAGATGCGGTCGTTCTGAACACGGACCCTACCCAGAAGTGAGACCCCCGAAGTGGGAGGCAGCAAGATGGATCTTTTCAGCTGCCGAGACGATGCAGAACACTGTCAATGTCCTCAGATCACTTCAAGATGCCTGCCCATTCCGCATCCATGCAGCCCGCATTTCGCAGCCCCCGGCGAATCAGCATCACGCTTCCCTTTCATGCCTTCTCGGCCCTTCAAGACCGCTCCGATGAGGAAGGCCGCTCGCTGAGCAACCTGGCCTGCTTTCTGCTCGAAGCCGCAATGAAACGCGAGGGAGGGGCCTGACGAGACAGGCACGCCAAGGCGCCTCACCCTGTTCGACGCGAATCAAGATTCCTAGGCTGGTATCAACACGAGAAGGAGGGTCCCATGGCCAGCTGCAATCTGCCGATTCCAGAGATCAATGTTCCCGCTGACGTGAGCCTGCAGCAGCTCAAACTGTTGCTGCAGCGCGACCCGGCCTTTGCCCGGGACCTGCGGCTCAGTCGCACGACCATGGATGCGGCCCGGCTCGCCGCCGCCCACGGCGTTCGGGTCACACCGGAAGCGATCTGGCGCCATCGCGGCAGGCTGATCCGTGATGGCTTGCCCACCTGGCGCGGCTGACAGGAGCCCCGGGCGCTTCCCAACCACCGGCATCCGATTCGGCACAATCGGCGGCATGAAGCTCCACGCCGATCTGCGCCAGCCGGTGGTGCTCCACACCGCAACCCTGCCCTGGGTCCCTTCCCCGATGGCGGGCGTGGAGCGGCGGATGCTGGATCGCTGCGGCGAAGAGGTGGCCCGGGCCACCTCGATCGTGCGCTACGCCCCCGGCAGCCGCTTCGACCGGCACACCCATGGCGGCGGCGAGGAGATCCTGGTGCTGGAGGGCACCTTCTCCGATGAGCAGGGCGATTACCCGGCTGGAACCTATCTGCGCAATCCGGCGGGCTCCAGCCACGCCCCCTTCAGCGCGGAGGGCTGCACGCTGCTGGTGAAGCTGCAGCAGATGCATCACGCCGATCAGCGTCGCGTTGTCTGCCACACCCCCAGCCAAACCTGGCGGCCAGGGTTGGTGCCGGGGCTGGAGGTGATGCCGCTGCACGCCTTCGGCTCCGAACAGGTGGCCCTGGTGCGCTGGGCAGCGGGCACGGTGTTTCAGCCCCACAGCCACCCCGGTGGGGAGGAGATCCTGGTGCTGGATGGCATCTTCCAGGATGAACACGGGGCCTATCCAGCCGGAGGCTGGCTGCGCAACCCGCCCGGCAGCGTCCATCGCCCCTGGAGTGAAGCGGGCTGCACGATCTGGGTGAAGACCGGCCACCTGCCGGCGACCATCGGGGCCAACGATGCCCCATGCGCTGAGACCGGCAGCGGCTCGGGAGGATCAGAAGCGTGAGCCCGGTGTCTCCAGGAAGGCCAGTTCCTCACCGGTGGATTGGCGACCCAGAGCGGCATTGCGGTGGGGGAAGCGGCCGAAGCGGGCGATCACATCCCGGTGGCGCTGGGCGAAGGCAGCGGTGCGGGGATCAACCAGCTGGCTGAACAGCGGCAGGGCCGCCTCCTGGACGGCCAGATCCTCGGCATGCATCAGGGGCATCAGCCAGAACTGACGACGGGCCTGCTGCGGCTCGGCCTGCACCCAGCCCTGGTCCACCGCCCGCTGCGTCAATGCCAGGGCCTGGGCATCGCCGGCGAAGGCCAGGGGTTGATCGCGCCAGATCTGACGCGGGAACTGATCCAGTAGGAGCACCAGGGCCAGCCCATCCGCTGCCGTCGCACCCCAGGGGCTGAGTTCAGCGGCGATCGCCGAGCGCGTGAGGGCCTCAAAACGGTGCCGCACCAGGGCATCGAAGGCCCCGTCCCGGGCGAACCAGAGGCGCGCAGGGGTCTCCTCAAACCAGAAATGCAGCACCTGCTCAGCCGCGGAAACCGGGTGGCTCATCACAACAGGATCTGCCCGGACCCCATCTTCAGCGGCAGCGCTGCAACGCTGCCAGCACCTGATCGCCGCGAACGTCATCGCGGATCTGCACCGATCCGAGGGCGGTGGGCAGCACGAAGCGCACCTTGCCGTCGCGCACCTTCTTGTCGGCCTGCAGGCAGGCCATCACCCGTTCGCTCTCCAGGGCGGGCCAGCGCAACGGCAGTCCGGCGGCGGCGATCACGGCGCGCTGACGCAGCTGATCCTCCCGGCTCCAGAGACCCAGCTCCAGGCTCAGCTCCCCGGCCGCCACCATGCCGATGGCCACCGCCTCGCCATGCAGATAAGTGCCGTAGCCGCTGAGGGTTTCGAGCACATGACCCAGGGTGTGGCCGTAATTGAGGATCGCCCGCAGGCCTCCTTCCCGTTCATCGGCCGCCACCACCTTCGCCTTGGCGGCCGCCGAGCGCTCCAGCAGGGAGAGGAGCAGGGCATCCCCCACGGCCTCCAGGCTGGCCAACCCGGCCTGGGGGTCGCGCCGGGCGGCGGCTTCGAGATCGGCGAACAGGGCCCCATCCCCAATCACGCCGTACTTGATCACCTCCGCCATGCCGGCTCTGAACTCCCGCTCCGGCAGCGTGGCCAGCACGCTGGGATCGATCAGCACCAGCTTCGGCTGATGGAAGGCACCGATCAGATTCTTGCCGCCGGGGTGGTTGACGCCGGTCTTGCCGCCGATCGCCGCATCCACCATCGCCAGCAGGGTGGTGGGCACCTGCACCACGGCCACGCCCCGCAGCCAGGTGGCGGCAGCGAAGCCGGCCATGTCGCCCACCACGCCACCGCCGAGGGCCACGATCAGCGAGCCCCGCTCCAGCCGCCGCTCCAGGCAGGCGTCGTGGATCAGGCCCACCGTGGCAGGGGTCTTCTGATCCTCCCCGGCCTCGATCACCAGCTCGGAGGCCTCCAGCCCCGCCTGCTGCAGTCCGGCCAGCACGGTCTGGCCGTAGTGGCCGCTCACCACTGGATTGGTGACCACCAGCACGCGGGTGCCGGGCCGGACGCCCCGCTCCAGCACCAGCGACCCCAGATCCGCCAGCACCCCGCGGCCGATCACCACCGGATAGGGGTTGGCGCTCAGGGCCACCTCAATGGTTCGCGGCGGGGTGGACACGAGGGCCATGGCGGATGGGGAACAGCCCTGAGGCTACGGCTGGCCCACGGCTCCATAGGCTGGCAGCCCTCAAGCGACGCGCCCCATGACGCCAGAGCAACTGCGGGCCCTGTTCACCAAGCCCTATGGCGCGCCGGCTCCCACCGAGGCGGAATGGCGTGCGGCCTATGCGCCGGATGTGCATTTCCAGGATCCAACCCAGGAGCATCACGGCCTTGAGGCCTACATCCGGGCCCAGGAGGGCCTGCTGAAGCGCTGCGATGGCGTGTGGCTGAAGCCGGGCGCCATCGCGATGGCTGGCGACACGGCCTTCGTGGAGTGGGAGACGGGGCTGAAGATCAAGGGGATGCTGTTCATCTACCCGGGCACCACGCGGCTGCTGTTCAACGACCAGGGCCTGATCCGCGATCACCGCGACTATTTCGATTTCGTCGGCCCCACCTTCGCGCCGGTGCCCGTGATCGGGGCTTTCGTGCGCTGGTTGTACGGACGCTTCGTGGGCTGAGCGGCCTGGTGGGACTACACACCTAGCCGACGGTGCCGCCCTTCAGCTCTCCAGCCCCGCCAGCACCTGCAGCACCGCCTCGCCGTAGCGCTCCAGCTTCGCCTGGCCCACCCCGCTGATCTGCCCCAGGGCCTCCAGGCTGACGGGCGCGCGGCTGGCGATCTCCACCAGGGTGCGGTCGTGGAAGACCACATAGGGGGGCACCCCCTGGCTGCGGGCCTGCACCAGTCGCCAGCTACGCAGCGCCTCAAAGCCGGCGGCGGCCTGCGGGGCCAGCTCCAGGGTCGGGACACCCTGGCGCCGTTCTCCACTCCTGGCCTGGCGCCCCTCCATGGCGGGCGGCGGCAGGCAGAGTTCCAGGCTTCGCTCACCGCGCAGCAACGGCCGCACCAGGGCCTCGGGGCCGAAGCGCAGGCCGCCGCGGTTCTCCGGATCGCTGCACAGAAGGCCCAGAGCCACCAGCTGGCGGAACAGCGCCCGCCACTGGCCGCGGTCGAGCTCCCGGCCGATGCCATGGACGCTCAGCCGGTCGTGGCCCAGTTCGCGGATGCGGGCTGTGGTGGCCCCCAGCAGCACATCGGTGAGATGGGCGGCACCGAAGCGCTCGCCGGTGCGGTACACGGCTGAGAGGGCCTTGCGGGCCGGTTCGGTGCAGTCACTGCCGATGCGGGGCTCCAGGCAGCCATCGCAATTGCCGCAGTCGTGCTCGAGCTCCTCACCGAAGTGACGCAGCAACACGCGGCGGCGGCAGCCGGAGGCTTCCGTGAAGCCGATCAGGGCATCGAGCCGCCCGTGCTCGATCCGTTTCTGCTCCTCACTGGCCTCGGAATCGTCGATGAAACGCCGCAGCTGGGGCACATCGCCGCCACCGTGCACCATCCAGGCCTCCGCCGGCAGGCCGTCGCGGCCCGCCCGGCCCGTCTCCTGGTAATAGGCCTCCAGGCTCCTGGGCAGATCCACATGGGCCACGAAGCGCACATCCGGCTTGTCGATGCCCATGCCGAAGGCGATGGTGGCCACCACGATCACGCCGCTCTCCCGCCGGAAGCGCTGCAGGGCGGCGCTGCGCTCGGCACTGGAGAGGCCGGCGTGATAGGCCACGGCATCGAACCCTGCCGCCTGCAGATCGGCGGCGAAGCGCTCCACCCGGCTGCGGGAGCGGGCATAGACGATCCCGGCCTCGCCGCGGCGCGCCGCCAGGAAGGCCAGCAGCTGCCCCTTTCCGTCCTGCCTGTCGCGCACGAGGTAGCGGATGTTGGGCCGATCGAAGCTGGCCAGAAACACGCGGCCATCTGTCAGCCGCAGCCGCTGGCGGATCTCTTCGCGGGTGCGGGGGTCGGCGGTGGCGGTGAGCGCCAGACGGGGCACGGCCGCGAAGCGCTCGGCCAGCACGGCCAGCTGCAGGTATTCAGGGCGGAAGTCGTGGCCCCACTGCGACACGCAATGGGCCTCATCGATGGCGAACAGGGCTACAGGCAGCGCCGCCAGGCGATCCAGGAAGCCCGGGCTCAGCAGCCGCTCCGGTGACACATACAGCAGCTGCAGATCACCGCGCTCCAGATCCGCCCAGATCGTGGCGGCCTGGCCGCTCTCCAGGGCGGAGTGGAGCGCCGCCGCAGCGACCCCGGCCTGGCGCAGGCCCTCCACCTGGTCCTGCATCAGGGCGATCAGCGGCGAAATCACCACACCCATGCCAGGGCGGCACAGGGCAGGGATCTGATAGCAAAGCGATTTGCCACCACCGGTGGGCATCAGCACCAGGGCCGAACCACCGCCGACCACGTGCTCCACGATCGACTGCTGCGGACCGCGGAAGGCCTCATAGCCGAACACCCGCCGCAGCACCGCCAGGGGAGCGGAGCTTGGCTCCCCGCTCACGGCGGAGGTGTGGGCGGCACGAGCGTTCATTCAGCGACGCAGGACAAGCGGCAACAGCCAGGTGACGACACCGCCCACCCCATAGGCGATCAGGGACAGGCGAAAGAGCCAGCGCGCCTGGCCCAGACGCCTGCGGCAGTGTCTGGCCTGCAGAGGATCGCTCGGGCAGGGGAAGCGCGCCGCACGCCGCAGCGCCAGAGCGGCAAGCCCAAGCGCAGCTGCCGCCAGCAGGAACACCAAAGGCTTCTGCTCCGAGATCAGCACCAGCGCCGGAACCCAGCTGATCAGCGCAGCGAGCACCGATCCTGCACCCAGCACCACCATCAGCAGCGGCAGGGTGCAGCAGATCAGCGTGCCGGAGCTGAGCAGCAGGCTGAGCGCGGCCGCCGAACGGGCCCGGAGCGGAGGCGACGGGGTCACGGCCCAGCCGCCAGACGGCGAATCTGGCGCACGTTGTAGCCCGCCTCCCGCAACAGGGAGCGCAGCTGGGCATCGGAGATGGTGGCCCCGGGACGCAGGGTGAGGGTCAGCAGACGCTGCTCGAGATCGAGCTTCACAGTTTCAGGGGCAGCCAGGCTGCGCAGCTTCTGCTCAAGGCTGCCGGAGCAGAGGCTGCAGGCCATTCCCTGCAGCAGCACCTCCACCCGGGTGACGCCGCTGCCTGCCAGCGCCGACGCCATGTGCCCCCCCAGTGAGAGCATCAGCAGGGCCGAGCCCATCCAGGCTCGAAGCCAGGGGGGGAATCGCACCGGAGCCATGGGATCAGTCCTCATCTGACTGCATTCTTTCGAGGGAAGCCGGAGGATGCCCGCGATCGCCGCAGGTCGGTGGGTGCGATCAGGCCGGATCGGCCAGGATGGCCCCAAGCCGGCATCCGCGCCATGGTCAGCAACACGCAGGTCCACGGCGGGCGCCACACCACGCGCACGGCCTGGGCCTTCCTGGCTCCAGCTCTGCTTCTGCTGGGGATCTCGGTGCTACTGCCGGCTGCGCTGGCACTGGTGATGAGTTTCAGCCGCACCGGGCTGGATGTGAGCGAGCCGCTGCAGTTCGTGGGTCTGGCCAATCTGCGCCGGCTGGTGAGCGATCCGATGCTGCGGCGTGTGGCCCTGACCACCGCCCTCTATCTGGTCGGGGTGGTTCCGCCGGTGGTGCTTGGCTCCCTCACCCTGGCGGTGCTGGTCAACCGGCCGCTGCCGGGCATCCACTGGTTCCGTGCGGCCTTCTATACCCCTGTGCTGGTCTCGCTCGTGGTGGCAGCCATCGCCTTCCGCTGGCTCTACGCCGAGAACGGCCTGCTCAACGGCTGGCTCGTGAGCCTGCTCGGCGAACGCTTCTCACCCATCGGCTTCCTCACCTCACCGCTGCTGGCCCTCCCTTCGGTGATGGTGGTGACCCTCTGGAAGGGCCTTGGGTATTACATGGTGATCTTCCTGGCCGGTCTGCAGGGCATCCCGGCGGAGCTCTATGAGGCGGCGGCCCTTGATGGCAGCGAGGGCTGGCGCCGCCACCGCGACATCACCCTGCCGCTGCTGCGCCCGTACATCACTCTGGTGGCGGTGATCTCGGCCATCGGTGCCACCAAGGTGTTCGAGGAGGTGTACCTGATGACGCAGGGAGGCCCGGCTGACGCCACCCGTACGATCGTTTATTACGTCTACGACCAGGCCTTCTCGGAGCTGGAGATCAGCTACGCCTGCACGGTGGGGCTGGCCCTGTTCCTCGTGGTGCTGCTGCTCAGCCTGGTGCGCTACCTGTTTGCCGGCGATCGCGGCCTCACCTGATTCACATCCCCTTCCCTTGCATGCCCAATCCGGCCGTCTCACCCTGCAGGCCATGACGCCCTCACCCGATCCAGCCCCAGCCCCGCTGCACGCCATGGGCATCGTCGGTGGAGGACAGCTGGCCTGGATGCTGGCCGAGGCCGCCGCCGATCTGGGCGTCTCCCTGCACGTGCAGACCCCGCGAGGGGATGATCCGGCAGCCCGACGGGCGACCACGGTGCTGGAGGCTCCCCTCGACGACGTCGCCGCCACGCGACAGCTGGCGGAGCGCTGCGGAGCCGTGAGCTTCGAGAACGAGTGGATTCCCCTGGAAGCCCTGGCGCCGCTGATCCAGGAGGGGGTCCGCTTTGTTCCCTCCCTGCAGGCTCTTCGTCCCCTGATCGACAAGCGCTCCCAGCACCAGCTGCTGCAGTCCCTGCATCTGCCCACACCGCGCTGGTGCCCGCTGGAGGAGGTGCTGCATCCCCCCAGCACACGGGAGAAGGGGGCTGGCGATGACGCCCGAGTCCTCAACGCCGACTCCAGCACCGGGGATGACCTGGATCCGCAAACCGGCTTGCTGCTCCAGGGCCAGGAGGCGACGTCATCCCCCCGCCTGCCCGATGGGCTGGACTTCCCCGTGATGGCCAAGGCCGCCACCGGTGGATACGACGGCCGCGGCACCCGCCTGCTGCAGAACCAGGGCGATCTGGAGGCCCTGCTCACGGAGGTGGACCCCACGGGCTGGCTGCTGGAGGAGCGGGTGAACTTCGAGCTGGAGCTGGCCCTGGTGGCCTGCCGCAACCGCGAGGGTGAGCTGCGGCTGTTCCCGCTGGTGCAGACCCATCAGCACCAGCATGTCTGCGACTGGGTTCTCTACCCAGCCCCGGTGGATCACGCCGTGGAGGCCTTTGCCCGCAATGTGGCCGCCTCGCTGCTCACCGCTCTCGACTATGTCGGGGTGCTCTCGATCGAGTTCTTCTATGGCCCGGCGGGGCTGCAGATCAATGAGCTGGCTCCCCGTACCCACAACTCCGGACACCTGACCATCGAGGCCTGCCAGACCAGCCAGTTCGAGCAGCAGGTGCGGATCGTCACCGGGCGACCGATGGGTTCCACCGAGGCGCGTGTCCCTGGAGCGCTGATGATCAATCTGCTGTCCCCGGAGGAGCCTCTGGCGGCAGACCAGGTGGAGGAGCGCTGCCGGCGCCTGCGGGAGCTGCCCGGCGCCCATCTGCATTGGTATGGCAAGAGCGGCCACCGACCCGGCCGCAAGCTGGGACATCTGACCGTGGCCCTGCCGGAAGGCGGCGGTGCGGCGCATGACCAGGAGTGGGAGCGCTGGCTCCAGCAGGTGCGGGAGATCTGGCCCCTGCCCCAGACCTCAACCGCCGGCGCCTCCCCCTAGATTGGATACGAACTGCTGTGTTGGTGACTGCCTTTCACAGTTTTCTGATCTGACTCCCTTTTCGACTTGGGGCGTCTGTCGCGGCAGTGCCGTAAACCGGCCTCGTAGCCGGAAACGAATCTCCGCTTTGACTCCCCTTCTGGTTCATCCAGGTCGGAATCTGGGGCAGAACGGCACAGCGGTTCACCCTCTTCGACAACGGCGATCATCGATCGCGATCCTGAGGATCGCCTGCACGAACAGCGCCGCAGCCGCGATCCAAGGCAAGGCGGTTCAGATCAAGCATGAAAGGCTGGGGATCAGCCCTGGAGCGCAACAGCGATCTGCCGCTCAAGCTCCTCATCGCTCAGGGCCGTGACCACGAACACCTCCTGGGCACTGCTGCCGCGGCGGGCCACCAGCTTCCAGCCGCCGGTGATCGGCGTCGAAACGCGCAGCCGCAGTTCCGGCGCCCTGCCCCTGACCCTGGAGATCACCGCCGGGGTGATCGTCTCGATCGCCGGATGGCGCACTAGGCGGCGGAGCACAGGGATCAGCCCCTCCACATAGGTGCTGTGGGTGATCACCACGCGCCCCATCGATCCGCTGACTGGCCTCTTGTGAACTTAAGAAAGCCAGCCTTCCGCCGTGATCAGCACGGCTCCAGCGGAGCCATCGTCAGCCCTTCGGCCGCCAGTTGCTGGTGGTACAGCTCTCCCTGCTCCTGGGGTCCCTGCCAGACCGTTGCCGCACCCTCCCCGTCGATGCGGTGGGCCAATTCCCAGGCGTGATCCGGTGTCATCGCGGGGATGTGTCGCACCAGCGCCTCCACCACGTGCTGAAAGGTGTTGTGGTCGTCGTCGAGCACGATCACCCGCACGTGCGGATAGGGCTGGCGCAGCCGCTGCCGCTCCTGCACGGCCGTGGGAGCACCTGCCGGTGAGGAGGCCAGGCGCAAACCGCTGACAACGGCTGCGGGAGCGGCTTGCAGCGGGACGGGAACGAAAGGACGACAGGCCATGACAGCCCCGCAGGTCGGGCCACAAGCCTAGGTAATGTGGCGGTGCTTCCAAACCGCCGGCAGCAGCGGCCGATTCCGATGTTGATCACCCTGGGCTGGGCCTCATTGGCCGCCATCTTCAGCTTCTCGATTGCGATGGTCGTCTGGGGCCGCAACGGTGACAACACCCTGGGGTTCTGAGTTTTCCTTCTCCGCCTACGGCGCCCTGGCGACCCTGGCGGTGCTGCTGCTCCTGTTCGTGAGCGGTGGCGTCCTCTATCTCTCCACCATTGAATGGCGCGACCGCCGTCGCCGTCAGGCCACAACGGGCAAGCGCCGCTGAGTCTGTGCCCTCAGGCCTGGAGTGAAGCGGGCGAGCTGCTGGTCGAGCCCCCCACCACGGCGGAGGCTGAGCCTTACCGGAGCTTTCCTCTCTCTGAGCTGATCAGCGAGCTGCTGCAGTGTCACCACCCGGAGACGTCCACCCAGCCAGCCCCTGGCCTTGCCCTGGCCCTGCTTGAGCATCCACGGTCAGCCGCTGACGGCGAGATCATGCGCCAGGCCGCCGACAGCCTGCGCCAGGAGCTGGTGGGAGACACGGTCACCTATGTGGTGAACCGCAATCTCAACAGCAGCAATATCTGTCTGCTGCACTGCGGTTTCTGCGCCTTCCGCCGCGATGAGGGGCAGGAAGGGGCCTATCGCCTCGCCCGCAGCGACCTGGCCTCACGGGCCCGTGAGGCCCAGCAGCTCGGAGCCAGTGAACTCTGCCTGCAGGCGGCACTCGATCCCGGCTCACAGATCAGAGGCAGCCACCTGCTCTGGGCGGAGACGTTGCTGCGGGACCTGCACGAGGCCGCACCCGGCATCCACCTGCACGCCTTCTCCCCCCAGGAGCTGCTGTTCATCGCCCAATCCGATGGCCTGCCGTTGCAGCAGGTGCTGGAGCGGCTTCAGGCCGCAGGGCTGGGATCGGTGCCCGGCACGGCTGCGGAGGTGCTCAGCGAACCCGTCAGGCAGCGTCTCTGCCCGGAAAAACTGTCCGCCCGGGCCTGGGTGGCGGTGATGCGACAGGTACACCGCCAGGGCCTGGCCGCCACCAGCACCCTGATGGCAGGGCATCTGGAAACCGCAGCCGATCGGGCCGCCCATCTCCTCACCCTGATCGCCCTGCAGCAGCGCGCATGGCAGCATCGCGAGCGAGGCTTCAGTGAGTTCGTGCTGCTTCCCTTCATCGGCGCGTCCGCCCCAGCGCCACTGCGGCGTCAGGTGGGACGGGACCAGCCCGACCTGCAGGCGATGCTGCTGCTCACGGCCCAGGCCAGGCTGCTGCTTGGACCCTGGATCCGGCACCACCAACCGAGCTGGGTCAAGCTCACCCTCAGCGGCGCCGTTGAAGCGCTGCGCTGGGGGTGTGACGACATCGGTGGCACCCTGATGGAGGAGCACATCACGACGATGGCCGGCGCCCAGGGCGGCAGCAGCCAATCCGCCGAGGCCCTGAGACAGGCGGTGCTGGCGATCGGCCGCCCCGTACGCCAGCGCGACACGCTGTACGGCGAGGCCCCTGGCGCGAGGGCGCTGGCATGAGCGGGGATCCCCAAGGAGTGCCACGGCTCTGGAGCCCGTGGGTCCGTCGCCTGAGCCGTCGACCTGTCTGGCTCGGACGCCTCTGGCGGCCGCCGCTGCCGATCACGGGATCGGTGCTGCTGCTGTTGCTGCTGCTGCCTGCGGTGCTGCTGCAGCGATGGCCCCGCCCCCGGGCCGTGGGACTTGAGCAGTTGCTGGCGAATGTCAGCCTGCTGCAGAGCTTCCCCCCCAGCCCCGATCACCCCCTGCCGCCCCTCTGGCGCCAGCGCCTGGGCACACCACTGGCGGCAACCCTGTGGCGGCAGCAACGCGGGCCCTGGTGGCAACTCTGGGGCGATCACACCGATGCCCCCCCGCTGCTGGCCTTCTCCAGTTCCAGCCTTCCGGGAGGTCCGCGCGCCCGCCTGCCGGCCAACAGCCTGCGTGTCGGCGACCTGGTGGTGGTCGCCGCCGACCCCTTGTCACGGCAACTGCTCCAGAGCCGCCTGCTCCCCCAACAGCCCCTGAGCCGAGGGCTGAACCGGCGCTGCCTGGAGCGGCTTCGCCGCGAGCAGGCTGTGGTCTGGGATCCCACCGGACTGGCCGCCATCGCCGGACCGCTGGAGCCGTTGCTCCCCGGTCTCGGCCATGGCTGCCTGAGCCTCTCGGTTGCCGGCAACAGACTGCTCTGGCAAGGAGAAGCCAGCAGCGGCGATGCGCCATGGAGCACCGCAGCGGCGGACGCCACACCAACCGCGGCCAGGCCGCCTGATCTGCCGGGCGACCGCCTGCTGGAGATCAGCGGCGGCTCCCTGGACCCCCTGCTGCGGGGACTGCTGTCCCGCGCCCTGATCCGCGATCCATTGAGCCGCCGCTACGGTCTTGATGGAGCCCGCCTGGAGCTGCTGCGCCGGGCGCCATTCCAGCTACGGCTCAGGCCGTTGCCCCAGGGCCCGTTCCAGGCCTCACTGGAGCTGCAACTGCTCGTGGGCCGCCAGCAGCGGGACAGCTGGAACAGGCTGTTGGTGCAGCTCGGCCACTCCTTGCTGGAGCAGGGGCTGAACCCCCTGGATCCCCATGGAGGCACGGCCCTGGGAGGCGCCACCTGGCGCCGGGGGGATGGGGTCGTGGTTGGCGGTTGGCGCTGGATCAGTCCGGCCGGCCGTGATCCCCAGCTGCTGCTGTTCCTCGGACCCGTGCCCACGCAGGCTGCCCAGCCGATTGCGGCTGCTGGCCAGCTGCCCCGCCCCGGCGCCTTGCTCCTGCGCAGTCGGCCGTCGGCCCTGGCCCGGCTCCACCTGCTGCCGCCTCAGCTTCCAGAGCTGGTGCCCCTGGCCGATCAGCTGCAGATGGAGGTGACTCCAGCGGCCGCCCCGGGAGGGATCGGCCCCCTCAATCTGCTGCGGGGGGATCTGCAGGTGCCTCGCTGAGGGCCTGGCGCTCACGGCGACGGCGCTCCGCTGCCACGGTCTCCTGCACCAGTTCCACCGCCTGGGCCATCTTCTCGAGATTGGCGGCATAGAGGCTGAGATCCTTGTCGACCCGCTCCCGCAGCAGCCCCATGGCCGCACCGATGTCGTGGGCAGCCTGCCGCAGGGCCTGGGGCTCCATGGCTTCGGCACCCTGAGCCTTCTCCAGCAGGCTGAGCAGACCCACGGCCATGAGCCGCGAATAATGGAAATCCGGTCGCCGGATGCTGGCCAGGGCCTCGGCCAGCAACGGCGGAGCCCCTTCACCCTGGTGCTCGATCCAGCCGGAGACCTCCTCCACGCTGTGACGCCCCATCGCGGCCAGGGCCTCCGAGCTCTGCCGGCGCAGCGCAACGGCATTCAGGCCAGAAGAGGCACACAGCGCGGCGAACAGGGGTTCACGCTGCTGCTCCGGGCGGTAACCCTGGCTGAACCCATCGAACACCTGAACCAGGCCGCAGGCGAACAGAGGATCAGGCCGGAAACCTCGCTGCCGACTCAACAGGTGCAGCTCCACCAGCAGCTCATCCACCATGCGCCGATACAGGGGGCTGATGACGTGGGGGAAGGCGCTGTGGAAGGCGCGCTTGCTGTCGGCGACGGTCAGGACTTCGCTCACGCTGCGGGGTGCACCTTGAAGCCAGCGACCTTAGCGCTGGCCTCCACCGGCAGGGCGGAAGCCGGGATCAGCTCGGTAGAGTGCTGCCAGTGAATGTCGCAGCGCCCATGATCCCGATCGTCATCGAGGAGTCGGGAAGAGGGGAAAGGGCTTTCGACATCTATTCCAGGCTGCTGCGGGAACGGATCATCTTCCTGGGGGAGCCGGTGACGGCGGAATCCGCCAATCGCGTCGTGGCGCAGCTGCTGTTCCTGGAGGCCGAGGACCCGGACAAGGATATTTTCCTCTACATCAATTCACCGGGTGGTTCCGTCTACGACGGGCTCGGCATCTTCGACACCATGCAGCACATCAAACCCGATGTGCAGACGGTCTGCGTGGGCCTGGCCGCCAGCATGGGTGCGTTTCTGCTCTGCGCCGGAACGAAGGGCAAGCGCAGCAGCCTCACCCACTCGCGGATCATGATCCACCAGCCCCTCGGTGGAGCCCGCGGCCAGGCCAGCGACATCCGGATCCAGGCCGATGAGATCCTCTATCTCAAAGACAAACTGAACCGCGAACTGGCCGAACGCACCGGCCAACCGCTCGAGCGGTTGCAGACCGACACCGACCGTGACTTCTTCATGTCGCCTGCCGAGGCCGTGGAGTACGGCCTGATCGACAAGGTGATCGACAAACGGCCCGTGCGGCCGGTCTGAGGTCGAGCCCCGGCCCAGGCGAGCGGCCTCAGCCAAGCCTCATTCGCCGATCAGGTGGAGACTGATGCGCCGCCGCATCGCCATCTGCCGGTGTTCCCAGAGGTAGATCGTCTGCCAGGTGCCCAGGAGCAGACGTCCCGCCTCAAACGACTGGCTCAGGCTTGTGCAGGTCAGGGCCGTGCGGATGTGTGCCGGCATGTCATCAGGCCCCTCGTCGTCATGCACGTAGGGGCGCAAAGGGCCCTCGCCGCTGAGGGGCCGCACCCCCTCCTGCGGCACCAATGCCCTGAGATAGGCCGTCAGATCAGCCAGGACGCGCGGATCGGCGTTTTCATTGACCGTCAGCGAGGCGCTGCTGTGCAGGCAGCAGATCACAGCGATCCCGGTCGCCAGTCCACTGGCCTGGATCTCGGCGTTGAGCGCTGCGGTGATGTCGGTGAAGCCCTCGCCACGGGTCTCGAGCTGCAGCAGGCGCAGGGTCTGACGCAATCCCACAGGCCTGCTTGCCTCCATAGCATCGGCGCCATGAATCATCGCGCTGGATCAGCCTGCGGCATGGCAAGCCTGACGATCCTCTACGACGGGGCCTGCCCGCTCTGCCTGCGGGAGGTGACCTTCCTGAGGCGGCGCGATGGGCTGCTCCATCCGGATGCCCCGCGGCTGGCCTTCGTCGACATCGATGCTCCCGGCTATGCCCCACAGGAGTGGGGCGGCATCAGCTACGGCGAGGCGATGGGACGCATCCATGCCCTGAGCGCCGACGGCGCGGTGGTGCGTGATGTGGACGTGTTCCGTCAGGCCTATGCCCTGGTGGGACTCGGCTGGCTCTACGCACCCACACGCTGGCCCCTGCTGCGCGCGCTGGCGGATGGCGCCTACACCACCTGGGCACGCCTGCGACTGGTCATGACGGGCCGGCCGGATCTGGAGACGCTGGTCGCCCAGCATGCAGCTCGCGACAGCGTTGCCGCTGGCAGCGAGCCTCTCTGCGCGAGCGGTCGCTGCAAGGCCGGATGACGAGCGCGGCTCCTGCAGCAGAAAGCGGACCTGCAGCACCGGATCTGATCGTGGTCGGCAGCGGCATCGGGGGCCTGTGCGCCGCAGCGATCGCCGCCCGCTCCGGTCTGGAGGTGCTGGTCCTGGAGGCCCACAGCCAGGCCGGCGGAGCGGCCCATGGCTTCCGGCGCCAGGGTTTCGAACTCGAATCCGGCCCATCGCTGTGGAGCGGCCTCGGACGCTGGCCCAGCACCAACCCCCTCACCCAGGTGCTGAGGGCCGTGGGCGAATCCGTTCCGGTGAAGTCCTACGAGGCATGGGGGCTGCTGCTGCCGGAGGGCCGGCTGACGGTGGGCGTTGGGGTCGAACCCTTCCGCCAGACGCTGCTGCAGCTGCGCGGCATCGCTGCCGCCGACGAATGGATGGCCTTTCTGGCGGCTCTGGAGCCGAGCTGCCGCGCCGTGCGCTCGCTGCCCCTGCTGGCCCTGAGCCCCGGGCTGGGCATGGCCGCCACCCTCGCCGGCAAACGGCTCGACCTGCTGAGCCAGGCCGGTGCCCTCGCCCGCCTCGGGGGCGGCTTCGGCAAGCTGGCTCGCCGCCATCTGCGCGATCCCTTCCTGCTCCACTGGGTGGATCTGCTCTGTTTCCTGATCTCGGGTCTGGAGATGGATCAGACCAGCGCCGCTGCGATGGCAACCCTGTTCGGCGAATGGTTCGAACCCGAGGCCTGCCTGGAGTATCCGATCGGGGGCAGTGCAGCCGTGGTGAGGGCCCTAGTGCGCGGCATCGAGCGCCATGGCGGACGACTGCGCTGCAGTGCCCCGGTGGAGCAGGTGGAGCTGTGCGGCGGTCGGGCCAGCGGCGTGCGGCTCGCCGGCGGAGAACGGCTGAACGCTCGCCTGGGCGTGATTCTCAACAGCTCTCCCTGGGACAGCCTGGCCCTGCTGCCGAAGGGATCCGTGTCCGAGCGCTGGCGCAGTCGCCAGGCAGCGACGCCCGCCTGCGCGAGCTTTCTGCACTGGCATCTCGGCCTGAACGGCGATCGCGACGAGCCATCCCTGCGGGACCTGCCGATCCACCACGTCTGGGTGGGTGACTGGCAGCGCGGTATCCGGGCCGAGCGCAACATGGCCGTGCTCTCGATGCCCTCGCTGCTCGATGCCTCGCTGGCGCCGGCCGGTCGTCAGGTGCTGCATGGCTACACACCCGCCAACGAACCCTGGGAGCTCTGGCAACAGCTGGAGCGGGGCAGCGAGGCCTATGAGCAGCTCAAACGCGAACGCTGCGGCCTGTTTCACGGCATCTTCGAGCAGGTGCTGCCCGACTGGCGGGAACGGCTGGTCTTCGAGCTGCAGGGAACGCCGCTCACCCATCGCCATTACCTGCGCTGCCACCAGGGCAGCTACGGCCCTGCCTGGCCGGCCGACCGCGGGACCTTCCCGGGTGGGAGCACCCCGATCGCCAACCTCGTGCTCTGCGGCAGCGGGGTGTTCCCCGGTATCGGTGTACCGCCGGCGGCGGTCAGCGGCGTCATGGCCGCCCATCGGTTCCTGCCGCTCTCCCGCCAGCGGCAGCTGCTCGAGGAGCTCGAACTGGTGAGCTGAAGCCAGCCCAGCGCACGAAGGGGGCTGCCGTCAGAGTGAAGGCACACCATTCGCCATTTCAGCCCCAACCATGACCACCATGCTCAGCCGCTACGAGGGGGGTCTGCGCTGCAGCTGCGTGCACGAGGCCTCCGGCACGCAGCTGCACACCGATGCCCCAGTGGACAACCAGGGACGCGGTGAATCCTTTTCCCCCACCGATCTGGTGGCCACGGCCCTTGTCAGCTGCATCCTCACGATCCTGGGCATCGTGGCCGAGCGGGAGGGCATCGCGCTCGAGCCGTGCAGCGCCCGGGTGGAGAAGACCATGACCGCCAGCGGCGTGCGCCGCATCGCCCTGCTGGAGGTGTGGATCAGCCTGCCGTCCCATCTCTCCAGCGAGCAGCGGCAACGGCTGCAGCACGCCGGCGAAGGCTGCCCGGTCAAACGCAGCCTCGAGGGTTGTGTGGCGATGGAGCTGCACTGGGAGTGACTCCCAAGCAGCATCAACGCAGGTCGGGTGCAACGACCAGGGCCTGGGGCCCGCGCGATGGCGGAGCCGTTCCCAGCCGGGAAGCGCAGCTGCTGCGGAACATCTCCAGCACCCTCTGAGGTGCCTGCAGCTCCATCCAGAAGGCCTCCGCCTCCAGCCGTTGATCGCCGCTGCCGTAGGCGGCATTGATCAACTTGGCGTAGTGGGGGGCCATGGTCTGCAGCTCGCGGTAGGTGCGCGGCATCTGGGCATCGGCAAGCACGGCACCGCCGACACAGGTCTGCATGATGTGCGTGGCCTCATGGGCCAGCACCTCCCAGACCGAATCGAGATCGCTCAGGTCGACGTTGCGCCGGCAGATCACCAGCCGGTTGATCCGCTTGCCGTCGTTCTCGTAATAGCCGGCATGGTTCGGCGGACAGGAGGAAGAGACCAGGGTCCTGGTGCCGCCGGCATTGATCAGGGTCTCAAGTTGTCGGATGTCCTCCACGCTGCTGGCCCGCGCAGCGAGGGGGCCCAGCGCAATCAGCGCCAGAGAGACCGCTGCTACCAGCAGCGAATCCCAGAGGCCATGGGCAGCGCAGCGAGGGCCGGGTCGAGGTCTTGACATCTGCGGTAGCCAATCAATTTCAGACTGGCAAGAGATCAGCAAGACGGCCACAGCGGTTGCAGGCCGGCTTTGCGTGGATCCAGGGGCGCCATCCAGCGGCGCTCAGGCCCGGATCGCCATCGGCAGCCCGCAGCCATCGCGGGGCACAGGGATCCCGGATGGCAGCACCAGAGCCTCACCGGCGTGAATGCGCCGGGCGCTGCGCAGGGCCGCCAGGGCATCGAGGATGTCGTCATCCGCCACCGCACTGCGGCGGAAGCGACGGCGCAGCTCCAGCCAGGCCCCCGGGAACAGCGTCTCCACCAAGGCGATCCGCTGGTCCAGGCCCTCGCGGCTCTTCTTGGGATGGATCAGAGGAGCCCCTCCGTTCCAGAGGCAGAAACTCAGCTCCGGATGCACCTCCAACACCCGAGGCACGAGCGTCGGATCAGCGCGCAGAGCCCGGTCCAGATCCCGGATCTTCGCCAGCAGGTGAAAACTCTGCACACTCATGCCGACGCCTTGCTCCTGGCGACAGAGCGCTGAGGCACTGGCATGGTTTCCGGCCTCCAGGGCGACCCGTGGCGGCGCCGGGAAGATGCTGCTGCGCCGCACCCCGAGCAGGCGGCGGGCCTCGCGGTCGCAGGCACGCGGCGTGGCGCCGGGCAGCCCGATCGGCATGTCCACAGCGGTGAGGCTCCAATCGCCGGCGAGCAGATCCGCTGCATCGCGGTGCAGAACCGCTGCCAGAAGCGGGCCTTCGGGAGCCGTGCTCAGGGCCAGCCAGCCGCCGCGGCAACCATCCACGCCCCGCAGCACGGGGATGCCGGGCTGATCGAAGGGCGGTGACTCAGGCCTCATCGACGGAGACCGGCCCCCTCAACCGCTCTGCTGCTCCTCAAGGGGGCCCGCCTGCGCGTCCCGCCGGGAGGAGCGCGCACCGCCCCCATCCCCACCCGCCTCTCTGCGGCCCTCGCCGCCCAGATCGCGCTGAATCGCGACGCGGCCGGGAGCAAACAAAAACACCGTCTCCCCCAGACGCTCGGACTGACCATCCATGGCGAAGACTCCGCCAGAGACGAAATCGATCGTGCGCTGGGCTTCCTCCGGTTGCATCGCGCCCAGATGCAGCACCACCGTTTTCTGACGCTGCACCTCCTGCACCGCCGTCATGGCATCCTCGAACCGCCCCGGGGTGATCACCGTGACCTCGGGTTGGCGGGGATCCGGAGGCCTGGAATCGGCAGGCCGGGAACCGAAGGGTGGCTCCATGGGGATGGCCGGAGACCTTCACCTTGCCGCAGGCGCGAGGGTTCGGCCACAACCGGGCAGCAGAGGCGCACAACCGCAGGGCGAACATCCCTGAAGCATCAGGGCGTTTCAGCCCTGCACCACGGCGATCGCATCGATCTCCACCAGCGCGCCCTTGGGCAGGGCCGCCACCTGCACACAGGCCCGGGCTGGGGCTACCCCGGAGCCGAAGACCTCCGCATAGAGCGCATTGACCCGGGCGAAATCGGCCAGATCCTTGAGATACACCGTGGTCCGCACCACCTGGGCCGGGCTGCTGCCGGCGGCATCCAGAACCGCCGTCAGATTGGCCAGCACCTGTCGGGTCTCCGCCTCCACATCGCCGCCACCCACCAACGCTCCGCTGATGGGATCCAGGGCGATCTGGCCGGAGCACCAGAGCAGTTCCCCCACCCGCACCGCCTGGTTGTAAGGCCCAACCGGGGCCGGAGCCTCCGGCGTGTTCACGGCCAGGGGGGCGGGCGACGAAGACGCGCTCATCGGGCTGTAGTCGGCTGGTCCGAGCCTAGAAGCCGCCCGAAGGGAGCATCCCCTCAGGGGCAGTCCTCAACCGCGCCAGTGGTTTTTGCTTTCCCGCAGCAGCGCCAGCTCCTCGGCGGCGGTCGCCCGTACGAACAGGTTGGTGGCCCGCTCCAGGGCGATGGTGCTGGGAATCGTGGCCAGGCCCGCGCTCCGGTCTCTGCGCACCTGCTCCAGCCGAGCCCCAATCACCCCGTCCCCGGGCTCGAGGGCTGCGGCCCAGCGCAGATTCGCCTCGGTGTATTCATGAGCGCACCACACCCGGGTCTCAGGCGGCAGGGCTGCCAACCGCTGCAGCGAGGTATGCATCTGCTGCGGCGTGCCCTCGAACAGCCGCCCGCAGCCGCCGGCGAACAGGGTGTCGCCACAGAACAGCTCCGGACCCTCCGCTCCGCAATCCGGCAGGTAGTACGCCAGGTGGGCACGGGTATGACCAGGCACCTCCAGCACCTCCACCCGGCGCTCCAGCAGCATGAAGCCCTCCCCCCCGGCGACGGAGAGGGTCTGAAAAGGGATCCTTGCCCGGTCATCGCCGCTGGCGATCACCGCAGCCTCGGGCCACCGCTGCAGCAACGCGGGTGTGCCGCCGATGTGATCGCTGTGGTGATGGGTCTGGAGCACGGCCACCAGGTCCAGATCGCGGTCCTCCAGCCAGGCGATCAGCGGCGGAGCCACGGCGGGATCCACCAGCACCGCCCGGTCGCCGCGCCGCAGCGCGAACACGTAGTTGTCCTGCAGCACCGGAATCGCTGTGATCTCCAGCGGCTGGGGGTGAGGGGCCATCGGTAAAGTCCGCTCTGAGGCGATGCCTCCATGATCTCTGCCACGCCATCCGCCGGACGGTGCTGATGACTGCCCCCGGCTCCTTGCCTCCGATCACCGTCGCCCTCGCCAAGGGCGCACTGCTGAAGGATTCGGTGCGGCGCTTCGCCGCCGCCGGCCTCGACTTCTCCGCCCTGCTCGATCCCGACAACCGTCTGCTGCGGGTGCCGACCCCCTGCGGTCAGGCTCAGGCCCTGCTGGTGCGCAATGCCGATGTGCCGGTGTATGTGGCCTATGGCCAGGCCCAGCTGGGGGTGGTGGGCTACGACGTGCTCCAGGAACACCGGCTGCCGGTGGCCCAGCTGCTCGATCTGGGCTTCGGCGGCTGCCGCATGGCCGTGGCGGTCAAAGCCAGCAGCGGCTACAGCCGGGCCCTTGATCTGCCGGCCCACTGCCGCATCGCCAGCAAATTCACCCGCTGCGCCGCCGATTTCTTCGCCTCGATCGATCTGCCGGTGGAACTGATCCACCTCACCGGTTCCGTGGAGCTCGGACCTCTCACCGGCATGTCGGAAGCGATCGTGGATCTGGTGGCCACCGGCCGCACCCTGCGGGACAACGGCCTGGTGGCGATCGAAGACCTGTTTCACAGCACCGCCCGACTGATCGGCCATCCCCTCGCCCTGCGCCTCGATGAGGGCCCGCTGCAGGCGCTGGTCGAGCGCCTCGGCGCCACGGGCCGCTGATGAGGTTTCCTGACGCCCGACGGCTGCGACGACTGCTCCCCTACCTCGGCCGCGACCGCCAGAGGCTGCTGCTGGCTCTGCTGCTACTGATCCCTCTGGCCCTTGCCGGAGCGATCCAGCCGGTCCTGGTGGGCCAGGCGATCTCGGTGCTGCGCCATGAGCCCTCGGTCCTGCCCTGGCTCAATGGCCTCAGCGAAGCGGTGGCTCTGCGCTGGCTGGTGGGACTGCTGCTCGCGGCTGTGGCGCTGCGGCTCTGTCTGCAGGGCACCCAGATTTTCAATGTGCAGGTGGTGGGGCAACGGCTGACGGCCCGCATCCGGGCGGATCTGTTCCGCCATGCCCTGGAGCTGTCGCTGCGCTTCCATGACCGCACGCCCGTGGGCAAGCTGCTCACCCGCCTGACCAGTGATGTGGAGGCTCTGGCCGAGGTGTTCGCCAGTGGAGCCGTGGGGGTGCTGGCTGATCTGGTGTCGCTGCTGGTCATCGCCATCACGATGCTGACGATCGAGTGGCGTCTCGGCCTGCTGCTGCTGCTGACCCAGATCCCCTCGACCTGGGCGATCCTCTGGCTGCAGAAGCGGTACCGAAAGGCGAACTACCGGGTGCGTGAGGAACTGGCGCAGCTCAACGCCGATCTGCAGGAGAACCTGCAGGGCCTCGATGTGGTGCAGATGTTCCGCCGCGAGGCCGTCAACAGCCAGCGCTTCGCCCGCACAACGGCGGCCTACCGCCAGGCCGTGACCGGCACGATCTTCTACGACAGCGCCATCTCCGCCTTTCTGGAATGGGTGGCCCTCGGCGCGATCGCCCTGGTGCTCGCCGTTGGTGGCGCCCTGGTGACCAACCGGGCCATGGACCTGGGGACCCTCACCACCTTCATCCTGTTCTCGCAGCGCCTGTTCGATCCCCTGCGCCAGATGGCTGAGCGCTTCACCCAGATCCAGGGCGGTCTGACGGCGGTGGAACGGATCGCCGAACTGCTGGAGGAACCGCTCGAGATTCGCGACCTGCCTGCAGCCCAGCGCTCATTGTCGGCTCAATCCAGTGCCGGCCAGCGCCGCAGCCCCGGAGAAGTGGTGTTCGAGCGGGTGAGCTTCGCCTACCGCCCTGACGATCCGATCCTGGAGGACCTCTCCTTCCGCATCGCACCCGGAGAGCATGTGGCCCTGGTGGGTCCGACGGGCTCGGGCAAGAGCACGATCATCCGCCTGCTCTGCCGGCTCTACGAACCGCAGCAGGGCCGGATCCTGCTCGATGGCGTCGACATCCGCGAACTGCCCACCCCAACGCTGCGCCAACGGCTGGGGGTCGTGCTGCAGGACACCTTCCTGTTCAGCGGCAACGTGGCCGACAACCTGCGCCTCGATGCGGACGTCACTGATGCGGAGCTGCGGCAGATCTGCCGCGACCTGGGCCTCGATCCGCTGCTCGGACGCCTGGAGGCCGGCCTGGCCAGCGAACTGCGCGAACGGGGCGCCAATCTTTCCTCCGGCGAGCGTCAGCTGCTGGCCGTGGCCCGGGTTGCCATCCGCGATCCCTCGGTGCTCGTGATGGATGAGGCCACGGCCTTCCTCGATCCCTCCACCGAGGCCACCCTGCAGCGCGACCTGGAGCGGCTGCTGCGCGATCGCACCGCCGTGGTGATTGCCCATCGCCTGGCCACCGTGGAGGCCTCCGATCGGATCCTGGTGCTGCGCCGGGGGCGCCTGGTGGAAGAAGGCAACCACCACCAGCTGCGGGCCGCTGGCGGGCTGTACGCCCAGCTGGCCGAGCTGCAGGAGAAGGGTCTGGCGACCCTGTGAAGCCAGGGGCTCAGCCTGCGGCCTCCATGGCCCGATCGGCTGCGGAGGAGGCCGGCAGCACCTCCTGCTCCAGCCAGGCATCGATGCACGCGGCGAGGGCAGCAGGCTGCTGACGCATCGGCAGGTGCCCGGCGCCATCGAGCAGCTCGAGGCGGTGGTGGGGGCTGTAACCGGCCAGATGACGCACGTAGCGAGGCTGCATCACGGTGTCGCGGCTGCCGGCGATCCACAGGCTGGGGACCTGAAGGCGACTGGCGATCTGAGGCAGCTGCCGCACGGCGCCGCGGTTGGTGCTGCAGGCCAGGAGGCTTCTGGCGGCGTGGAGATCGGCCGCCAGCGGCGAGCGGATGGCCTCCAGCCCCGGCAGATCCGCCAACCAGCCGGGCCGCCAGCGCAGAAAAGCGGCACCTCCCTGCCGCACCCTGGCGAAGGCCCGGGGTTGGTAGACGCCGCCACCAGCTGCGATCTGCACGACTCCGATCAGTTGTCCGCTCAGGGGCTGGGCGGCGTGCAGCGCAATGCTGCCGCCAAGGGAGTGGCCGATCAGCACCACAGGCCTGCCGGCAGCGGACCGCCGCACCGCATCAGCCAGCCAGCGGCCATAGCTCGCCAGGGTGGGTTGCAGATCGCGCGGCCGCGACTGCCGGCCGAAACCCGGCAGATCGGGGCACCAGAGCTCACGGCGACCTCGCCAATGATCGATCAGGGGCTGCCAGAG
>JBAWXG010000016.1:0-37963 GCA_037144195.1 Synechococcus sp. ELA057
TGCCGTTGCTGCTGGCCTGGGCCGGCGGCGGCCCCTACGGCTTCATCGGCACCCCCAAGAGCGACCACACCTGGGCCTCCGCTCCGCCTGCGGGCTGGGGATCCACCCCACTGGCCGACGGCTATCACCGCTGCAAGGGCAGCGAATGGGATCCCTGGGAATGGGCTCTGATGGCCCGCCCCCGCTGCCGGCTGGTGGCGGTGCGCGACCGGCTCACAGCCCGCGGCCTGCGCCGCCATGGCGTGGCGGCCACGGCCCCGGGCAATCCGATGATGGATGGGCTGGATTCCGTTCCCCTCCCCCCCGCGCTGCAGAGCTGCCGCCGGCTGCTGCTGCTGCCGGGCAGCCGTCAGCCTGAATGCCTGCGCAATCTGTCGCGGCTACTGCTGGCTCTGGAGCCAATCACTGCCGGAGCCGATGGACCGACCGCGCTCACCCTGCTGCTGGCCACCGGCAGCCATCCCACCGCGGCGGAGCTGGCCGCTCCGCTGCAGGCCGCTGGCTTTTCCAGGGTTGCCGGGGCGCCTGCAGATCCTTCAGCGCCCGGGGCTCCGCAGCAGATCTGGCGTCGCGGTTCCGTCGCCCTCTGGCTCGGGGCCGGGCGCTTCGCCGCCTGGGCCGGCTGGGCCGAACTGGCCCTGGCCACCGCCGGCACCGCCACCGAGCAGGCGGTGGGACTGGGAATCCCGGCCCTGTCGCTGCCGGGGGCGGGCCCCCAGTTCAAGGCCGGCTTCGCCCGCCGCCAGAGCCGCCTGCTGGGAGGCGCGGTGCAGCCCTGCCACACCCCTGCCGACCTGAACCGCCGGCTATGGGAACTCCTGGCCAGACCGGAGGAGCGCCTCAGGCTGGGCCGCATCGGCCGCCGGCGCATGGGAACCGCGGGCGGCAGCGCGCGCCTGGCGGCCCTGATCGAGCAGCGGCTGCTTGGCCCCCCTCCGGCCGGCAGCGGATGATGGCCGCAAGTCCGCTGGCTCCGATGGCATCCCTCTCCGACCGCAATTACACGATCGCCTGCGGGCAGCTGGCCTCCTATCTGGGAATCAGTCTGGCCTCAGCTCGCCGCAAGGTCGACATCCGTGCGGTGCAGGAGGGCCTGCGCGCCTCCGACGAGAAGATCGCCCTCAGCCAGCGGATGCTGGAGGAAGCCCGCAGCAGCGGTGTCGACATGGGCGCCCTGCTCAGCGCCCAGCTCACCACCGTCGGCCGCGACGACCAGTTCATGACCGAGGACTGAATCCCCGCTCGCCGTTGCGGCGTTGCTCAGTGCTCGAACACCGAGCCGAAGCGCTGGCGGTCGAGATCGGAGAACACCGGGATGCAGCCGAAACAGCGCTGCGCCAGCTCCCAGCGCTGCTCCCGCCGCAGCATCGTCTCCAGCCGGTCACGGGCGGCCAGCAGCCAGCGCACATCGCCCGCCGCATAGGCCAGCTGCCCCTCGCTGAGCTCCTCCACCCGGCCCCAGTCCGAACTCTGGGCCTGCTTGTCGAGCTCCACGCCCACCAGCTCCATCACCACCTCCTTGAGCCCATGGCGCGGCGCATAGGTGCGCGCCAGGCGGCTGCCGATCTTGGTGCAGAAGATCGGATTCACGGCGATGCCGAGGTTTTCCGCCAGGGCCGCCACATCGAACCGGGCGAAGTGGAACACCTTCTCGATCGCCGGGTTCTCGAGCAAGGCTTTCAGGCGTGGCGCCTGCTGCTGGCCGCGGCTGAGGCGGATGCAGCAGACGTTGTCGGCGGCATCGCAGATCTGCACCAGGCAGAGGCGATCGCGCCCGTGCATCAGCCCCATGGCCTCGGTGTCGACCGCCAGGGCTGGGGCCGCTGCGAAGAGCTCCTGCCACTCCTGATCCAGATCCCCGTCGAACACCGCAAAGCGCTGGGGAGGACGGGACGGGGCGGCGGTTCCTGGGGTATTGGCCTGGGCCATGGAGTCGGGGTCGGGCTGATCCCCTCCATGCTGGCTCAGCGCTCGGGCTCCAGCCCTCGGCCGCAGCGACGGAAGCCATGGATCACAATGGCTTCGACGGTTCGACGCCATCGCGATGCACCCCCTGGCATCGACCCTGCTGCTCACCTTGCTGATGGCCATCGGGCTGGTGTTCTTCCTGCGCGCCGCCAGCAAGGACCGCACCACGGTGGTGGATGTGCAATCCCCCCGACCGGCCATCGAGGTGCTGGAGGGGCTGGAGCGCTGGTTGACCCAGCGCGGCTGGCATCGGGATGGCGGTGATGCCTCCCGTCAGGTGCTGCGCTTCCGCGGCCAGGTGCAGGCCAGCTCCAGCCTGGCCCTGCTCCTCTCGCTGCTCGGCGCGGTGGGGGCCGCCTGCCTGGGCCTGGTGCTGATCCAGCTGCTGCCGGCTCTGGGACCCTGGCCCCTGCTGCTCGCCCTTCTGGGTCCGGCCGCTGGCCTGATCTACCGGCGCCGGGCGGCCCGGGCCGAGACCCTGGAGCTGCGGCTGCTGGAACCGGGCACCAGCACCTCCAGCAACCTGCGCCTGCGGGCCCATCGCGATGAGCTGATCGCCATCGAGCAGGAACTGGGGCCCAGCCTGCAGCTGGCCAGCGATGGCTCGCTGCTGCAATCGCCCATCTGATGCCGGACACCGCTGGCCGCCGCCTGCCCGCAACCGCGCTGCTGGCGGCGTTGGGGGCCAACCTGCTGCTTGGGCCCCTGGCTCTGGTCGGCTCTGCCGTGCGGGCCCAGGACGCTGGGCTGCTGCTGCTGCCGCCGCCGCCTCCAGCGCCCCAATCCCTGCGCGGCAGCGATTCCCTGACCGGACCCCGCAGCCGCCTCGGACGGGACTGGGTGGGTCTGCGCCCGCTGCCTCCGGACACTCCCATCCTGGTGATGGCGGGTCATGCCGACTCCCAGAACATGGCCGGTGCCGGCACCAGCGGCGAAGCCGTGGGCCTGCGGGGCGCCGCAGCGATGTATCCAGGCATCACCGACGAGCTCTACTGGGCCATGGTGATCGCCACCGCCGTGGAGCGTCTGGGGCAGGAGCGAGGCCTCAACATCCGCTATTACCGCCCCCCCTGGCGCACCATCGCCGATGGCAACGCCCCTGGCACCAACTGGAGTGAGGGCCGCGATCATGTGGCCGCCGGAGGCTATGCCCTGGAGATTCATTTCGATGCCTACGGCGGCGATGGCATCGGCTCCGGCCTGATCCCACCGGTCACGGCGCCGAACAGCCTTCTCGATGAGGCGCTGGCCAGCGAATTCGGGGGTTATCCCCGCACCTACCGCGACATCCTGGGCGGACCGAAGCGGGGCATCGCGCTGCTGGAGATCGGCAAGCTCGAGGGCACCCTGGAGGCCTCCCTGCGAAACCCCGCCACCCGTGATCAGACGGTGCAGATCATCGCCGGCCGGGTGGTGCGGGCCCTGGAGGCCGGCCTGGGTCGCAGCGGGCAGGCCACTTCCGTCCGCCCTGTCCTCCCATCGGAGCCCCCGCCGCAACGGGGACCCAGCACAGCCGATTCAGGACGCTGGGCCTTTCAGTGATATTCGGCTCCCCCCCTCTCTGCTGGGCGGGACAGCCTCAGCCCACCGCCCCGTGTGGCTGGCACCGCTCCACCAGCGCCGCGTCCTCCAGCCAGTTCTGGGGCCTGGTGAACAGCTCGGTGAGCAGGGCTTCGCGGCTGCCGGGTTCGCTGCTGTAGCCGTACTCCCAGCGCACCAGCGGCGGCAGCGACATCAGGATGGACTCGGTGCGGCCGTTGGTCTGCAGCCCGAAGATCGTGCCCCGGTCGAAGACGAGGTTGAACTCCACGTAGCGGCCGCGGCGATAGAGCTGGAACTGGCGCTCCCGCTCGCCGTAGGGCGTGTCATGGCGCTTCTCCACGATCGGCACGTAGCTGGGCAGGAAGGCGTGGCCACAGGCGCTGGCGAGGGAGAACAGCGTCTCCCAGCTCTGGGCCTGGGGGCCGAGGCGCTCGCCTGCCGCCGCTGCCGGGCCCGCCGGATCCTGGCCCTTGTAGAGCACGCCCCCCGGATCCTGGTAGTCGTAGAAGATGCCGCCCACCCCGCGGGTTTCGCCGCGGTGCTTGAGAAAGAAGTATTCATCGCACCAGGGCTTGAACACCTGGTAGTAGGCCGGATCGATGCTGTCGCAGGCCCCCTTCAGCGTGCGATGGAAGTGCTGGGCGTCCTCCAGGAAGGGGTAGTAAGGGGTGAGATCGGCGCCGCCACCGAACCACCACACCGGCCCGGCCTCGAAGTAGCGGTAGTTGAGGTGCACCGTGGGCACGTATGGATTGCGTGGGTGCAGCACCATCGAGGTGCCGGTGGCGAACCAGCGCTGGCCGGCGGCCTCGGGCCGCTGGCTGAGGATCGAGGGCGGCAGCTGATCACCCTCCACCTCGGAGAAGTTGACGCCGCCCTGCTCGAACACCCGTCCCTGTTTCATCACCCTGGAGCGGCCGCCTCCGCCCTCGGGTCGCTCCCAGCTCTCCTCCTGGAACCGGGCCTCCTGATCGAGCGTCTCGAGTGCGGAGCAGATCGAATCCTGCAGCCCCATCAGCAGCGCCTTGGCCCGGGCGCGGGAGTCCGCCGGTGGCAGCTCCATGGCCTGGAGGCCTGAATCGGAGGCGGCTGGCGCAGGGTTCGAAGGCATGGGCGATCGGGCGGGGCCGCAGTGAGGTCAACCCCCATACGTTTTCAGGCTTCCCCCCCTGCAGACAAGGGGGGCGAGAGCGTCTGTCACCACAGGGATCCCCGTAGGATCAAGCCCCGCAGTGCGGTCCATGGTCCCCTCCGACTCCAGCACCCCGTCCAGTCCTGAGTTGGAGGCGCTGCTCGCCCCCCTGACCGATGCCGGCAGCGGCCGCAGCCTGCTGGAGCTGGGCTGGATCCGCCGGCTGCGCCGCAAAGGCGATCGGGCCGTCTTCGAGCTGGCCTTGCCGCGCTTCGCCGCCGCTCAGCAGCAGCGCATCGCCGCCGAGGCCCGTGCCGCCCTGCTGGTCGATCCGTCCATCGTTGATGTGCAGATCGAGCTGGCCGCCGCCCCCCAGCCTCCCTCCTCCGGCCCGATCGGTGCTGCCGGCCACGGCCATGGCCATGGCGAGCTGCCGGAGCGTCAGCCCATCCCCGGCGTCGGTCGGGTGATCGCGGTGAGCAGCGGCAAGGGCGGGGTGGGCAAGAGCACCGTGGCGGTGAACCTGGCCTGTGCCCTGGCCGCCCGCGGTCTGCGTGTGGGTCTGCTCGATGCCGACATCTACGGCCCCAATGCCCCCACCATGCTCGGGGTGGCTGATCGCACGCCCGAGGTGCGCGGCAGTGGCAACGAGCAGGTGCTCACGCCGATCGAAACCTGCGGCATCGCCCTGGTCTCGATGGGGCTGCTGATCCAGGAGAACCAGCCGGTGATCTGGCGGGGTCCGATGCTCAACGGCATCATCCGCCAGTTCCTCTATCAGGTGGACTGGGGCGTGCGCGATGTGCTGGTGGTCGACCTGCCCCCCGGCACCGGCGATGCCCAGCTCAGCCTGGCCCAGGCGGTGCCGATGGCCGGCGCCGTGATCGTCACCACGCCTCAGCGCGTGTCTCTGCAGGATGCCCGCCGGGGCCTGGCGATGTTTCTGCAGATGGGCGTGACGGTGCTGGGGGTGGTGGAGAACATGAGCGCCTTCATCCCCCCCGACGCCCCGGAGAAGCGCTACGAGCTCTTCGGCAGCGGTGGAGGTGCCCTGCTGGCCTCCGAGGCGGATGTGCCGCTGCTGGCCCAGCTCCCCCTCGAGATGCCGGTGCGGGCCGGCGGCGATGGGGGCCTGCCCGTGGTGCTGGGCGCCCCCGATTCGCTCAGCGCCCGGGCGTTTCTGGAGCTGGCCGACCGCCTGGCCCAGGCCACTGCGCCCGATCTCCAGGCCGTGAGCGGCTGAGGCGATGGCGGTGCTCAGTCCCCGGAGCCGCCGCGGTGGCCTCACCAGTCGCGGCGGCGCCTGGCGACGGCGTCTGGCCGGCATCGACTGGATCCTCTGGGGGGTGCCACTGGGCCTCACCTTCGTGGCGGGAATCCTGATCGCCAGCACCCAGCGCCAGGCCGACTACGCCGACTGGTACCAGCACTGGATCACCGCGATCATCGGCATGGTGCTCGCCCTGCAGGTGGCCCGTCTGCCCCTGGAGCGGCTGGAGCAGGTGCGTTGGCCGATCTACGGGATCACGATCGCCAGTCTGGTGGCCGTGCGCCTGGTGGGCACCTCGGCCCTGGGGGCCCAGCGCTGGATCAGCATCGCCGGTTTCCACGTGCAGCCGTCGGAATTCGCCAAGCTGGCGGCGATCCTGCTGCTGGCCGGGGTGCTGTCGCGCTACCCGGTGGAGCGCCCGGTCGATCTGATCCGTCCGATCGGCCTGATCGCCATTCCCTGGGTCCTGGTGTTCATCCAGCCCGATCTGGGGACCTCACTGGTGTTCGGGGCGGTGCTGTTGGTGATGCTGTTCTGGGCTGGCATGCCGCTGGCCTGGCTGGTGCTGCTGCTCTCGCCGTTGGTGGCGGCGATCCTGGCCGGGGCGTTGCCCTGGGCCCTGCTGGTCTGGGTGCCGCTGATGGGTCTGCTGGCCTGGCGCTCCCTGCCCTGGCCCCGCGCCGGCCTGTCGCTGGTGCTGGCCGTGCAGGGTCTGTTCTCCTTCCTGACGCCCTACCTCTGGATGCACGGGCTGAAGGATTACCAGCGCGACCGCCTGGTGCTGTTCCTCGATCCGGCCAAGGATCCGCTCGGCGGTGGCTATCACCTGTTGCAGAGCAAGGTGGGCATCGGCTCCGGTGGGTTCTGGGGCACGGGTCTGATGCACGGGCTGCTCACCAAGCTGCGCTTCATCCCTGAACAGCACACCGATTTCATCTTCAGTGCGGTGGGCGAGGAGATGGGGTTCATCGGCTCCACGCTGATCGTGGTGGGGTTTGCGCTGCTGGGCTGGCGCTTGCTCCAGATCGCCTCCCGCGCCGGCAGTGATGCCGAATCGCTCGTGGTGGTGGGGGTGGCGGCGATGCTGCTGTTCCAGGTGGTGATCAACATCTCGATGACGATCGGCCTCGGTCCGGTCACGGGCATTCCGCTGCCATGGGTGAGCTATGGGCGTTCGGCGATGCTGGTGAACTTCATCGCGCTGGGGCTCTGCGCGGCGGTCAACCGCCGCACCCGCTCCAGCCAGCGATGGTGGTGAGCCTCGCCGCACTGCGATCCCTGCTGGCAGAGGGTGTACCGGCCGGCCGCGGCGATGAGGACAGCGTCCGGCGCCAGTGGTGGGCGGCCCTGGCCACCCTCCAGGAGGACCTGCTGATCCGCCCTGCTCCCGTCCAGGGCCTCTGGCTGGCGGCGCCGCTGCCCGCCCTCTATGAACCGGGGCTGTTGCAGCGTCTGCAGGGCTGGGTCTGGGCGCCGTCGGGGGTGGAGCAGCTGCTCCCGCGTGGTGCACCGCTGCTGCCGGGCGGGCGCGGTGGCCCTGACAGCCCTCACGGCTTCCGTCGCCTGCCTCTGCGGGAGCAGGACGGCACCGATCCGTTGCTGCTGTTGATCACCCCGAGCCTGCAGGTCGCCCTGGCCCTCGATGGCCCGCCCCAGGCCAGACGCCTGATCGTGCGTTTCGATGCCGAGGTGCTCTCCGCCAGTCTGACGCTGCTGCATCAGCGGCTGCAACAGGAGGATCCAGCGACCGCTGCCGATCTGCAGACAGCCCTGCAGGCGCTGGGCCCGCTCGCCAACGCGCCGGATCCTGCCCTGCGCTTCTGGCCGCTGCTGGCGGAACGGCTGTCCGCCATGGCGCCGAGTGTCACCCTGCAGCCTCTGCCGTCGGGCCATCACCATGACGCCGCCGGGGAACTGGCCCTGCTGGAGGCCCTCACCCACGAGGTGCGCACCCCGCTGGCCACGATCCGCACCCTGATCCGCTCGCTGCTGCGGCGCTCCGAGCTCACGGCCCTGGTGCGCCAGCGGCTGGAGCAGATCGACAGCGAATGCAGTGAGCAGATCGACCGTTTCGGGCTGATCTTCCTGGCTGCCGAACTGCAGCGCCAGCCCGGCAGCGGTCAGCCCCTGGATGTCAGCGAACTGGCCCGCACCGACCTCAGCGCTCTGCTGCTGGCGATGCAGGAGTTGTGGCAGCGCCAGCTGACCCGCCGCGACCTGCGGCTGGAACTGCTGATCGATCCGGATCTGCCGGTGGTGCTGAGCGATCCCAGCAGGCTGGAAACGATGCTGGGTGGGTTGATGGACCGCTTCAGCCGCGCCCTGCCCAGCGGCAGCCTGGTGCGTCTCAGCCTGCAGGCGGCGGGTCCGCGGCTGAAGCTGCAGCTCAGCAGCGCCGAGACCGCGGCCGAGGCCCCTGCGGGCCTGGTCGGGAGCGAGGAGCCGCTGGCGGCGGAACGGGTCGGACCCGTGCTCAGCTGGAACCCCGGCACCGGCAGCCTGCAGCTCAGCGATCAGGCCACCCGCCAGCTGTTCCACCGCCTCGGCGGCCGCCTCACCGAGCGCGGCGGCAGCAGCCTCACCGTTTATTTCCCTGTGGCGGATCCGGGCGGCTGAGCGGCTTTTGTCGACGGAGTGTGAAGACTGCGCAGCGGCGGTGAAATGGGTCAAAACCACGGTGCTAGCTTCCGCCCGTAACGGTCAGCGAGCCATGCCAGCGACTGCCCTCTCAGGCCAACTTCCGAAGCACATCGGCAGCACCGGCGGTCTGCTGAATTCCGCAGAAACCGAAGAGAAGTACGCCATCACCTGGACCAGCAGCACCTCCCAGGCGTTTGAGCTGCCCACCGGTGGCGCCGCCGTGATGAATGAAGGCGAAAACATCATGTATTTCGCCCGCAAGGAGCAGTGCCTGGCCCTCGGCACCCAGCTGCGCACCAAGTTCAAGCCCCGCATCGAGGATTACAAGATCTACCGCATCTATCCCGGTGGCGATACCGAGTTCCTGCATCCCAAGGACGGCGTCTTCCCCGAGAAGGTGAATGAAGGCCGGCCGATGGTGGGCCACAACCCCCGCCGCATCGGCGCCAACCCGAATCCCTCCAGCCTCAAGTTCAGCGGCAAGGAGCCCTATCAGGTCTGATCCGCGCCGGCGAGCATCTTGAATGGCGGGGCCGGGTGCCCCGCCTTTTTTCTGCCTGTCCATTGCCGATGCCCGCAGCCGCCCAGTCCCCCGACCGTGAATCCTTCCTGGCCGAGGCCGCCAGAGGGATGGCCGGTGCTGCCGATGCCTTCGGTGGCTGCAACCTCGTTCCCCTGTGGAAACGCTGGCCTGCCGATCTGGAGACCCCTCTGACCACCTGGCTGAAGGTGGGCGCCGGCCGCGGCCATGGGGTGCTGCTCGAGTCGGTGGAGGGGGGCGAACGGCTGGGCCGCTGGAGTCTGGTGGTGAGTGATCCCCTGTGGACCCTCACCAGCCGCGGCGAGCGCAGCGAACGGCGCTGGCGCGATGGTCGCTGCGATGCCCTCGCCGGGAATCCCTTCCAGTTGCTGCGTCAGTGTCTGGCGCCGCTCAAGCCGGCGCCGGTACCGGGTCTGCCCGCCCTGGGGCAGCTGTTCGGCTTCTGGGGCTACGAGCTGATCCGCTGGATCGAACCCACGGTGCCCGTGCATGCCACCCCAGCCGGCGGGCCGCCCGACGGGTGCTGGATGCTGGCCGACAGCCTGCTGATCTTCGATCAGGTGCGCCGCCAGATCACGGCCGTGGCCTATGCCGATCTCTCCTCCCAGGCGGGCGAACCGGCCGATCCGGAGCACACCTGGCATCACGCCGCCGGCCGCATCGCCGCCCTGGAGGCCCGGATGCATGAGCCCCTGCCCGCTGGCGTGACCCCGCTCGACTGGCACGACGCCCCCACCGATGCGGTGATCCAGTCCGTGGAGGTGCGCAGCAACGTGGAGCGCGACCGTTTCGAGCAGGCGGTGGAGAGCGCCAGAGAGCACATCCGCGCCGGCGATGTCTTCCAGCTGGTGCTCAGCCAACGGCTGGAGAGCCGGATCCAGCGCGATCCCTTCGACCTCTACCGCAGCCTGCGGATGGTCAATCCCTCCCCCTACATGGCCTTCTTCGATTTCGGCGACTGGCACCTGATCGGCTCCAGCCCCGAAGTGATGGTGAAGGCCGAACCTGCAGGGGATGGCACGGTGCGGGCTTCGCTGCGGCCGATCGCCGGCACCCGGCCCCGCGGCGCCGATGAAGCCGAGGATCAAGCCCTGGAGGCGGATCTGCTGGCCGATCCCAAGGAGCGCGCCGAGCACGTGATGCTGGTGGATCTGGGCCGCAACGACCTGGGCCGCGTCTGCCGGCCGGGCAGTGTGGTGGTGGGCGATCTGATGGTGATCGAGCGCTACTCCCACGTGATGCACATCGTCAGCCAGGTGGAGGGGGTGCTGCAGCAGGACTGTGATGTCTGGGATCTGCTGATGGCCTCCTTCCCTGCCGGCACGGTCAGCGGCGCCCCCAAGATCCGCGCCATGCAGCTGATCCATGCCATGGAGCCGGATGCCCGCGGCCCCTATTCCGGGGTCTACGGCGCCGTGGATCTCAATGGTGCGCTCAACACCGCCATCACCATTCGCACCATGGTGGTGCTGCCGGATGGGGACGCCTCTCCAGGGGAGACACCCCGGCACTGGCGCGTGCAGGTGCAGGCCGGGGCCGGCATCGTGGCGGACTCACGTCCGGAGGCCGAGTACGAGGAGACGCTCAACAAGGCCCGCGGCATGCTCAAGGCACTGGCCTGCCTGCAGCCGTCACCGGCACGGCCCCAGGACGGCGCCAAGGCGGAGCGGCCCTGATGCCGTCACCGCTGCTGCTCAAGGGCTTTGAAGTGGAGATGTACACCGGCCGGCCTGACGGCACGGTGGTGGGCGTCGCCGCCGCTGCCGCCGCATCGCTGTCGGACTTCGTCACGGAACCCGACAACCGCAACCTCGAATACACCACCGCCCCCGACGCCAGTTACCGCAGCCAGCTGGAGCGGCTGCTGGAGCCGCGTCGGCGGCTGAGGGCCTGGCTGGAGCCCCAGGGCCTCACCCTGCTCCCCGGCAGCACCCTCAGCCTGGGGGATAGCCACCGCTTTGAGCGCTCTGACCCGGCCAACCCGTATCACGGCTCGATTGAGCAGGCCTACGGCACCCGGGTGGTCACCGCGAGCGTGCACATCAACCTCGGGATGGAGGCGATGGAGCCTCTGTTTGCAGGCCTGAGGCTGTTGCGCTGCGAAGGGGCCCTGTTGCTGGCCCTCAGTGCCAGCTCACCCTTCCTCGATGGCGAGAGCTGCGGCGTGCATTCCCAGCGCTGGTTGCAGTTCCCGCTCACGCCACCGGTGGTGCCGCTGTTCACCAGCCATGGGCACTACATCGGCTGGATGGAGTCCCAGCTGGCCAGTGGTGCCATGGAGAACGTGCGCCACCTGTGGACCTCGGTGCGGCCCAACGGCGACAGGCGGCCCCATGACCTCAACCGGCTGGAGATCCGCATCTGCGATCTGATCGCGGATCCCCGGGAGCTGCTGGCGGTGACCGCCTTTGCCGAGCTGCGGCTGCAGCAGCTGCTGGCCGACCCGGAACGGCACGATCCGCTGCAGGCCAGCCGCCTTGGGGCCCAGGCCCTGGCGGATCTGGCCGATGCCAACGATCGGGCCGCCGCCCGCAACAGTCTGGAGAGCACGCTCTGCCACTGGCGCGATGGCGAGCCGATCCAGGCGCGCCGCTGGCTGGAGCAGGAGCTCATCAGCCTCGCCCCCCTCGCCCGGGAGCTGGGGCTGAGTGAGGCCCTGGCGCCGCTGCACGGTCTGCTGGATCAGGGCAACACGGCCATGCGCTGGCTGGAGCGCCACCGGCGCGGTGAGAGCGTCGCCGCGATCCTGGCTGAGGCCACCGCCGCCCTGGAGGATCGGGAGAGGGCGCTGACGGCATGGCTTGCGACAGTGGAGTCGCACGCTTTGGGATGATGATGCCCGCTTCGCTTCATCGTCTGCCCCCTTGCGGCAGCCCACCGCAGCGCCCATGGCCTTGACGCCCACCCCCCTGGCCGGCCCCGCCGTTCCCGCTCCCATCAGCGAGGCGGCTCCCCGGGTGATCCGCCTGCTCGGGGAGCGGTTGCAACTGGTCGAGGACCTGTGGGAATCGGTGCTGCGCAGTGAATGCCCGCCTCAGCGGGTGGAGAAACTGCTGAAGCTCAAGCAGCTGAGCGGGCCGGTGACCCCCAGCGAGCTGGCCGACGAGACCGTCGTCGATACCGAAGGGATCGTGCAGCTGATCCGGGAAATGGATCTGGCCGATGGCATCGCCGCTGCCAGGGCGTTCTCGCTCTATTTCCAGCTCGTCAACATCCTTGAGCAGCACATCGAGGAGGACAGCTATCTCGAGAGCCTCAAGAGTTCGCCGCAGGCGGTGCGCAGCGATCCCTTCCTGCCTCCTCTGGCCCGCCAGAGCGAACCCGCCACCTTCCGGGAGCTGTTCGAGCGGCTGCGTGGCCTGGGGCTGCCGCCGGCCCAGCTGGAGGCGCTGCTTCGCGAGCTCGACATCCGGCTGGTGTTCACCGCGCACCCCACGGAGATCGTGCGCCATACGGTGCGGCACAAGCAGCGGCGGGTGGCTGCCCTGATCCAGAAGCTGCAGCTCAGCGCCCCCACCAACCTCGAGGATCGCGACAGCCTGCGCCTCCAGCTCGAGGAGGAAATCCGGCTGTGGTGGCGCACCGATGAGCTGCATCAGTTCAAGCCCACGGTTATCAACGAGGTCGATTACGCCCTGCACTATTTCCAGCAGGTGCTGTTCGATGCCATGCCCCAGCTGCGGCGCCGCATCCGGGCCGCGTTGGCCAGCAGCTATCCCGATGTGGTGCCACCGCGGGATGCGTTCGTCACCTTCGGCTCCTGGGTGGGCTCCGACCGCGACGGCAACCCCTCGGTGACCCCTGAGATCACCTGGAAGACCGCCTGCTACCAGCGCCAGATCATGCTGCGGCGCTACATCGGGGCTGTCGAGGAGCTGCGCGATCAGCTGAGCATCTCGATGCAGTGGAGCCCTCCCAGCAAGGCGCTGCTGGAATCCCTGGAGATGGATCGGCTGCGCTTCCCTGACATCTACGAGGAGCGGGCCACCAGCTACCGCAAGGAGCCCTACCGGCTCAAGCTCAGCTACATCCTTGAGCGGCTGCACCTCAGCCAGCGCCGCAACGACCAACTGGCCGAAGCCGGCTGGGAATTCCCCGGCGATGGCCCCTCGTCACCGGTGATCGACAGCCCCTTCGGCCTGCCGGCCGGTGGCGCGGGGCTGCAGGATCTGCACTACAGCTCGGTGGACGAGTTCCGCAACGACCTGGAACTGCTCAAGGAGAGCCTTGATGCCACCGGGCTCAAATGCGAAGCCCTGCGGGACCTGCTGACCCAGGTGCACATCTTCGGCTTCTGGCTGGCCAGCCTCGACATCCGCCAGGAGAGCACCCGCCACAGCGACGCCATCGACGAACTGAGCCGCTATCTGCAGCTGCCGGTCGCCTACGGCGCCATGGACGAGGAGCAACGGGTGACCTGGCTGCTGGCCGAACTGCAGACCCGCCGCCCCCTGCTGCCTCCGGCCGCCCGCTGGAGCGCGGCCACGGCCGAGACCTTCGCCGTCTTCCGCATGCTGCACCGGCTGCAGCAGGAGTTCGGCTCGCGCATCTGCCGCACCTACGTGATCTCGATGAGTCACACGGTGTCGGATCTGCTGGAGGTGCTGCTGCTGGCCAAGGAGGCCGGCCTGATCGACCCCCTGGCGCAGCGCTCCGAGCTGCTGGTGATCCCCCTGTTCGAGACCGTCGAAGATCTGCAGGGGGCCCCGGCGGTGATGGGCCGGCTGTTCGCCGATCCCTTCTACCGGGAGCTGCTGACCAGCAACACCGACAGCGGCCAGCCCCTGCAGGAGGTGATGCTCGGCTACTCCGACAGCAACAAGGATTCCGGCTTTCTGTCGAGCAACTGGGAGATTCACCGTGCCCAGATCGCCCTGCAGCGGCTCGCCGACGAGCACGCCGTCGCCCTGCGCCTGTTCCACGGCCGCGGCGGCTCGGTGGGGCGTGGCGGCGGCCCCGCCTACCAGGCGATCCTGGCCCAGCCCAGCGGCACCCTCAAGGGCCGCATCAAGATCACCGAACAGGGCGAGGTGCTGGCCTCCAAGTACTCCCTGCCGGAGCTGGCCCTCTACAACCTCGAGACCGTGTCCACGGCCGTGCTGCAGAACAGCATGGTCACCCTGCCACTCGACGACACCCCCAGCTGGAATCTGCTGATGGAGCGGCTGGCCGCCCGCTCCCGGGACCACTACCGGGCCCTGGTGCACGACAACCCCGATCTGGTGGCCTTCTTCGAGCAGGTGACCCCGATCGAGGAGATCAGCAAATTGCAGATCTCCAGCCGGCCCGCCCGCCGCAAGACCGGCACCCGCGATCTCTCCAGCCTGCGGGCCATCCCCTGGGTGTTCGGCTGGACCCAGAGCCGCTTCCTGCTGCCCAGCTGGTACGGCGTCGGCGCCGCCCTGCAGGCCGAACTGGAACAGGATGCCGGCCAGATGGAACTGCTGCAGCTGCTCTACCAGCGCTGGCCGTTCTTCCGCATGCTGATCTCCAAGGTGGAGATGACCCTCTCCAAGGTCGATATCGACCTGGCCGGTCACTATGTGCGCTCCCTCGGCCGCGAGCCCTACCGGGAGGCCTTCGCCGCCATCCATGAGGCGATCTCGCGGGAGTTCACCCTCACCCGCGATCTGGTGCTGGCCATCAGCCATCACGAGCGCCTGCTCGATGGCGATCCGGCTCTGCAGCTGTCGGTGGAGCTGCGCAACCGCACGATCATTCCGCTCGGCTACCTGCAGGTGGCCCTGCTGCGGCTGCTGCGCGATCAGAACCGTCAGCCGCCGGTCAGCGAGGGCGCAGCCCGTGGCAACGATGGCCGCACCTACAGCCGCAGCGATCTGCTCCAGGGTGCCCTGCTCACGATCAACGGCATCGCCGCCGGCATGCGTAACACAGGCTGATCCGAACGCTCCGGTCCGTTGCTTCCCTTTCGCACCCAACCATCTCAGCCCCGCCTGCGGGAGGGTTACCAGCTGCTCTGGCAGGAGGCGCTGCAGAGCGAGGAGCTCGACCAGCTGCTGCAGAGTTGTGGCGAGAAGCCACGGGGAGAGGCGTGCTGGGCCCAGGTGCTGGAGAGGAGCACCTGGCATCTGGCCCTGCGCGATGGCAGCGGCCGGTTGGTCGGTTTTCTGAGGGCAACCAGCGATCAGGCCCTGAATGCAAACCTCTGGGATCTTTTGAGTGATCCGGCTGATCCAGCCCGCCAGGAGGTGATCCATGCCCTGGTCCAGCTGGGCCTCAACCGGCTGCGTCGCGAGCTGTCCGGCTGCAGCATCTCGCTGTCAGCCCCACCGGAGGCCCTGGAAGCCCTCAGCCGTGCCGGCTTCGTCGTGGATCCCGGCGGCATCCGTGCCATGGGTCTGCAGTTGAACCCGTAACCACAACGACACCGGTCCGCCGCTGATCAACAAGGGAACAAATCAATCAAGACCCGCGAACGGAAGACCCCAATGGGGTAAAGCCCACCGGGGAAAACCTCTCCTTCGCGGAGGCCACCAAATCATCACGAGCATGGAGGGACTCGAACCCCCGACATTCAGAACCGGAATCTGACGCTCTATCCAACTGAGCTACATGCCCACGGGGAAGGGCCACAAGCCGAGCGCCCCGCTGGGGTTACCTTAGCCGCTCGACGCCCCAGACCCATCCGGCTGCACCGCCTGGAGCTCCACCAGTTCCGCAACATCGACGCCCTGGAGCTGACGCTGCAGGCGCCGAAGCTGCTGGTGATCGGGGCCAACGGCCAGGGCAAGTCCAATCTGCTGGAGGCTGTTGAGCTGCTCACCAGCCTGCGGTCCCACCGCTGCAGCAGCGATCAGGATCTGATCGCCCACGGCCGTAGCGGTAGCCGCCTGCGGGCCATCAGTGATGAGGGCGACAGCCTGGAGCTGCAGCTGCGCCGGGGGGGCGGTCGCCAGGCTCTGCGCAATGGCCGGCTGCTGGAGCGCCAGCTGGATCTGAGCGGTGATCTGCGTTGCGTGGGCTTCAGCGCTCTCGACCTGGAGCTGGTGCGCGGCGAACCGGCACTTAGACGCCAGTGGCTCGATCGGGTGGTGCTGCAGCTGGAGCCGGTGTACAGCACCCTGCTGCGCCACTACGGGCGTCTGCTGCGGCAACGCAGCCAGCTGCTGCGGCGGGTGGAGCGCGGATCGATGGGCCCTGGATCGACCGCGGATCTGCTCGATGCCTTCGATGCCCAGATGGCGCTGGTGGGCACCCGCCTGCATCGGCGGCGCTGGCGGGCCCTGAGGCGCCTGGAGCCGCTGGCGGCAGCCTGGCAGGGGCGGATCGCCGGCGGCGGTGA
The DNA here is from genome assembly GCA_037144195.1 of Synechococcus sp. ELA057. Lineage (GTDB taxonomy): Bacteria > Cyanobacteriota > Cyanobacteriia > PCC-6307 > Cyanobiaceae > Cyanobium. Next base: position 16,397 of record JBAWXG010000016.1, read on the forward strand.
ACCGCTGACCCTGGCCTATCGCTGCGGCACGGCCCTGGAGTCGGGTGTGGATGACGCAGCGGAGGAGGATCTCTGGCGGGATCTGCTGCAGCGGCAACTGGCCCATCAGCGGGAGCAGGAACTGCGGCTGGGCCAGTGCACGGCCGGCCCCCATCGCGATGAGATTGAGCTGCTGCTGGCGGAACGTCCGGCCCGTCGCTACGGCTCAGCCGGGCAGCAGCGCACCCTGGTGCTGGCCCTGAAGCTGGCGGAACTGGATCTGGTGGCTCAGGTGGTGGGCAGGCCGCCGCTGCTGTTGCTCGATGACGTGCTGGCGGAGCTCGATCCTCAGCGCCAGCAGCAACTCCTGGAGGCCGTGGGCGAGGGGCACCAGTGTCTGGTGAGTGCCACCCATCTGGAGGCCTTCAGCGGGGGCTGGCGTCAGGGAAGTCAGGTGGTGTCGATGGTTGCCGGAGCGCTGCAGGCGGGCTGAGCCGCCCCCCAGGCCGCTCTCACCACCCACCCCGTGGTCCGCAATGGTGCACAGCGGTTGGCACAACAGGCAAATCTGCCAATCACCGCGTATGGTTGAGAGCCCATTGTCAGGACCCCTGATGAACCAGAGCCTGTCCTGCCTCCACCCCAACCCGGGATGGACCGCAGCCGCCAGTCAGCCCCTTTCCTCCAGCAGCCAGGCCCCGACCACCGATGCGGTCGGTAAACACTGCATTCTCGAGCTGTATGACTGCGATCCTTCGCGGCTCGACGACGAAGCCTTCGTCAGGGACACCATCACCACTGCAGCCAAACGTGCTGGTGCCACCCTGCTCAATCTGATCACCCACCGCTTCCAACCCCAGGGAGTGACGGGCCTGGCCCTGCTGGCCGAATCCCACATCTCCATCCACACCTGGCCCGAATCGGGCTATGCGGCCGTGGATGTGTTCACCTGCGGCGATCACACGATGCCGGAGCGCGCCTGCCAGGTTCTCGCCGATGAGTTGGCGGCCGGAAGCCACAAGCTCACCAGCTTCCGCCGCGAGACTCCGGCGAGCATCGAGGACAGCGAACGGGATCCGGAGCTGGCCCTGGCCTGATGGTGGGGCCGACCTGATCGGCCCCCAATCCATCCCTCAGAATCTCGCCTCAAAAGCGCGTGCACGAGCCGCACCTCAGGGTGCGGCTTTTTTGATGGGGGCCTCCGGCGGGCCAGGCCTGTTCAGGCCACCAGATCGCCATGGCGATCGCCGGGGTCTTCAGCTGGGCCTCCGGCCGCAGCGGCAAGGCTGCGGTTGAGCTTGCCGCTCACCAGACCCTCCAGATCGAGCCCCACCGCCGTGAAGCCGAGGGCTGTGAAGGCCGCCAGCAGCTGCTGGCGCCACGACCCTGTGGCCAGACGCTGCAGCACCGCCGGCAACTGATCGGCGGGCAGCTCGATGCGGGCGCTGTCCCCCTGGGATCGCACCCGCAGTGCGGCGAAGCCCTGCTGCCGCAGCCAGGCCTCCGCCTCGGCCACGCGCCTCAGGCGTGAGGCCGCGATCGGCTCGCCATAGGGGAAGCGGGAGGCCAGGCAGGGCTGGGCGGGTTTGTCCCACCAGGGCAGGCCGAGGGCGCGCGACAGCTGGCGCACGGCCTCCTTGTCGAGGCCGGCTTCCGCCAGGGGGGAGAGCACCCCGAACTCCCGGGCCGCCCGGATGCCAGGCCGGTGATCGCCCAGGTCATCGCGGTTGACGCCGTCCAGCACCACCGCGCCACCCGCGGCTGCGGCGATCGGTGCCAGCAGGCTGTGCAGCTCCCGCTTGCAGGCGTAACAGCGGTCATCGGGATTGGAGCTGTAGGCGGGATCGTTGAGCTCGGATGTGGGGATCTCGCGGTGGATCACCCCCAGCCAGCGCGCCTGCAGCCTGGCCTCGTCCCGCAGGTGGGGCGCCAGGGCAGGGGAGATCCCCGTGATCGCCGTGACCCGCTCCCCCAGGGTCTCCACGGCAAGAGCGGCCACCAGGGCGCTGTCCACACCGCCGGAGTAGGCCACCACGGCACGATCCAGCGCCATGAGCCGCTCGAGCAGCCAGGCATGCGCCCGCGCCAGCTCGGGCGGCAGGGTCTCCAGCAACGTCAGGGCCATCTGTGGAATCCTGGCAAAGGATCCAGCGGATCTCGGTAGCATCCAGATCGGAGCTCCCTCCCGATGACGCCCGTGCGCAGCACCCAGACTCCCCAGCGGGGCACCGGCCGGGGGATCGGGATCCGCACGGCCGCAGGCAGTGAGGAGCGGGTTCACGGCCAGCTGCACGTCTATGACGGCGACGGCAAGGGGAAGAGCCAGGCCGCTCTGGGTGTGGTGCTGCGCACGATCGGTCTCGGGATCTGCGAGCAGCGGCGCACGCGGGTGCTGTTGCTGCGCTTTCTCAAGGGCCCCGGCCGCTCCTATGACGAGGATGCGGCGATCGAGGCGCTGCAGCAGGGATTCCCCCATCTGATCGATCAGGTGCGCACGGGCCGCGGTGACTACTTCACCGCCGAGCAGGCCACCGCCTTTGACCGGCAGGAGGCCCAGCGGGGTTGGGATATCGCCCGCGGTGCCCTGGCCAGCAACCTCTACTCGGTGGTCGTGCTCGATGAGCTGAACCCGGTGCTGGATCTCGGCCTGCTCGACAGCGCCGAGGTGGCGCGGGTGCTGGCCACCAAGCCGCCCGGCATGGAGGTGATCTGCACCGGGCGCGGCGCGCCGCCGCAGCTGATCCAGCTGGCCGATCTGCACTCGGAGATGAAGGCCCACCGGCGTCAGAGCGAAACCGATGGCAGCCAACCCCGGGGCCTGGACGGCATCGAGATCTACACCGGGGAGGGCAAGGGCAAGAGCACCAGCGCCCTGGGCAAGGCACTGCAGGCGATCGGCCGGGGCATCAGCCAGGACAAGAGCCACCGGGTGCTGATCCTGCAATGGCTCAAGGGCGGCAGCGGCTACACCGAGGATGCGGCGATCGCGGCGCTGCGCGAGAGCTATCCCCATCTGGTGGATCACCTGCGCTCCGGACGCGATGCGATCGTCTGGCGCGGTCAGCAGCAGCCGATCGATTACGTGGAGGCCGAGCGTGCCTGGGAGATCGCCCGGGCAGCCATTGCCAGCGGCCTCTACAAGACGGTGATCCTCGATGAGCTCAATCCCACCGTGGATCTGGAGCTGCTGCCGGTGGAGCCGATCATGCAGACCCTGCTGCGCAAACCGGCCGAAACGGAGGTGATCATCACCGGCCGCTGCAAATCAAGGCCTGCCTACTTCGACCTGGCCTCCGTGCATTCGGAGATGGTGTGCCACAAGCATTACGCCGAGCGCGGGGTGGACCTCAAACGCGGGGTGGATTACTGAGTCCGGCACGCCAGGAACGGATCCCCCTGGAATCCTTCGGGTGGCCGTTGTTGCCCATCAGCCCCCTGCCTGCCTGGGCCTGAAGCCCTCCTTCTCCAGTGCCGCCAGGGCGGCAGTCACCTGATCACCCTGGAGTTCGATCACGCCATCCTTGAGGGTGCCGCCGGTTCCTGCCGTGGCCTTGAGAGCCTTGAGCAGCGCCCGCATTTCGATTTCGGGGATCTCAAGGCCGGTGATGGCCGTCACGAGCTTGCCGCCCTTGCCGGCTTTGGTGCGCTGCACGCGCACCCGTTGCTGGGCCCGCGGCGTCGCCGCGCTGCCGCCGGAGGCGGAAGCCGAGGGCCGGGCTGTGCTCGCCGGGCTGCTGAACTCCTGCCAACCGCCTTTCTTCGCCATGGCGTGCCCTACTGCTGCACCGACAGGGGCAGCGGGCCGGCGTGGGCGGTAGCCGCCTCCACCCGTCGGCGCCGGACGTCGCTGGAGGATTGCGTGGTCGTTGCCGTCATCGGCGGCGTCGCTCAGGCCGGATGGTCTCCATTGTGGGCTGCATCGGTCCCGCCCTGCAGGCCCTGAGCGACGCCGTCAGGCCCGACCCTCGCGCAGCGGGATGCAGACGCGGGGGCAGCCGACTGGCTTCCTAGGCTGCAGCCACTCCAGATCGCTGCCGGTGACCAGCACCGTTCCCGCCGCCAACGCCGGCCTTGCTCCCGCACCCGAGGTTCTGGCGCCCCAGGTGCGCCCCGATCCCCTCGGTCGCTTCGGGCCCTTCGGCGGCCAGTACGTGCCGGAAACCCTGATGCCGGCCCTGGCGGAGCTGGAAACCGCCGCTGCCGAGGCCTGGGCTGATCCCGCCTTCCGCGAGCGCCTCAACCATTTGCTGCGCGACTACGTCGGCCGCCCCAGCCCCCTCTATGAGGCCGAGCGGCTCACGGAGCACTACCGGCGACCCGAGGGCGGCCCCCGCATCTGGCTCAAGCGCGAGGACCTGAACCACACCGGCGCCCACAAGATCAATAACGCCCTCGGCCAGGCGCTGCTGGCCCTGCGCATGGGCAAGAAGCGGATCATCGCCGAGACCGGCGCCGGCCAGCACGGGGTGGCCACCGCCACGGTGTGCGCTCGCTTCGGGCTGGAGTGCGTCATCTACATGGGCGCCGAGGACATGCGCCGCCAGGCCCTCAACGTCTTCCGCATGCGGCTGCTGGGGGCCACCGTGCAGCCGGTGACCGCCGGCACTGCCACCCTCAAGGACGCCACCAGTGAGGCCATCCGCGACTGGGTGACCAACGTGGAGACCACCCACTACATCCTCGGTTCGGTGGCCGGGCCCCACCCCTACCCGATGCTGGTGCGCGACTTCCACGCCGTGATCGGTGAGGAGGCCAGGCAGCAGTGCCAGCAGGCCTTCGGGCGTCTGCCCGATGTGCTGCTGGCTTGCGTTGGCGGCGGCTCCAACGCCATGGGCCTGTTCCATCCCTTTGTCGAAGACACCTCCGTGCGCCTGGTCGGGGTGGAGGCAGCCGGTGAGGGGGTGGCCAGCGGCCGCCATGCCGCAACGATCACCGAGGGGCGCGTGGGTGTGCTGCACGGGGCGATGAGCCTGTTGCTGCAGGACAGCGAAGGGCAGGTGCAGGAGGCCCATTCGATCAGCGCCGGTCTCGATTACCCGGGTGTGGGGCCCGAGCACAGCTATCTCAAGACGATCGGCCGCGCCGAGTACGCCGCCGTCACCGATGCGGAGGCCCTCGATGCCCTGCAGCTCCTCTGCCGTCTGGAGGGCATCATCCCTGCCCTGGAAACGGCCCACGCCTTCGCCTGGCTGGAGACGCTCTGCCCCACCCTGGCCCCCGGCACCGAAGTGGTGATCAACCTCTCCGGCCGCGGCGACAAGGACGTCAACACGGTGGCGGATCGGTTGGGCGATCGGCTCGGGGGGTGAGCCCCGGCTCGCCGGCAGCGCGCCTTGCGGCCCCTGATCAGAGCGGATCCTGCTCCCATGGGAAGCGGGGCAGCCGCTTCAGGCCTTCGCGCATGGCAGTCGTCCACACCTCCATGGCGCGCTGGACTTCCGGATCGTCCTTCTGCAGCTTCAGACGGCGCGAGACCCGCAGGGCGCCGGCGGGCACCAGGGCGATCTCGAACGGCGGGCCCACGGTGAGATTGGAGCGGCGCGTGATGATCTGGGAGACCAGGCAGAGCCGGGCCGCATCCTCCAGGGACAGGCCCGTGTGGCCGACGCAGTCGAGCGGAGGTTTGCCGTACTTGCTTTCGCCGATCTGTAGGAAGGGGGTTTCAGGGGTGGCCATCACGGCGTTGCCCTGGGGATAGATCAGATACAGCCCGTGGGGTTCCCCGGCGATCTGGCCGCCGAGGATGAAGCTGGCCTCACCGGTGGCGCCGGCCTCCCGCAGGGAGGTGGCGAACTGGCTCTGCACCATCACGCTCAGATGGCCGATGTAGTCGGCCGCCTCGAACAGATAGCGGGCCGTCTGCAGGTTGGCGGGGGTGGCCTTGGCTTCCGAGGTCAGGGGACAGGAGTCCTGGGCCAGGTCGCGGCGGATGCGGTTGAGCACCGCCTGGGTGGTGCCCAGGTTGCCGGCCGCCATCAGCACGAACAGCCGGTCGGGGGCGGGCTGGAACACATGCAGCTTGCTGTAGCTGGAGATGTAGTCGACTCCGGCGTTCGTGCGCGAATCGGAGGCGAACACCAGGCCCTTGTCGAGCAGGAAGGCGACGCAGTAGGTCATTCCGGTCGGAGAGGAGCCTCAGGAGAGCAGCTGCTGCAGGATCGCGGCCACCGAGCGCACGGCGGCGCAGGCGGTGGCGTAGGCCATCCGCATCGGCCCCACCAGGGCCACATGGCCGAGGGCACCATCGCCGCTTTGGTAGGGGGCCTGCACCACGGCGCAGGCTGCCAGGGCCTGGTGCGGATGCTCATCGCCGATCCAGACGCGGTTCAGCGGTGCTGAGAGATCGCCGTCCGTGAGGACGGCGCGGCTCAGGGGGCCGAGCAGCTGGTCGGGTTGATGTTCCACAAGCTGCACCAGGGGCAGCAGGCTGGCGGTGCGGCTGAATTCCGGTTGGGCCAGCAGCCCACCCAGGCCCGCCGCCACCACGCTGTCGGGATCGAGAGGGGAGCGGCTGTAGAGGGTCTCGAGTGCCTGACGCAGGATCAGGGCGCTGCCCCGCAGTTCCTCGGGCAGCAACTCCCAGGGGATGTGACCGCCGGATTCGCGCAGGCGGTCGTTGGTCCAGCGTTCGAGGATCGGCAGGGTGGCTTCGCTGCCGCGGGCCAGGCGCAGGTTCAGGCTGCTGGTGAGCGCGGATCCCTGCACCAGGAACACGAGCAGGCGGTCGTGGCTGGGCACCAGCCGGACCGCCTGCAGCGGGGAACGGGGCCGCTGGGGCCTGCTGATCAGGCTGAGCAGACCGGTGAGGTCGGAGAGGCGCCGCGCCAGGTGGCGCAGCAGGTCGTCGAGGGCGGCCCATTGCAGGCTGATCCCGGCCAGTTCCCGCTCCAGTTGGCGAGCGGCGGAACCCGGTTCCGGCAGCAGCTGATCGACGTACAGGCGGTAGCCCTGCTGGCTGGGGATGCGACCGGCGGAGGTGTGGGGCTGCGTCAGCAGCCCACGCTGCTCCAGGGCGCCCATGGCGGAGCGCACCGTGGCCGGGCTGGCCGGCAGTCCGAAGCGGCTCACCAGGATGCGGCTGCCTACCGGTTCGACCGTATCGACGTAGTGGCGAACCGTGGCCCTGAGGACATCCTGTTGTCTGCGCGGCAGGGTGTCCAAGCCGGTGGCATAAAAACTGGCTGGATCGTAGGAGCGGCGTTCCGGTCGCGGAGACGCCGCGGAGCCTCAGTAGCGGGGCACGCTCGGATCCACCTCGACGCTCCAGGCGTCGATCCCGCCCTGCAGATTCCAGACGTCTCCGTGGGCCTGCTGTTGCAGCAGCCAGCAGCCGAAATGCCAGCTGCGCACCCCCGCATGGCAGAGCACCACCACCGGCAGCGCCGGATCCAGCAGCGCCGGCAGGGACTCGAGCCAGTCCTGGGAGCGGCTCAGGGGCAGGTGCACCACGGGGTGCTGCAGCCGTGCCTGGGCCAGCTCCTGGTCCTCGCGCACATCCACCAGCTGCAGCGCCTCCCCCGACGCCAGACGCTGCGCCAGGTCTGTTGCCGAGAGGGTCCCGGGGGTGGCGGTCAGGGGTTCAGCGGCCATGGGAGCGCCGGGGCGTCAGGATGGTTCCATCCTGCTGTGCGCCCATGAAGGGCCGCGCCTTCGTCGCGCTGGTGCTGTCGGTGCTGCTGTTGCTCCTGGGCCTGGGAGCCGGTGGCTGGTGGTTGCTGCGGCAGCGCGGGCCGCTGCAGCTGGCGCATCAGCCGCTCAACCTGCCCCGCACGGCTCGTTTCGTGCCGGCCTCCGCCTCCTTCAGCCTCTATGTGTTCAGCGATGGCGAGCGGCCGGTGGATTACGCCCGGGCCGTGGCTCCGGCCAGACAGCGCCGGCGCGCCGGCGATGCGGTTGCCCGCCTGCGTGATGGGGCCTTCGCGGCCGCCGGCCTCGATTACCGCCAGGAGCTTGCCGGCTGGCTCGGCCGTGAGCAGGCGGTGGCCCTGTTTGAGGATCCTGTGGCTGCCGTGCGCGGGGAGAGCCCGCAGCAGCCGGCCCGGGGCTGGCTGCTGGCTCTGGCCAGTCGCGATGACGACGGTGCACGCCGATTTCTGCAACGCTTCTGGCAGACCCGCAGCCTCGCCGGTACTGATCTGCAGGTGACCAGCTACCGCGGCATGGGGCTGATCAGCGGGCGTGGCGCCCTGCTGGGGAGCCAGCCCACACCGCTGGCCACCGCCCTGGTGGACGATGACCTGGTGCTGATCGCCTCGGGGCGCAACCTGCTGGAGCGCGCGCTCGACGCCTCCCAGATCGATGCCCTCAACCAGGGTGGTCTGCCGGAGCTGCGCGATGGGCTGGCAGCGTTCCCCAGAGGCGCCGCCCTGCTTCTGGCGTCTCCCCAGGCGCTCAAGGGTTGGCTGGGACTCCCCCAGGCGGTCCCGGCCCAGGAGAGCGCCGCCGCGCTGCTGGCTGTGCTGCAGCCACAAGGCCGCGCATTGAGCCTGGGGGCGCGGCTCACCCTGCGGGACGGCACCCAGCTGCCTGCGCTGCCGCAGGAGCGAGCCGAGGCCCTGTTGGCGGCTCTGAGGGGATCCCCCACCAGCCTGGCCCTGGTGCAGGACCCCGCGGATCTCGCTGCCCATCCGCTGCTGGGGCCCTGGACCCGCGCCTGGCTGGGGCGAAGCCTCGGTCTTGATCAGGCCTCAGCGCAGCGCTCCAGCGCGCTGCCTGAGCTGGTGGCTGCGGGCATTCAGGGTCCATTGCTGGTCAGCGGCGGAGCTGAGGGCTGGACGCTCGCGAGCGACAGTGATGATCCCGCTGCCGCCGCGCTGGCGCCGCAGCTGTCGCAGGCCGGCCTGATCCAGGCCCCGCTGGAGGTGGAGGGCCAAAGCCTTCAGGCCTGGACGCGGCTCGCCGCATCCCAGCGATCCGGCAGGCGTGAGGGGGAAAGCGATCAGCTCGAGGCCAGCCTGGCGGGCTGGCGGCTCCAGCAGGACGGTCAGGATTGGTGGGGCCAGAATCTGTCGCAGCTGAGCGCTGCGGTCGGAAGCCGCGAGTTGATCCGCCTGCGCCAGGGCCTTCAGGCCCTGGCCATGCCCACGGCTTCCTGGCAGTGGGGGCTTGATGCCGCTGAGGCCAGGGAGGCGCTGCGTGGCTGGCAGCCTTGGCGGATGCTCTCAGCTCTGGCCGGAGGGGGCCTCGATGGTGGGGTTCAGGGCCTGTCGGTGGCGGTTGAAACCCCGGCCGATGCTGCCCAGCTGCAGCTAAGGGCCCGGCTGGAGTTCGGAGCCTGAGGCCTGTGTCCCCGCGATGAGCCACCACACACTCCTGCTGTTGCGCCATGGGATCGCCCAGGAGCGGCGCCAGGATCTCGACGATGGCGAACGTGCCCTCACGCCCAGGGGCCGCAGCCGCACCCAGGCAGTGTTGGAGCAGCTAGTGGACAGGGGGCTGGGGGCTGACCGGTTGATCAGCAGCCCCCTGGTGCGGGCTGCCCAGACCGCGGAGATCGCCGTGCAGGCCGGTCTGGCTGCGGCGGTGGAGTTCGATGCGGCACTGGCTCCCGGTGGGGATGCGCGGGCCAGCCTGGTGGGCTGGCTCAGGCCCGGCGGTGAATCCTCAGGGGGACGGCCGCAGCGCTTGCTGCTGGTGGGTCATGAGCCCGATCTCTCGATCCTGGCGGCCCGGCTGCTCGGAGCACCGGATAGTGCCCTGTCCCTGCGCAAGGCCGGGATCGCCCAGCTGGCTCTGCCGCTCGACGATCCTCTGGCTGGAGGCCGGCTGGAGCTGCTGCTGCGCCCCTCTCTGCTGCTCCCCTGAGCGTTCCATGGTGCGGCGCCAGCGGGCGGCAATCTGTGTTACTGCAGGATCAGGCGGCAGGAGCGTAGGTTCGCCACAACGGCATGACACCGATGGCGGGCAAGAGCATCACCAGCGCCGGCGAAGCCCAGGGCAATGGTGTCCAGGTGCCCGCCGTTGCAGCTGCCTCTGCGGCCGCCCCCGAGGTCAGGGACAAGGGCACGCAGCCTGTCTTCCGCCCGGGTCTTGAAGGGGTCCCGGCGACCCAGTCGGGAATCTGCGACATCGATGGCCTGCGCGGGGTGCTCACCTACCGCGGCTATCCCCTCGAGCAGCTGGCAACCAACAGCACGTTTCTCGAGACCGCCTATCTGCTGATCTGGGGCCAGCTGCCCACGATCTTCCAGCTGCGGGATTTCGAGCGGGAGGTGCAGATGCACCGGCGGGTGAGCTTCCGCATCCGCGACATGATGAAGTGCTTCCCCTCTGGGGGGCACCCGATGGATGCGCTGCAGGCCAGCGCAGCCTCTCTGGGCCTGTTCTATTCCAGGCGCGCCCTCGACAACCCGCAATACGTCTTCGATGCGGTGGTGCGGCTGATCGCCAAGATCCCCACGATGGTGGCGGCCTTCCAGCTGATTCGTAAAGGGCAGGATCCGATCCAGCCCCGCGACGATCTCGCCTATTCGGCCAATTTCCTCTACATGCTCACCGAGCGGGAGCCGGATCCGATGGCGGCGCGCATCTTTGATGCCTGCCTGATCCTGCATGCCGAGCACAGCCTCAACGCCAGCACCTTCAGCGCCCGCGTCACCGCCAGCACGCTCACCGATCCCTACGCCGTGGTGGCCTCTGCGGTGGGCACCCTGGCCGGCCCCCTGCATGGCGGCGCCAACGAGGACGTGCTCGAGATGCTCGACGAGATCGGCAGTGTCGAGGCGGTTGAGCCCTGGCTCGATCAGGCGATCGCCTCGAAGAAGAAGATCATGGGCTTCGGTCACCGCGAGTACCGGGTCAAGGACCCCAGGGCCGTGATCCTGCAGGGATTGGCTGAGGATCTGTTCCTGCGCTTCGGCCATGACGCGATGTACGACGTGGCCCGGCGCCTGGAGGAGGTGGCGGCCGATCGCCTCGGCCCCAAAGGGATCTACCCCAACGTCGATTTCTATTCCGGCCTGGTGTACCGCAAGCTCGGCATCCCCCGGGATCTGTTCACCCCGATCTTCGCCATCGCCCGCACGGCCGGCTGGCTGGCCCACTGGCGCGAGCAGCTGGGGGCCAACAGGATCTACAGGCCCACGCAGATCTACACCGGGCCGGAGCCGCGCACCTGGCTGCCGCTCGAGAGCCGGCCCAGCGCGGTCTGATTCCCGTTTGCCTCCCTTGTCGGGGCGCACACCCACCACCGAGCTCCCATGGCCTTAACGTCTCCGCACCCCGACCTATCCCCATGACGCTGCCTGCAGTGGTGACGCCGGGCCTCGATCTTCAGGCCAGTGTTCTGGATCTGCTCGAAGGTTTCGGCTTCAGTCCTGGGCTGGCCCATCTGATCTGGCTGCCGCTGCCGATGCTCACCGTGCTGGTGGCAGCGGTGGTGGGTGTTCTGGTCAACGTCTGGCTGGAGCGCAAGATCTCCGCTGCCGTTCAGCAGCGCATCGGTCCCGAATACGTGGGTCCCCTGGGGGTGCTGCAGCCGCTGGCCGATGGCCTCAAGCTGGTCTTCAAGGAGGATGTGATCCCGGCCCGCGCCGACGGCCTGCTGTTCACCGTCGGCCCGGTGCTGGTGTTGATCCCGGTGATCCTCTCCTGGCTGGTGGTGCCCTTCGGCCAGAACCTGCTGATCAGCAACGTGGGTATCGGCATCTTTCTCTGGATCGCCCTGAGCAGCGTCCAGCCGATCGGCCTGCTGATGAGCGGTTACGCCTCGAACAACAAGTACTCCCTGCTGGGGGGGCTGCGGGCGGCAGCGCAATCGATCAGCTACGAGATCCCCCTGGCCCTGGCCGTGCTGGCGGTGGTGATGATGAGCAATTCGCTGAGCACGGTCGACATCGTCAACCAGCAGAACAGCGCCGGCATCCTCAGCTGGAACATCTGGCGCCAGCCGGTTGGCTTCGTGATCTTCTGGATCTGCGCCCTGGCCGAGTGCGAACGTCTGCCCTTTGACCTTCCTGAAGCTGAGGAAGAGCTGGTGGCCGGCTATCAGACCGAGTACTCCGGCATGAAGTTTGCCCTCTTCTATCTCGGCAGCTACATCAACCTTGTGCTTTCAGCGCTGCTGGTTTCAGTGCTGTACCTGGGTGGCTGGGGCTTCCCCCTGCCCGTCGACTGGCTCGCCGGACTGCTGGGGCAGTCGGTCGATGCGCCCGCTGTGCAGGTGATCACCGCCACCACCGGCATCGTGATGACCGTGCTGAAGGCGTATCTGCTGGTGTTCTTCGCCATCCTGCTGCGCTGGACCGTGCCCCGGGTGCGCATCGACCAGCTGCTGGATCTGGGCTGGAAATTCCTGCTGCCCATCGCCCTGGTCAACCTGCTGGTCACGGCTGCTCTGAAGCTGGCTTTCCCCGTTGCCTTCGGAGGCTGAGGCCCCAGTTACGTCAGCACCGATCCCCGGCCGCCATCATGGGCTGAACCAAGCCTGTCCGCACCTTTCACCTCCGTCGTCATGTTCGGGTTCCTCAAAAAAGTCACCGACTACACCAAGGATGCGGTCAGCGCCGCCCAGTACCTCACCCAGGGGCTGGCGGTCACCTTTGATCATCTGCAGCGCAGGCCGATCACGGTTCAGTATCCGTACGAGAAACTGATCCCCTCCGAGCGCTACCGCGGCCGCATCCATTACGAGTTCGACAAGTGCATCGCCTGTGAGGTGTGTGTGCGGGTCTGTCCCATCAACCTGCCAGTGGTCGACTGGGTGATGAACAAAGCCACCAAGAAGAAGGAGCTGCGCAATTACTCCATCGATTTCGGAGTCTGCATCTTCTGCGGCAATTGCGTGGAGTACTGCCCCACCAACTGCCTGTCGATGACCGAGGAATACGAGCTGGCAACCTTTGACCGCCACCAGCTCAACTATGACAACGTGGCACTTGGACGCCTCCCCACCAGCGTGACCAGCGATCCTGCTGTCTTCGCCCTCAGGGAGCTGGCCTATCTGCCCAAAGGTGCGATGGATCCCCATGGCGTTCCCGCCGACGCCCCCCGTGCTGGCCAGCTTCCCGATCAGGTGCTCGCCGGCCTGACTGCCGCATCAGGCGCCGAAGCCCCCGAGAAGCAAGGAGCCCAATCCTGATGACCATCGCCTCCTCCACGCAGCAGATCTGCTTCCTGATCCTCTCCACCACATTGGTGCTGGGCTCTCTGGCGGTGGTTCTCCTGCCCAACATCGTCTATTCGGCCTTTCTGCTCGGAGCGGTTTTCCTCTCCGTCGCCGGGCTCTATCTCCTGCTCAACGCCAGCTTTGTGGCGGCCGCCCAGGTGCTTGTGTACGTGGGTGCGGTGAATGTGCTGATCCTGTTCGCGATCATGCTGGTCAACAAGAGCGAGCCGCTCACCAGCATTCCCGGCCTGATTGTGCGCCGTCTGCTCTCAGGGGGCGTCTGCATCGGCCTGTTCGCCCTGCTGCTGCGGGTGGCCTTCACCACGCACTGGGCTCTGCCCGGTCCCCTGCCCGTCGGCGAGGAAGCCACCATCCGCATCGGTGAGCACTTCTTCAGCGATTACCTGCTGCCGTTCGAGCTGGCTTCCGTGCTGTTGCTGATGGCCATGATCGGCGCCATCGTTCTCGCCCGCCGCGATGTGTTCAGCACCGATGTGATCACCGGCGAGCCGGTTGATCAGGGTCTGCTCGAGAAGTCCCGCACGCCCCTGCTGCTTGAGCAGCCATCCGGTACCCCAGGCTCCACCCCGACCCTTGCCGAGACCCGTCCATGACTGACGCCATTCCCCTTCAGGCGTACCTGGCCCTGGCCGCGCTTCTGTTCTGCACCGGCGTCTGGGGACTGATCAACAGCCGCAATGCCGTGCGCGTGCTGATGAGCATCGAGCTCATGCTCAATGCTGTGAACATCAATCTGATGGCGTTCTCGAATTACCTCGACGGTCAGCTGATCCGCGGCCAGGTGTTCGCCATCTTCGTGATCACCGTGGCGGCTGCCGAGGCCGCCGTCGGCCTGGCGATCCTGTTGTCGCTCTACCGCAACCGTGAAACGGTGGACATGGAGCGTTTCAACCTGCTGCGCTGGTGATGCAACCGGGCTGACACCCAGCCTGAGCTCGTCCGGGACGTTTGTGCTGACCGCCTCGGCATCAACTGGCGCGAGCCAGCCTCCTTGGCCACGCTGGTGGTCGTGGTGACATCCCTCCATGCAGCTCCATCGGGTGTGGCTCATCTACCGCAGCGGCAGTCAGGCCTCGCAGCGCCAGGCCAGACGTTGCGCCGACGAGCTGCGCAGCCAGGGGGTGGCGGTCAGTGTCGCGGCCAGCGGTCTTCGCGCCAATCCCTTCCCCGGTCTGCTCGCCAGTGAGGAAGCCCCTCCGGACCTTGCTGTGGTGCTGGGTGGTGACGGAACCGTGCTGGGCGCGGCGCGCCATCTCGCCCGTCATGGCGTGCCGATCCTCAGCTTCAACGTCGGCGGCCATCTGGGTTTTCTGACCCATGAGCGCGCCCTGCTCCGACCGGCGGATGAGGAGGATCTGTGGCAGCGGCTCCGGGAGGACCGCTTCGCCCTGGAGCGCCGCATGATGCTGGAGGCCCGCATCGACCGGGCCGATGGTGTGCCGCTGCCGGGGGATCACGGCATGGTGCTCGAGGGGGATACGGATGCGGCCGGCCCCCATACGGCCCTCAACGACTTCTATTTCCGCCCCTGCCTCGATGAGGTGTCGCCCACCTGTCTGCTGGAGCTCGAGATCGATGGCGAAGTGGTGGGGCAGTACCGCGGCGATGGCCTGATCATCGCCACCCCCACCGGCTCCACGGGTTACGCCATGGCCGCTGGTGGTCCGATCCTGCATCCGGGGATCGAGGCGATCGTGGTCAATCCGATCTGCCCGATCAGCCTCTCCAGCCGCGCGATCGTGGTGCCGCCCCGCTCCAGGCTGAGTGTCTGGCCCCTGGGCGAGACCAGCCGCCGGGTGAAGCTCTGGAAGGATGGCGCCCATGCCACCGTGCTGGAACCGGGGGATCGCTGTGTGGTGCAGCGGAGTCCGGATCCGGCTCTGATGCTGCTGCTGGAGCACAGCCCCTCCTACTACCGCACCCTCACCCGCAAGCTGCACTGGGCCGGCGATCTCACCCGCCTGGAGCCCTCGCCCAACTGATCCGGTCTGGGCTGTTTCAGAATTGCGGCACCGCGCGGGGAGGTGCCCCCTGGCCCTGGAGATCGAGCGCCGCTTCCTGGTGGCTGGTGACCAATGGAAGCCCCATTGCATCTGGCGGGCTCACCTGCGCCAGGGCTATCTCAGCCGTCCTGGCGACGGGCTCAGCGTGCGGGTGCGCATCAGCGAGAGGCTCGATGGGGTTGAAGCCGTCGCTGCAGTCGCCCCGGCTCGCGAAGCCTGGCTGACGCTCAAGGCCCCGCCCCCGCCAGGCTCCTCCCCCACCGCCATGGACGGAGCTCTGGCGCGGCAGGAATTCGAGTACGCCATCCCGCCCGACGATGCGGAGGCGCTGTTGGCGCTCACCGATCAGCAGCTGATCAAATCGCGCTTCGGCCTCGATCTGCCCGGTGGGGATTGGGTGCTCGATGTGTTCGGTGGAGACAACGCCCCGCTGGTGGTGGCCGAGGTGGAGCTCGACGATGCCGCTGATCGGCCGCCCGTGCCCGCCTGGTGCGTGCGCGAACTCACCGGTCGGCGGGAGCTGAGCAATGCGTCTCTGGCCAGCCATCCGCTGCAGAGCTGGAGTCCGGCCGAGCGCCGGGAGCTGTTTGGGGCGTGAGGATCAGGGCTGCTCAGCGGCGTTCTGACCGGTGTCGAGGGCGCAGCAATTGAAGCCATCGCGGCAGATCTTGCCGTGATCCATCGCCCAGTTCAGCAGGGCCACCCGATTCTTGGCGCCGGTCTTGGTGAAGATGTTGCTGACGTGGTTATCGACCGTGCGCTTGCTGATCGTGAGCTGTTCGGCGATTTCCTGATTGGTCAGCCCGGTGGCCACCAGCTCGATGATCTCCACCTCGCGCTCGGAGAGCTCCTGGCGGGGTTGCAGCGAGGGAATCGCCGGGCGGGGCGTCGAAGCCCGGTCCGACTGGCCACGCTCTGACATGGGCGGACTGCCGATACCGCACTGTAGGCAGACCACTGCTGCATGATGGTTTCAGCAAGAAGGTCGGGTCGCTGCGGCTGCGGGAGGCGCTGGAACGGGGTGAGTTCGCCATCACGGCGGAGGTGACCCCCCCGAGGGGCGCGGATCCGCGCCGCACCCTTGCGGCGGCTGAGGGTCTGCGGGGTCTGGTGCATGGGATCAACGTCACCGATGGCAGCCGCGCCGTGATGCGCATGAGCAGCCTGGCCGTCTGCAGGCTGCTGCTGGAGGCCGGCCTGGAGCCGATCTGGCAGATCACCGGTCGGGACCGCAATCGCATCGCCCTTCAGGCCGATCTGCTCGGTGCCCATGCCCTTGGGATCCGGCATGTGCTCTGCCTCACGGGTGATCCCGTCCGGGCTGGAGATCAGCCCGAAGCCCGCCCAGTGCATGAGCTGGAAGCCGTACGCCTGCTGCAGCTGGTGAGCCGTTTCAATGGCGGTCATGACCCGGTGGATGGGCTGCTGCCCGATGGCGGCACCGATCTGTTCCCCGGAGCGGCAGCCGATCCCCAGTGCGGCAGCTGGAGCGGTCTGGTCTCCAGGGTGCGCCGCAAGCATGCGGCCGGTGCCCGTTTTCTGCAGACCCAGATGGTCATGGATGCCTCGTCGCTGCAACGGTTTGTCGAGGAGGTCACCGCTCCTCTGGGGCTGCCCGTGCTCGCCGGGGTATTCCTGCTCAAATCCGCCCGGAACGCCAGCTTCATCAACCGGGTGGTGCCCGGAGCCTGCATCCCGCAGGCGATCATCGACCGGCTGGCTGCCGCCGCCGATCCTGCCGCGGAAGGCATGGCCATCGCCGCCGAGCAGGTGGAGCGCTACCGCTGCATCGCCCAGGGGGTGCATCTGATGGCGATCAAGGCCGAGGAGCGGATCCCGGAGATTCTCAGGATGGCCGGCGTCGTGGAGCGGGATCAGCCCATCGCCGCGATCTCGGCCTCCCGCTGAAGTCTGCCGCTGCAGGGCCCGGTGGGCGTCAGCTCGACTGGCTGAGGGCCAGATCGGAGCCGAGCAGTTCGGCCATGGCTTTCTGCTGAGGGGAGGGGGTCGCCAGATCCTGCCGACGGACATCGGTGATCAGCCAGTCGAGGGCCGCTTCCTGAAGATCGAAGTGGTCTCCGTTGCGATCGACGCAGTAGCGGCCGTACACCAGCTTTTCCACCAGGCGCACGCCGGGGCCGATGCGCGAGTAATCGAAGATGATCGAATTGTCGATGGTGGCGCCACTGCAGATGTGGCAGTTGGGGCCGATCATGGCCGGGCCGATGATCGTGGCCCCATCCTCGATCCGGGTCATGCCACCCACGTAGATCGGTCCGGCCACGGTGATCTTGTCCCAGTCGGCAGCCACATTCAGACCGGTGTAGATCCCAGGCCTGACCTCATGGCCGGGGATCTGAACCTGGCGAACATCCCCTTGCAGAACACTGCGGATCGCCTGCCAGTAATCGGGCACTTTGCCGATATCCACCCATTCGAATTCCATCGGCAAGGCATAGAACGGTGCCTTGGCTTCGACCAGCCTCGGAAACAGATCGGAGCCGATGTCAAAGGGTTCACCGCTGGGGATGAAGTCGAGGACTTCGGGCTCGAAGATGTAAATGCCGGTGTTGATCATGTCGCTGGCGGCCTCTGCCACCGGCGGCTTCTCCTGGAAGGAGAGCACACGGCCATCGTCGTCGGTGACGACAACCCCATAGCTGCTGACCTGATCCATCGGGACACGCTTGGTGATCAGGCTCGCCATCGCCCCTTTTTCCCGATGCCGCCGCACGGCTTCCGTGAGGTCCAGGTCGATCAGGGCATCGCCGCAGAGCACGACGAAGGTGTCGTCGAAGAAGGGCTGGAAATCCTGAATGCGTCGCAGGCCGCCGGCCGAACCCAGGGCGTCGCCGATCAGTTCCCCATCTTCGATGCGCCCTTCAAAGCTGTAGGCGATCTGCACACCAAACCGCTGGCCATCGCGGAAGTAATTCTCGATCTCCTCGGCCAGGTGGGAGACGTTGACCATGATTTCGCTGAAGCCATGCTGGCGCAGAAGCTCGAGCAGAAACTCCATCACGGGTTTCTGCAGGATCGGGATCATCGGCTTGGGCGTGGTGTGGGTGATCGGTCTCACCCGGGTGCCCTTTCCCGCCGCCAGGATCATCGCCTTCATTGGCGTTGGCATCACTGTTGATGGGCGAGCCTAGGCAGTGGCGTCAGGCCGCCAGGATTTCCCGAGCCGGCCCCTCATCTGACCCCAGGGTCTCCATGCCGCTGCTGATGGACAGCGCTCCCGCATTCAGGCCCTCTGCATGGCCGGCCGGGCTCACCTCCGGCCGTCGCAGCTGCAGCGGCCCATGGAGACCGCCGCTCTGCGCCAGTTCCACGCTGCCCTGGGCACAGAGAAACAGCAGCGCCCAGAACACCCCGACCCGATCACCATCGAGCTGCTCCAGCGCACCGGTGGCCTGCAGCTGCTGTTGCCAGGCGCCCACGAGCTCATCGAAGGACAGCCAGGCCCCCCCGGCCGGATGCCGCTGCTGCAGATACTGACCCAGAGCGGCCGTCGTCTCGGGCAAGGTCTCGCGGTGGGCCAGAGCGGCCACCTGGGCGATCGCCACCCGGTCGCTGTAGCGCTTGGGTTTCTGGCGTTGCCGGCTGCGGCCCTCCTCCTGCTCAAGACGTTCGGCGATGTCCTCCAGCTGTCGGATCAGTTCCCCCAGGGTGACCGGTCGCTGCAGCGGTGGCGGAGCCACAGGTCGCCGCCGCAGATGGCGTTCGGGCCGGGCAGGAAGGAGCCTGGTGGTCTCATCCTCCGGCCAGTCCGGCAGTGCCTCCCCGTCCCCCTCCTCGGCCAGCGGCTCGGAACGGAAGGTGTCGGCTTCCAGCACCTGTGCCTTGAGCCCCACCAGCATCGAAGCGGCGAGAAATGCCTCGCTGCTCTCCGCCAGGTCCCGCTCGTAGCTCCCCCGACCCACCGCCCGCAGCCGCGGAGCTTCAAGGCGGGAGCGCAGCTGATCGAGGAAGCCGTCGATCACGGCGATCACATCCACATCCCAGGGATCGATCTCGCCCCGTTCAGCCGCGTCCTGCAGCAGGCGGATGGCCAATCGGGCGCCGGTTTCACTCACGTCGCTGCGCCGGGCGTCGGGACGATGGGGCACTGGGGTCGCCACAGATCGCTGCCAGCAACTGCGGTTTCCCTTGACGGTTCAGGTCCCGGTGGCAGGCAAGGTGGCAGCAAACGACGGTCCAGCAAGCCTTTGCAGGGAAGCTAACGGGTTTTCCACAAGCCGCCAGCGGCGGGGTGACCGTTTGGCGGCGATGCTTTTGGGGCTGTGCTCTGCGATCAGCTGAGCGATTCCACCGGGGTGGCGGCGGCCATGCCGGCTGCGGAACTCTGACCGGCAGCAGGCAGCAGGCCGAGCTGGGCGTCCACGGTGGCGCGGTACCGCTGCAGGTCGTTCTCCAGCTCGCGGATGCGGACCTGATCCGCCTCCCGTTCGGGTTGATCCCCCATCCCCTCCACCATCTTCACCACTCCGCTCCAGACGGCGAAGATCCAGGCCGCTGTGGCGCCGATGCCGCCGGCCACCAGCAGCAGTGCCGCCAGCGGCAGGGTGGTGTTGACGCCGGGCAGGAAGTGGACCGTGGTGGCCGCGGTGTTCTCCAGGGTGAACATCACCGTGGCCAGGCCGAAACTGAAGATCAGCAGGAAGTTCAGTTGTTTCATGGTGTCCGCTGGGATCTCGGGCGGGGTGCGACGCCGGAACAACCGCTGCGGGCGCGGTGCTGCCCCGGCATGGCGGAGCGGACTGTAAGCGGATCAGCCGGGCAGGAACGGAGCCCGTAACGGTGTCTGACGGATCAGGCTGGATCCTGCCGGGTTGCGCAGGGCCTTCATCGCCGATTCATCCCTGGCCACCAGCGACTCCATGGTGGATCGGTAGGTGTCGGTCATCAGCCTGGGATACAGACCGATCCCGATGATCGGCACCAGCAGGCAGCTGATGACGTAGATCTCACGTGGCTCGGCATCCACCAGATGGGTATGTTCCGCCAGTCCGGAGTTTTCCTTGCCGAAGAAGATCTCGCGCAGCATCGATAGCAAATAGATGGGGGTGAGGATCACGCCTATCGCTGCAAGCCCGTCAATCACCACACGGAAGGGCAGGGTGTAGGCGTCATCGGTGGCGAAGCCCACGAACACCATCAGTTCACTGACGAAACCACTCATGCCTGGCAGAGCCAGGGAGGCCAGCGAGCAGACGGTCCACAGGGCGAACATCTTGGGCATCTTCTGACCGACGCCGCCCATCTCATCCAGCTGCAGGGTGTGGGTGCGGTCGTAGGTGGCACCCACCAGGAAAAAGAGACTGGCTCCGATCAGGCCGTGGCTCACCATCTGCAGCATGGCTCCGCTGGATCCAAGGGCGCTGAAGCTGCCGATGCCGATCAGCACGAAGCCCATGTGGCTGATCGAGCTGTAGGCGATCTTGCGCTTGAGATTGCGCTGGGCAAAGGATGTCAGAGCGGCGTAGATGATGTTCACCACGCCGAGCACCACCAGCAACGGGGCGAACTGGGCGTGGGCCTCAGGCAGGATCTGGCAGTTGAAGCGCATCAGCGCATAGCCGCCCATCTTGAGCAGGATGCCGGCCAGAAGCATGTGCACCGGTGCCGTGGCCTCACCGTGGGCATCGGGCAGCCAGGTGTGCAGGGGAACGATCGGCAGCTTGACCCCGAAGGCGATCAGCAGGGCGGCGTAACACAACATCTGGAAGCCGGTGCCGAACCCCTTGGCCGCCAGGGTTGTGTACTCGAAGCTGGGGATCCCTCCTCCGAAGAAACCCATGGCCAGGGCGGCCAGCAGGATGAACAGGGAACTTCCTGCGGTGTAGAGGATGAATTTGGTGGCTGCGTACTGCCGTTTCTTGCCGCCCCAGATGGCCAGCAGCAGATAGACGGGAATCAGCTCCAGCTCCCAGGCCAGGAAGAACAGCAGCATGTCCTGCACGGCGAAGACAGCGAGCTGACCGCCATCCATGGCCAGCAGCAGGAAATAGAAGAGCCGCGGTTTGAAGCTCACCGGCCAGGCGGCCAGACAGGCCAGAGCCGTGATGAAGCTGGTGAGCAGGATCAGGGGCATCGAGAGGCCATCGGCCCCGACAGACCAGGCCAGCCCGATGCTGGGAAGCCATTCCACCCTCTCCACCAGTTGCAGCCCGGGTTCAGCCGGGTCATAGCCATTGAGATAGGCCCCCACCGTCAGCAGGAAGGTGGTCAGGGTCACGCCAAGGGCATACCAGCGCACCTGCTTGCCTTCTCCCTGGTCAGGGACGAAGGGGATGAACAGCGATGCTGCGATCGGAAACAGGATGGAGCTGCTCAGCCAGGGGAAGATCAAAGGCCCGATCAGGTCTCTGGGCGGAGTGTAGAAATGCCGGACCGATCGGTTGGAAGCCGATGGGGGTTGTCACACAGAGGCCTGTGGGTCTGGCGCGGCGCCGGGCC
>JBAWXG010000017.1:0-37749 GCA_037144195.1 Synechococcus sp. ELA057
AAACCCGGCGCACCGACACAGGCGGCCCAACCGGCTCGCCCCCCTGCCCCCGGTGGCCCGGGCCAGCCCGCAGCGCGTCCGAGCGGCCCCACCATCACCAGGCTTCCTCAGGCACCACAGCGCGGCAGCGCACCGGTGCGCCCCGCCCCTCCAGCGGGGCGTCCCCAACTGGTGGGCCGACCGCAGAGCCCCCCCCCGGCTGCCCCCGGTGGCAACAGACCGGCCGCGCCCGTGCCCAGGCCCCAGCGCGGTGCCGCTCCGGCTCCGATTCGCCCTGCGGCCGGCGGCGGTCGGCCCAGCCCGGCCGCCCCCAGACCCACGGCAGGTCCCGGCCGCCCCGGAGCCACGCCACTGGAGCTGGTCGGCAAGCCGATCCGACGCGACACCGCCGGACCTGGCACCCCATCCGCCGGACGCCCCGCCTCCCCGGGCAGGCCCGCCATGCCGGCTGGCATGCGCAAGCCGATGGCCCCTGGCGAGCTGATGCAGCTGCAGAAACCGTCAGGCCGTCCACCGGTGGCACCACCCCGCCGGCCCGGAGAAGAGTCGACCGAGACCCCTGCCCGCGACGGCGAAGCCGCCGCTCGCCCCGCCGCCACGGCGCCGCGCAAGCCGGCTCCGCGCACCGCCGCTGCCGTGGGTCCGCAGGCACGCAACCGCCGCCCCGACTGGGACGATTCGGCCAAACTCGAGGCTCTGCGTGCCCGCACGCCGCAGAAGCAGCGCACCAAGGTGCACATCATCGGCGAAAACGATGATCTGCTCACCACCGAAACCAGCGGCTTCGCCGGCGAACAGGAAGCAGTGGTCCTGCAGGCCAGCCTGGCCAGGCCCAGCAAGCCCAGAACGGCCCAGGCCGGCGCCGCCAAGACCAGCGTCGCGGTGCGCAAGCGCAAGAAGGAAACCACCCGCCAACGGCAGCGACGCCGCGCCATGGAGCTGCGCGCCGCCCGCGAGCTCAAGGCCCAGCGGCCGGAGATGCTGGTGGTGCCCGACGGCAACCTCACCGTTCAGGAACTGGCCGACCGACTGGGTGTCGAGAGCTCAGAGATCATCAAATCGCTGTTCTTCAAAGGGATCAGCGCCACCGTCACCCAGACCCTCGATCTGCCCACGATCGAGACCGTGGCGGACGAATTCGGGGTGCCGGTGCTGGAGGACGACGTCCAGGCCGCGGCAGCCAAGACCGTGGACATGATCGAGGAGAGCGATCTCGAGCACCTGATCCGGCGGCCGCCGGTCGTCACCGTGATGGGTCACGTCGACCACGGCAAGACCAGCCTGCTCGATGCCATCCGCAAGACCCGCGTGGCCGCCGGTGAGGCCGGTGGCATCACTCAGCACATCGGTGCCTACCAGGTGGAGGTGCCCCATGCCGAGGGGAGGTCCCGGATCACCTTCCTCGATACCCCGGGCCACGAGGCCTTCACCGCCATGCGGGCCCGTGGCACCAAGGTCACCGACATTGCCGTGCTGGTGGTGGCCGCCGATGACGGCGTCAGGCCCCAGACCCTGGAGGCCATCAGCCACGCCAGGGCCGCCGAGGTGCCGATCGTGGTGGCGATCAACAAGATCGACAAGGAGGGAGCCCAGCCCGACCGGGTGAAACAGGAGCTCTCCGGCCTGGAACTCGTGGCCGAGGACTGGGGTGGCAGCACGGTGATGGTGCCGGTGAGCGCCATCAAGGGCGAGAACATCGACCAGCTGCTGGAGATGATCCTGCTGGTCAGCGACATGGAGGACCTGCGGGCCAACCCCGGACGGATGGCCAAGGGCACCGTGATCGAGGCCCACCTCGACAAGGCCAAGGGTCCTGTGGCCACCCTGCTGGTCCAGAACGGCACCCTGCGGGCGGGTGATGTGCTGGCCGCCGGTCCGGTGCTGGGCAAGGTGCGGGCCATGGTGGATGACGGTGGCCGCCGGGTCAAAGAGGCTGGCCCCTCGGCAGCCGTGGAGGCCCTGGGCTTCAGTGAGGTGCCCACCGCCGGCGACGAGTTCGAGGTCTATCTCGATGAGAAGTCGGCACGGGCGGTGGTCGGCGATCGGGCCAGCGAGGCCCGAGCCAGCCGCCTGGCCCAGCAGATGGCCTCACGCCGGGTCTCCCTGGCCTCCATGTCGGGCCAGGCCAGCGAGGGAGAGCTCAAGGAGCTCAACCTCATCCTCAAGGCCGACGTGCAAGGCAGCGTGGAGGCGATTCTGGGATCCCTCGAACAGCTGCCTCAGGAGGAGGTGCAGGTGCGGGTTCTGCTGTCGGCACCCGGAGAGATCACCGAGACGGATGTGGATCTGGCCGCCGCCTCCGGCGCCGTGATCATCGGCTTCAACACCTCGATGGCGCCCGGTGCCCGCCGGGCCGCCGATGCCACCGGCGTCGATGTGCGCGACTACGACGTCATCTACAAGCTGCTCGAGGACATCCAGTTGGCCATGGAGGGCCTTCTGGAGCCCGAACTGGTGGAGGAGGCCCTCGGGGAGGCCGAGGTGCGGGCGGTGTTCACCATCGGCAAGAGCGCCGTGGCCGGTTGCTACGTCACCAGCGGCAAGCTGCAGCGCAATGCCAAGGTTCGGGTGTACCGCGGCAAGGAAAAGGTGTACGAGGGCGATCTCGATTCCCTGCGCCGCAACAAGGACGACGTCAAGGAGGTGGCCACCGGCTTCGAATGCGGCGTCGGGACCGATCGGTTCAACAGCTGGCAGGAGGGAGACCGCATCGAGGCCTTCAAGCTCGTCACCCAGCGCCGCACCCTCAGCAGCTGAGGCCTCAAGGGCATTCCGCCGTGGCCATGCCTCCCCGCAGTGAACCCCTGCTCTGGATCCAGCTTCTGAGCGCTGGACTGCTGCCGCTTGAGGTGCTGTTGCTGCTGCTGCTGCTGGCGGGTAGCGATCCCGGCCCGGTTCCCGCCCTCGAGCGCCTGCTCTGCTGGGGCCTGGGGGCTCTGGCTCCAGCCTTGCTGCTCTGGAACCGACCGGCGGATGTGTGGTCGCTGCTGCTGGTTCAGACGCCTCTGCGGGCCCGACGTCCTCTGCAACGGCAGCTCAGCCGCCTGCAGCAGGATCTTGTGCCCAGGCTGATGCTGGTCTTCGCTGGCGTGGCAGCGCTGCCCCTGCTGTGGTGGCTCGATGATCACGCCGCCATCGCTGGCCCCTATGCCCCGCTGACGCAGAGCCCACGGCTGGTGGTGCTGCTGATCGCCTCCCTGGTGCTGGCCATGATGACCTGGCAGTGGCAGCAGCTGGTGCAGTCGCTCTGGCTGCTGTGCCGCTCCGCAGCCAGCCTGGAGACGATCAGCCCAATGGAACCCAGTGAGCTGGAAGAGCAGAGGCTCTGCCTGGGGGTGCCGCTGCTGATGCTTCAACCCCTGATCTTCGACACACCAACAGCACCGTCCCCCCCGCGTTCATCGACACCCGTGCCGGCCAGCGTTCCAGCCCACAGGCAGCAGCCCGATCAGGAGGGAGAGGAAGCGGCGGACAACGTTCTTCAGGACGGCGCTTCAGCCGCCGCTGACGCGGTTGCGATCGAACCAGAGCAGGCTGCCGAACAGGAGCAGGGCGGTGATCTGGATCAGCAGATCCTCTGAGGCCACAGCGCCTCCAGCCGAGCCTCTCAGCGCCATGGTCGCCAGACCGATCAGTGCAGAGGCGCTCAGGGCGAACCACAGGGCCCGACGCAGCCCCCGCCAGGGGGTGCGGACCTCCGCCAGGAGCCGCGCCCGAAGGGCGGGGTCCAGGTCGGCGGCTGGCTGCGGTTCAGGCACCGGCATGGATCAGCGGAGGTGCCGATGCTACGTTCGCGGAGTTGCCGGTGTAGCTCAGTGGTAGAGCAACTGATTCGTAATCAGTAGGTCGCAGGTTCAAATCCAGTCACCGGCTTGTAGACACCCCTCGGCAGCGATCCGATTCCCCGCGATTCAGCCGGCAGCCCGCTGGATCCAGAGAAGCAGGATCGGGTAATCGAGGATGAAACGAACCGCGAGGGCCACCATCACGATGGCGAGGCTGGCAAAGGCGAGACGCAGCTTCTGGTTGGAGAGATTGAGCAGATCCAGATCACTGCCCTGGGTGTTGACGATCCTGCGGAAGCTTCTGGCGGCAAGGCGCAGCTGGTTGGCGGCGAACAGAGCGGCCAGCGTCACGAACAGATCATCAAGGGTTCTGATCATCAGGCCGATCTTGCCGCTGAGGTACACATTGAACAGGAAAGAGGCATTGGCGATGCCATAGATCAGAAGCGCCAGAGCGGAAACGATCGAATATTTGGCCAGCGCCTCGAAATGCCTGTTTTCGGCGGCAGCGAACTCGAACTGGGAATCAGCCACGGAATTGCGTGAATTTGCCCGGATGTTAGATACCCGCCATCAAGCCGCAGAAAAGACCGGATTCGCTTCCGTTTTCACAGCGCATCGGTGGCCTTCGCCTGCATCAGCCTGGTCTTCCCTCCTGTCCCGGGCTCACCACCTCCCGGCGATGGGGCAGGTTTCCGAAATGCAGGCGCGCCAGCGCCAGCACCTCCCCCTGGGAGAGCGCGGAGGCATCCACGGTTTCGCTGGCCACGATCCTCCCGATCAGCTGCGGATGATGGCTCTGCAGATGGCGCAGCAGGGGCTGCCGCAGATCGCTCTCGCCCTGGCCATGGCCCAGCAGCAGCACCGCATCGACCTCAGCGATCGCCGCCGTGATCCGCGCCAGATAGTCGTGATCCAGCGGTGCTCGCTGGCCGGCCAGATCGCGATCGTGGCGATGGGTGAGGTTCTGCTCCCCGCCCCAGAGGCCCTGGGCACGCAGGGTGTGATGCTCCACCGTCTCCCCCTCGAGCCGGTAGATCTCGGTGCAACGGTGTGACAGCACCAACACCAGGCGATGGCTCTGATCGCCCCGTGGGGAGGGCCCCACGGCCTCGGGCTGCTCCGGCGTCACCCCGGCCTGGCGCAGAAACTGCCGCAGACGCAGCACCGCCTCCCCATCCAGCACCTGCGCCTGGGGGCCACGGCCGGTCTGAATCCAGGTCTCCTCGCCACCGGGCAGGCGGATCTGCAGCCGGTGATCGCCCAGCCCCCGGAGCTCCGCACCGAGCGCCTCCAGCAACCCCTCCACATCCGAGCAGCGAAGGCCATGGGCCAGTGGATGGGCGAAGAGGGCCTCCAGCGTGCGCTGGTGATGGGACTTCACGGGGGTTCCGGGCGATGAACGGACCCTATGGAGATCAAGGAGGAACGACTGCGGCCACGGCAGAGCTTCAGTCGATCTTCACCACATCGACGCGATCCACACTCAGCTTGTTGAGTTCCACAGCAGCGCGCAGTGCCGCTTCGTGGGTGTGAAAGAAGTAAGCGCTCTGCAGATCCTCCACATCCTCCAGGCTCTGATCCTCCGGCCGGATCGCCAGATAGAGACGGCTGCTGAGCCGTTGCAGCGCATAGCGCTCCGGCTGGGTGCAATCCATCGGATGGGAGGGATCGATCTCTGGAGCCCAGAAGTGCAGCGACACGTCGGAACGCCGGTTGATCGACCCGATGATCGTAAGGCGCCCACGTTTGTCAACGCCCCCGATGTCAGGGGGCGCGAAGGGGGATTCCCAGCCCCAGCGAACCAACCCCTAGAACGGGGCGACATCCCCTCGACACCACAGCACCCCATGGGCTGGAGCAGCAGCGACATCCCAGATCAGCAGGGCCGGGTGGCCCTGGTGACCGGTGCCAACAGCGGCCTGGGACTCGAGACCGCCCGCGCCCTGGCACGGCGAGGTGCGACGGTGATCCTGGGATGCCGCAGCCTGCAGCGAGCCGAAGCCGCGATGCGGCAGCTCCAACAGGAAGCCAGCGGATCTCTCCATGTCCTGTCTCTGGATCTGGCCGATCTGCGCTCGGTGGCAACGGCGGCCCATCAGGTGCAGGCGTGGGGACGACTGGATCTGCTGATCAACAACGCGGGGATCATGGCCATCCCCCGCCAGCTGAGTGCCGATGGCTACGAGCGGCAGTTCGCCACCAACCATCTCGGCCACTTCGCCCTGACCATTGCCCTGCTGCCCCTGCTGCAGCAGACCCCCCACAGCCGCGTGGTCACGGTGACCTCAGGGGCCCAGCACTTCGGCAGCATCGCCTTCGAGGATCTGCAGGGGGCCCGTCGCTATGACCGCTGGCGGGCCTACTGCCAGAGCAAGCTGGCCAACACGATGTTCGCCCTGGAGCTGCAGCAGCGGCTGGAGCGGCAGATGAGCTCCACCCGCTCCCTGGCAGCCCATCCCGGCCTGGCCCGCACGCAGCTCCAGCCCACCTCAGTGGCGGCCAGCGGCAGGCCGCTCGAGGGCCTCGCCTATCGCCTGATGGATCCGCTCTTCCAGAGCGCTGGTGCCGGTGCCCTGCCCCAGCTCCGCGCCGCCACCGATCCCGGGGTTGTCGGCGGAGAGCTGCTGGCACCAGGCGGGGCCGCCGAGATGCGTGGAGCCCCGAGCCGCGGGCGAATTCCCAAAACGGCGCTGGACCCGGAGCAGCGGCAGCGCCTCTGGACGATGAGCGAGGAACTCTGCGGCATCACAGGAGCCTGAACCGGGATCGAGGAGCTCCGGCCAGGACGGTGGGGCGCGGCTCAGTCGAAGCCGCCACCCAGTTCCTGGTTGTAGCCCTGATAGGGCGAAAACTCACTCCAACCAGGACTTGCGTTCTGCAGCAGGCCGTAGCGGGCGGCCTGGTCGTTGAGATAGGTGTTGCCGGTGGGCACGGTGTTGCAGGTGATCGAACCATCCGATCCCGTGACGCAACCGGTGAACATCACGCCGCCATGGGCAGCAGGAATGGTGCCGGCGAGGCTGATCAGCAGCAACGCTGTGCGCAGACGCGGCCGGCAGGGCAGAAACATCGAGGTCGGATAAGGCATGGGTGGCCCGAAGCCGTTCAGGGCCGAAGGGGTGACTGGGATGATGGCAGGGCTTCGTGGATTGCCGCCATGTACACCGACTGGACCGCCGTGATCCTGCTGCTGCTGACCGCAGCTCCTCTGGCAGCCGTGGTGGCGACCACAACCTTCTTCATCTGGCGCCAGCGGCGCAAACAGCTGCGCTGAAGCCAGCCAGGGGCCAGGCCGCGGCCGATGCGGCGGTGAGCTTCCCCTGGCCCAGACAGTCCATGCAGGTGCGGTGACTGAGGTCGGAGACCCGCAGGATGCCGCTGCCGCCGCAGTGCTTGCAGCTCTGCACAAGAGGCGTGGATGGCTGGGTGCCTGAGGCCTCCTGCAGCCCCGTCGCTGTCGACGGGGGCACGAAGGGCGAAGCGTGCGGGGACAACAGTGTGGAGGCCATGATCACAACCCTCTCTGGGGAACCGTTCTGATCTCCTCACTGTGGCGGGAAAAAAGCCTGCGATCCCGAAGTCTTCCTTAATTCTGAAGCCCTGGGCCTTCGCTGGGTGCAGTCACTGGTTTCACGAGCTGGTTGCAGGGCCAGGAAGGCAGGAGTGGATCCTCCTTCGGCAGGCTCTGCAACAGCTCGGAGGCGCTGATCCGCGTTCCCGCGGGCACCAGCGACACGCTGGCCGCCAGCTCGCCGATCACCGAGGCCGCATCGCGCCCATCGCGCCGCAGCGTCGCAAGCCCCTCGGAGGCCTCCCGTTTGCAGAGCCGCTCGCCCTTCTGATCACACCAGATCGGCACATGGCCATAGCGGGGCGGCGTGACACCAAGAGCGGCCATCACCGCCACCTGGGCCCCCGTGGAGGTGAGCAGATCCTCTCCCCGCACCACCTCGCTGATCCCCAGCCAGAGCTCATCGACGGCCGTGGCCAGGTGGTAGGCCACCACCCCATCGGCACGTCGCAGCACCACATCACCCACCGACGCGGCGCCGTCGAGGACGCCCGGCGCGCCTGAGAGCTCTTGCCAGCGGAGATCACCCGCAGCCAGCCGCAGACGCCAGCTGGGGAGACGCTGCTGCTGCGGCCCCCAGCCCCCTGGGCGCTGGCGGCAGAAACCGGGATACACGGCGAGAGCGCCATGGGGGGCCGAAACATCAGCCAGCATGCGGCGGCTGCAGCGGCACGGATAGAGAGCACCGCTGCGGCGCAGAGCCGACAGCACCGTGGCGTACAGACCGCGCCGCTCGCTCTGGCGCAGCAGCGGTCCATCCCAGTCGAGCCCCAGCCAGCGCAGGTCGTTGACGATGGAAGCCTCGGCACCCGCACGGTTGCGGGGGGTGTCGAGATCATCGAAACGCAGCAGCCATTCACCGCCGCAGCGGCGTGCCTGCAGCCAGCTGAGCAGGGCGGTGCGCAGATTGCCCCGGTGCATCACTCCGGTGGGAGAGGGGGCGAAGCGGCCCCGATAGCGGCGATCGCGCTCCCCAAGAGCCAGCTCCAGCGACCGCGCCTGGGCCTCCGGCAAGGGCACATCAAGGCCTGGAAGAGGCTGGCGCCGAGCAGTGCTGAGCTGCTGGGCGACGGGCAGACCCGGCGCGATGCGACTGGCAGAAGGGAGCTGAGGATCCATCAGGCAGGCAGGCGCTGCCCAGGGCAGCAGGCGACGCCGAGGGCCACCCGGCCGCTGGAAAGCGCGACGGAGACGGGCACAAAAAAGGCGGTCCCTACTGGGACCGCCTTGCTCAGGCTCAGGAACGGGATCCGATGGATCAGCCCTGAACGCGGTCTTTGAAGAGCTTGCCGGCGGTGAAGGCAGGCACGCGCTTGGCGGGAATCTTGATCTTTTCGCCGGTCTTGGGGTTCAGACCCTGACGGGCGGAGCGCTCACGCGATTCGAACGAACCGAAGCCAAGGATCGACACCTTCTTGCCTTCGACCACCGAATCAACGATGGTGTCAATGGCGGCATCGACGACGAGGGAGACGTCGGTTTTGGTGAGCTCAGTGCGAGCGGCGACGAGGTTGACGAGATCAGCTTTGTTCATGGGATCGGAAGGGCCTCCGTTGAAGCGGGACTGTCGGGGTTAAAGCGACCGGGAGGGCCGCCGGGCAGAGGATCGGAGTGGGTTCCCGACCGCCCGTGCCATCAAGCGAGCTCATGGTATGGAGGGTGAACCGGGCCGGCAACCGTCGAACGCCAATGTTGGTCGGGGTTTTGTTGCACAGACCCCGATCACTCGCCGTCGACCGGCTGATCGGCGAGGGCGGAGAGATCCAGGCTGGCCAACTGGGAATCCCCGTTCCCGACACGTTTTTCGCCCCGCAGAGCCCCCAGTCCTCCACCACTGGCGATCCAGTCCGGCGATCCGGCGGGAAGCCAGCGGCGCAACCGCTCCAGGCTCTGCAGCTGCCGGGGCCAGTGAAAGGTGGAGCGGCGGCGCAGCGGCATCAGCCGACCCGGCCCCGCCGGCAACAGCAACCTGCCGCAGAACAGACCATCACCGGCGGACCCTCCGTGGCAATGGAGCACGCAGGCGCCGGGACTGGGACCGGGCGTCCAGAGCAGATCAAGCCCTGGCGCCAACCGGTGTTCCAGAGAGAAGGATTCCAAGCGCACAGATGGCAGCAGGTAGGCCTCCTGCTCCTGCACGATCACCGGCCAACCGAGCGCCTCCTGCCAGGCGCGGCAGCGTCCATGGCCATCGCGACCGGTGAGCACGATCCAGGTGCGGCGCTCACCGGCCGCCACCCCCCCTCGATGCTGCAGCCAGTCGATCGTGACGGCGTTCAACGCCGGCAGATCCACCAGAACGGTGCAGCCATCGCTCTGCAGCAGCCAGGCGCTGCCCCCCTTGGTCTCACGATTGGGGGGAAACACCCACAACCCTTCGGCCACGGATACGGGCGGCCGCCCCTCCGGCGCAGCGGGGGGAAACAAGGCCTCCATGACTGGTGAGCGCCGATGGATGGCTCCATTGAAGACGACGAGGCCAGATCGCCGCAGGGGAGCATCCCGATCCGAGGGCGCTGCCACCGGCGGGGATGCCTAAGTTGAGAGCATCGCCCCGTAAGCCTTGACGCCGATCCGGATCGGACACCCCTGGCCGCTGGGAGCCTGCTGCACCGGCAGAGGGGTCAACTTCTCCGTGGTGGCGCCGCTGGCCACGCGGGTGGAACTGCTGCTGTTCGCCGATGGCGAAGCCCCCGAACCCTTCCAGGTGATCGAGCTGGATGGCAGGCACCGCTCAGGGGACCACTGGCATGTGGAGGTGGAAGGGATCGGCGAGGGTTGCTGCTACGGCTACCGGGTGTTCGGGCCCCTGCAGCCTGGCAACCATGGCTTCAACCCTTCCAAGGTGCTGCTCGACCCCTGTGCCCGGGCGATCAGCGGCTGGAGCGTCTACCGACGCGGAGCAGCCGTGGGGGCGATGCCCAACACCCACTGTTGCCTCAAGGGAGTGGTGACCGAACGGGATCGCTTCGACTTCGAGGCGGCGCCACGACCCCGACACAGCTGGCGGCGCAGCGTGATCTACGAGCTGCACGTGGGCGGCTACACCAACGGTCCCCACAGTCCCGTGAGCCGCGAACGCCAAGGCACCCTGCTGGGCCTGATCGAGGTGCTGCCGATGCTGCGCGAGCTCGGTGTCACCGCGATCGAACTGCTGCCGGTGATGGCCTTTGATCCCGATGATGCCC
Organism: Synechococcus sp. ELA057; assembly: GCA_037144195.1. Taxonomy (GTDB): domain Bacteria; phylum Cyanobacteriota; class Cyanobacteriia; order PCC-6307; family Cyanobiaceae; genus Cyanobium. Next base: position 10,548 of record JBAWXG010000017.1, read on the forward strand.
CTGCCGGCCGGTTCAACCACTGGGGGTACAGCCCGCTGAGCTGGATGGCGCCGCATGCGGGCTACCTGGTGAGCAACGATCCGCTGCAGGGGCGGCATGAGGTGCGCCAGCTGGTGACCGCCTGTCATCAGCTGGGGCTGGAGGTGCTGCTGGATGTGGTCTACAACCACACCAGTGAGGGCAACCAGGATGGACCGACCCTCAGCTGGAGAGGCTTCGCCGACAGCCTCTATTACCACCAGAACGGTCGCGGGCACTACCTCGATGTCAGCGGCTGCGGCAACACCATCGCCGCCAACCGGCCGCTGGTGCGGCGCCTGATCCTCGAATCACTGCGTTGCTGGGCCCTGGAGCTGGGCATCGATGGATTCCGCTTCGATCTGGGCATCGCCCTGAGCCGGGGCGAGGAGCTGATGCCCCTCGACGATCCCCCCCTGTTCGAGGCGATGGAGGCCGATCCGGTGCTCAGCGATCTGAAGCTGGTGAGCGAACCCTGGGACTGCGGCGGGCTGTACCGGATCAGTGATTTCCCCGCCCAGCGGATCGCCAGCTGGAACGGACGCTTCCGTGATGATCTGCGCCGCTTCTGGAAGGGGGACGACCGCAGCGTCTGGCCCCTGGCTCAGCGGCTGAGCGGCAATCCGGATCTCTACGGCGGCCAGCCCGGGCCGGTCGAGCGCACCATCACCTTCCTGACGGCCCACGACGGCTTCACCCTCGCCGACCTGGTCAGTTACGACCGCAAGCACAACCTGGCCAATGGCGAAGGGGATCGCGACGGCGACAACCACAACAACAGCTGGAACCACGGCGTCGAAGGACCGAGCAGCGATCCGGCGGTGCGGGCGCTGCGGGAGCGACAGCTGCGCAACCTGCTGTGCTCACTGCTGCTGGCGCCGGGGGTACCGATGCTGCTGATGGGTGATGAGGTGCGCCGCAGCCAGGGCGGCAACAACAACACCTGGTGTCAGAACAATCCGCTGGGCTGGATGCACTGGCAACACGACGACGGGGATCGGGCGCTGCGGCTGTTCCTCAGACGGATGCTGAGCCTGCGGCAACAACTGGCCGGATTGCTCAACCCGGAGTTGCCGGTGGCGATGGGCCCACCCCATCGCAGCGGCGATGGAATTCCCCTGTGGCGGGAGTGGCATGGGGTGGAGCTGCAACAACCCGATTGGGCCGAATGGTCCCATTGCCTGGCCTGGAGTCTGCACGACGGCCCCCATGGCCCCCTGCTGTGGTGCGGCATGAATGCCTACTACAAGGCCATGCATTTCGAGCTGCCTCCTTGCGATCAGGGCTGGATGCGTCTGATCGACACGGCCCTGCCCGCTGGGGATGACCTGCCCAGCCAACCCCAGCCATGGACCCCGACCGGGGTACCGCTGGAGAGCCGCAGCCTGATGCTGATGGTGGCCGGCCCCCTGGGCCGCACCCTGACCCTGCCGGACTGAGACGGGGACAGCGCGCCAGACCAGGAGCCTGCAGCACGCACGCCCTCAGGGGCCTGGAGAGCCTGGCGGCGACGTCCCCTCAGAAGGGCGGGGGCGACGTCTGGCCTGGTTGCGACAGCGATCGGAGCAGTAACGCACCTCCTGCCAGACCGCCTTCCATTTGCGCCGCCACTGAAAGGGACGGCCGCAGCAGGCGCAGATCTTGGTGGGGCGATCGGCGTGGTGGGGCATGGCTTGAGCCGCAGTCTCGACCAAAGACGGCGATCCAGGCCGGAGAACAAAGCGGGCGGCGGGAATCGAACCCGCATCATCAGCTTGGAAGGCTGAGGTTTTACCACTAAACTACGCCCGCAGCCAGTACGCATGCACCACTGCAGCAAGGCTGTGGGTGCTGCGATTGGGCCACCGATTCACGAGTGCAGAGGCTCGATGTCAGCGTGCCGACTCGCAGAATGCGTCAGCCAGCGCATTATGGCCTCAAGGCCGCAAAGCCCGCTTGAGTTCCTCCACAACGGGCCCCGCCCCGACCGCCTCCATCGACCTGGTGGATCTGCCTGCCTCTGAGCGGCAGCGCGCCTTCTGGGCCTATGGCCTGGGAGACGTGGGCACCGGCATGGGCGCCGCCTTGATCGGTTTCTATCTGCTGCGCTTCTACGTGGCCGCGGGCCTGCCTCCCTGGCTGGCTGGCATCGCCTACGGCGTCGGTCGGCTCTGGGATGCGATCAATGACCCCATCGTCGGCTGGCTGAGCGACAAGACCAGCACCCATCCCTGGGGCCCGCGGATTCCCTGGATGCTCTGGAGTGCGCTGCCGCTGGGCATCGCGATGGCCGCGATGTGGTGGCTTCCCCCCTGGCCGTCGGAAGCGATCAAGTTCGTGATCTTCCTGATGATCTCGGTCATCGCCAACAGCCTCTACACCTGCGTCAACCTGCCCTACACGGCGTTGGCCGCCGAGCTGAGCACAGACGTGGGCGTGCGCACACGCCTCAACACGGCCCGCTTCACCGGATCGATCCTGGCCACGATCACAGCCGCCCTGCTGGCCGGCCTGCTGGTGGGCAATCTTGGCAATCCCGCCAGTTACCTGCCGGTGGGGCTGGTCTCCGGACTGATCATCAGCATCACCTCACTGCTCTGCGCCTGGGGGCTGCTGCCTGCGGCGCGGCGCTGCCAGCGGCCCGAAAGCAAACGAGGCACCACCCGGCGCCTGCTGCGGCGGGTCGGCAACAATGGCCGCTTCAAGATGGTCCTGGGTCTCTATCTGCTGCTGTGGTGCGGGCTGCAGCTGATGCAGGCCGTCTCCCTGTTCTTCCTGCCGGTGGTGCTCCAGGTTCCGGAAAGTCTCAGCAAGCTGATCCTGCTGCCCTTCATGGTCAGCTCCCTGGGCGGGCTTTGGCTGTGGAGCACGGTCTCCCATCGCCGCGGGCGCCTGTTCGCCCTTCGCTGGGGCGGTGGCCTCTGGATCGGCGCCTGCCTGCTGGTGATGCTGCTGCAACCCCTCGATGCTGGGGTACCGGCATTGGGCTCCCTCGCCAATGGCCTCAAGTTGGGCGCCCTGGTGTTCACGATCGTGCTGGCGGGCGTGGGCGCCTCCACCGCCTACCTGATCCCCTGGTCGCTGCTGCCGGATGCCATCGATGCCGATCCCGAAAAGCCCGCGGGTCAGTACAGCGCCTGGATGGTGCTGGCCCAGAAGGTCTGCATCAGCGCCGTGATCGCGCTGCTGGGTGTTCTGCTGAGTGCCAGCGGCTACCAGGAATCCCTGGCCGCCAGCGCCCAGCCGGGCAGCGCTCTGGTGGCAATCCGCCTGTGCATGGGCCTGATCCCCGCCGTGCTGGTGGTGCTGGGTCTGGTGGTGACCCGCCACTGGCCCGATCGCGGCCTGCATCTTCAACGGCTGGGGCTGCAGCCATGAAGGCACCTCGCTGGCTCAGGCGCCTGGGCATCAGCCTGCTGATCGGCGGTCAGGCCACGGCCGCCATCGCCCGAGGGAGGATCAGCCCCAATGATCTGCTGCAGGAACTGCTGGAGGCGGGACCGGGCAGCTTCCTGATCGTGCTGATCACCGGTCTGGCCGCCGGAACCGTGTTCAACATCCAGGTGGCGGCCGAGCTCGCCAACCAGGGTGCCAGCGCCGCGATCGGAGGCCTGCTGGCGCTGGGCCTCTCGCGCGAGATCGCCCCCCTGCTCACCGCCACCCTGCTCACCGGCAAGGTGGCCACGGCCTATGCCGCCCAGCTCGGAACCATGAAGGTGACCGAGCAGATCGATGCGATCACCATGCTGCGCACCGATCCGGTGGAATATCTGGTGGTGCCAAGGCTTCTGGCGATGGTCGTGATGTCACCGGTGCAGTGCCTGCTCTTCTTCGGGGTGGCGATCTGGTCGGGACAGCTCAGCTGCACCCTGCTGTACAACGTGCCTCCGGCGGTGTTCTGGAATTCCGTCCACACCTGGATGGAGGCCAACGACCTGCCCTCGATGCTGCTGAAGGCCGTGGTCTTCGGCCTACAGATCGCCGTGATCGCCTGCGGCTGGGGGCTCACCACCCGCGGTGGCCCCAAGGAGGTGGGCTCCAGCACCACCGGGGCTGTGGTGATGATTCTGGTCACCGTCGCGCTGATGGATGTGATCCTCACCCAGGTGCTCTTCGGCCAATGACCACACCCAGTCCCCAGAGCGCTCCGCAGCCGGCCCAGACCACCCCCCTGCAGGCCGACGTCACCCTGGCCCCGATGCCCTGGCTGGCACTGGCGATCCTGGGCGCCGCGGGGCTGGCCCAGGTGCTGCTGCCTGCCTGGGCGGTGCTGCCCTGGATCAGCGGCATCACGGGCCTGTTCGGCCTGTTTTTGCTGCTGCAGACGGCCCTGCTGCGCCTGCGCTTCAGCGCTGAGGCGCTGCTGGTGCTGAGGCTGGACCAGGAAATCCGCCGCTTCCCCTACGCCGAATGGACCGGCTGGCGAGTTTTCTGGCCAGCGCTGCCAGTGCTGTTTTACTTCCGGGAAATCCGCAGCCTGCACCTGCTGCCGATCCTGTTCGACGGGCATGAGCTACGCCGTCAGCTGGAGCGCCGCGTCCCCCTGTCCCCCTCCTCCGCATCCTGATGAGCGAGACACCCCAATCGCCTGACGATCAGGCAGCAATGCCGCACGAGGCACCGGCCGAGAAAGACCTGGGAGAGGGTCCTGAAGCCGCCGGCCCTGCCGATCCAGCTGTCGCTGACGCGTCTGCAACAGCTGCCGCTCCGCCTCCGTCAGCGGGTGCGGAATCCGCCAGCAGTCCGCTGCTGGATCTGGCGTTGCAGGATCTGATCGCGCGTCGCAGCAGCCTCGAACAGGAGATCAGCGAGCTGGAGCGGCGGCAGACGCAACTGCAGCAGGAGATCACAGCGAGCTTCAGCGGTCAGTCCGATGCGATCGCCCGCCGCATGCGCGGCTTTCAGGAGTACCTGGTGGGAGCGCTGCAGGATCTGGCCGCGGCCGCCGAGCAGGTGGACCTGGTCCCCCAGCCCGTGCTGGTGCAGCCCTCGCCCCTCGATCAACCCAGCGCCGATGCTGCGGCGGCGGCTCCGCCCCCCGCCGTGGCCGGGCAGTTCAGTGACGACGAACCGATGATCCGCAGCCTGCTCGAGCGCTACGGAGGCCAGCCCGATTTCTATGCCGATCCCTGGAAACTGCGCCGCACCCTGGAAAGCAGCGGCGCCGGCGTTCTCGAGGACTGGTTCCTGGCCCAGGGAGGCCGCGGTGCCCAGCCCAGCGCCGGCAGCCGCAACCGCAACGTGCTGATCGCGGCCGCGGCCATTGCCATCCTCGGCGAGCTCTATGGCGACCGCTTCCAGACCCTGGTGCTGGCCAGCCAGCCGGAACGCCTGGGCGAATGGCGCCGGGGCCTGCAGGACAGCCTGGGGCTCACCCGCGACGATTTCGGGCCCGGCAGCGGCATCGTGCTGTTCGAGCGGGCCGATGCCCTGATCGAGCGGGCCGACCGACTGGAGGAGCGCGGTGAGCTCCCCTTCATCGTGATCGACGCGGCCGAGCGCGTGGTGGAGATCCCCGTGCTGCAGTTCCCGCTGTGGCTGGCCTTCGCCGCCTCTGCGGACGAGATCCTGCTGGAGGACGATCTCTACTGAGCGGCACCCGGCCGCGATGGTTCCCGACCCCGATTCCCTCTGTGCCCATGACCCTGCTGCTGTCCATCGCCCTGCTGGTCGCCGGCTATCTGCTCGGCTCGATCCCCAGCGGCTACCTGGCGGGCCGCTGGCTGGCCGGGCTCGACATCCGCCAGGAGGGATCAGGCTCCACCGGCGCCACCAATGTGTTGCGGGTGCTGGGCAAAGGGCCCGCCCTCGCCGTGTTTCTGGTGGATGTGGGCAAAGGTGCTGCGGCCGTGCTGCTGGCCAAGGCGGTGCTTGAGCCTCAAGCCGCAGCGGCGATCGCTGTCGACAGCGCGGTGGTGGTGGCAGGCCTGGCCTCCCTCGCCGGTCACATCTGGCCGGTGTGGCTGGGCTGGAAAGGCGGCAAGGCGGTGGCGACCGGGCTGGGGATGCTGCTGGGGCTGACCTGGCCGGTGGGCCTGGCCTGCTTCGGCATCTTTCTCACGATGCTGAGCCTGAGCCGGATCGTTTCCCTCTCCAGCGTGGTGGCTGCACTGTCCCTGCCGCTGCTGATGCTCGGCTGGTTCAGCGATCACGGCATGGGCCTGCGCTGGCCCTATCTGCTGCTGGCCATCATCACCACGGTGCTGGTGCTCTGGCGCCATCGCAGCAACCTGCAGCGGCTGCTGGCCGGCACCGAGCCTCGCCTGGGCGAGAAGAGAGGCTGACGCTCAGCCCAGCTGCCGGCTGCGCTCTGCGGCGGCCAGCACGGCCTCGAGCAGGGCGGAGCGCAGGCCGGCGCGCTCGAGTTGGCGCAGGCCGGCGACCGTGGTTCCCCCCGGGCTGGCCACCATGTCCTTGAGCTGGCCTGGATGGAGCTCCTGCTGCTGCAGCAGGGCCGCGGTGCCGGCCAGGGTGCGGTGGGCCAGATGGCGGGCCAGATCCGCCGGCAGGCCGGCCGCCACGGCCCCATCGGCCATGGCCTCAGCCACCAGGGCCACGAAGGCGGGGCCGGAGGAGGTGAGGGCCAGAAAGGCATCCAACTGGGCCTCGGGGAGCTCCATCACCTCCCCCACCCGGGCAAACAGGGAGCGCACCCACTCCTGACGGGCAGCACCGACCCCCTCCCCCCAGGCCAGGGCCGTGAGGCCGGCGCGCACCAGGGCCGGGGTGTTGGGCACGGCACGCACGATGGCGCTGGTGGGGAACAGCCGCTGCAGGCGGGACAGGGGAACCCCCGCCAGCACCGAGATCAGCAGGCGCCGGGGCAGACCGGTGGCCGCAGCGTCATCGGAGGCGGGAAGCTCGGCCTCAAGGGCCGCCAAGCTCCCCGCCAGGGCCTCGAGCTGCTGAGGCTTGACCGCCAGCAACACAACGGGAGCCCGCCAGGCCGGGCCGGGATCGGTACCCACCGCAATCCCGAGAGAGGCACTGAGGCGTTCAGCGGAACTGGGGCGTGCCACCACCGCACGCACATCGGCAGGGCTCAGATCGCCACTGTCGAGCAGCGGAGACAACAGGGCCCGGGCCATGCGGCCCAGGCCGAGAATCCCGACGTGCCGATCCGAAGGCATGGTCGCGGACGCCTCCGATCGGGCCGTGCCCGGTGAGCCGCTCAGCCCGTCAGATGGCGGCATCCGCACGGCCCCAGGCCGGGCTGGGGGCGGCATCCTGGGGCTCGCTCACCGTGCGGCTGGAGGTGACGGTGGGGGAGGCCGCATCCTCACCACTTGCCGTGGTGACGGTGATGCAGCTGGGGGCGAACAGGAAGATGCTCTCGCCCACCCGCTCCTGATGGCCATCGATGGCGAAGGTGCCACCGGCGACGAAATCCACCGCACGCTGGGCCTGATCCGGCTCCATCATCGTGAGATTGAGAATGACCGTCTTGCGCTCACGCAGGGCCTGAATGGCGCGGGGCATCTCATCGAAACTGCGTGGCTCCATCAGATACACCTCCGCGATCGAGGTGGTGATGCCCGGCATGCCGATCACATTCGTGCCGGCGAAGGGATCCTCCGCGCCGAAGGGTTCGCTCAGTGCCAGTGCACTGGAGGCTGAGAAACCGCCACGGCTCTGGGTGGCCGGCGACGAGGATTCACCAGCGTCGTAATCAAGCTCGTCGTCGTACTCACCGTCGAGATAGTCATCACCGGAGACGACGGCACGCAGGCGGGAGAACAACGACACGGAAAAGCCTCGAAATGGATGCCTCGTACCTGGATAGCGTCTCACGCCAGGGGTGGCAAGAGTTCCGGGCCCTGTGCACACGGGCTGTCAGCAGCTGCCTGCTGAAGAGCCGCTCGCGGACCGAACAGGCCACTGCCGACCCGCACCCAGGTGCTTCCGGCCGCGACCGCCTCCGGCCAGTCGCCGCTCATCCCCATCGACAGCTCAGGGAGCCCCAGCTCTGCGGCCAGGGCCGCGCAGTCCGCAAAGAGAGCACACCGCTGGGCCTGATCCAGCCCCAGCGGCGCAATGGTCATCAACCCCAGCAGGCGCAACGGAGCCAGCTGCTGCAGCCGCGGCCAGGCCTCGCGCAGCGGATTCGGCTCAAAGCCCGTCTTGGCGGGATCAGGGCGCAGCTTCACCTGCAGCAGGATTCCCGGCGTCAGAGCCTCCTCCGCTGCGATGCGCTGCAGGCGCTCAGCCAGGGCCAGGCTGTCGACCGAATGGATGGTGCCGAAATGGCGCAGCACCCCCCTGGCCTTGTTGGCCTGAAGCCTGCCGATGAAATGCCAGTCGAGGGGGCCGAGATCAGCGAGCTCCAGCTGCTTGCCGATCGCCTCCTGCAGGCGGCTTTCGGCAAAGCTGCGCTGGCCAGCCGCCACAGCCCTGCGGATGGCGTCGGCGGGCTGGCCCTTGCTCACCGCCAGCAGATGGGCGGTCGCCGGCAGCCGCGAACGCAGCTCCGCCAGGCGATCGGCCAACGGATCGGGGCCTTCCCCGACCGCCATCAGAGAAAGGTCTGGTCGAAGAGCTGGCGCCAGCGAGCCAGGACATCGGAACCTTCGCGGCGCGCGCGGACGAGATTCTGCTCGGCGAAATGGCGGGCATCCATCTGGGGAATGACCTCGAACAGCGCTCCTCTCGCCTGCAGCGTCACAAGGAAGAAGATGCGCTGGGCATAGAGCGTGGCATAGAGATCCTTGCTCTCAGCCACGGGGGCAACCCGGTAGAGCATCCCAAAGGTCGGATGGTTGAGATAACGCTCTGAGCTCACTTACCCATTCGCACTGAGAACCATTCAACCCCACCGCGTCGACAGAGCTAAAAAGAACCCCAGCCCAGGCGCAGGCCCACGAGCGAAAGCAACAGCAGCAGAGCCAGTACGGAAGCGGCTGACAGGCCACCGACGGGCTCGTGCAACGCCTGAGGGGGAAGCCAGCGGCCACCGCGGGCCATCAGGGCATCGGCCCCCTGCTCGGCCCGCAGCAGCACGTTGGCGAGCAGGCGGTCGCCGAGGGCCAGCACCAGAGCCAGCCCCCCCTTCCAGCCCAGGGATCTGAGCTGCACGGCGCGGGTGGCAAGAGAACGCAGCAGGTTCTGCAGCTCCTCCTGCACCAGCGGCAGAAAACGCAACGCCAGCAACAGGGTGAAACCGAGCCGCTCGACGGGCAGACCGAGCCGTGAAAGCGGCGCCAGGGCAGCATCGATGGCCCAGACCAGGGCCTCCGGCGAGGTGGTGAGCAGCAGCAGATTGGCGCTGTGAATCAGGGTGAACAGCAGAGTGCCGCTGTGCAGCCCGAGCTGAGCCGACTGACGGGTGACCACCAGCGGCCCGAGCTCCAGGGGCCCGAGCCTCAGAGGCCCCCAGCGCACCAGCTCCCAGGCCAGGCCGGTGCTGTCGGGGGCAGGATCCCCAGGCGACTGCGCCGGGGCCAGCCGCAGCTCGCCGGGCGGGCGCTGCAGGCTGGTGGCGGGCAGCCCCACCGAAGGCAGGGCACAGCTGAGCAGCCCAACGAGGGCTGAAAGCAGCAGCCAGAGGATCACGCCGCGCCACCACAGGCGCAGCGGCAGCCCGCTGCAGGCGGTGATCAGCAGCAGCAACCCCACCAGAAGCAGCCGCCAGCGGGAGCTGGCCAGCACGGGGGTGAGCAGAAAGAACAGCGTCCACAGCAGCTTCAGACGTGGATCGAGACTGCGCAGCCAGGAGCGAGAACCTGCCTCGCCCCCATCGACGTACTGTCCGATCGGCAGCTGGCGCAGCCAGTCCATCAGGGGCGCAGCCTGCTGCGGGTCATGGGCTCAGCGCCCGCGGGCGGAGGAACGGGCCAGGTCACGCTCCGCGTCCCGCTGCTGCTTGCCGCGCCAGAACAGCTTGATCGGACTGCCCTCGAAGCCGAGGCCCTCGCGGATCTGGCGTTCCACATAGCGGCGGTAGGTGTCACCAAACAGCTTGGGATCGTTGACGAACAAGGTGAAGCTGGGGGGCCTGCTGGCCACCTGGGTGCCGTAATACAGACGCCCCTGGCGACCGCCACGGGTGGTGGGGGGACTGCGCCAGCGCAGCGCTTCCTGCAGCACCTCATTGACCACGGAGGTGCTCACCCGCCGGCGGTGCTGCTCCACCGCCAGCTTGGCCAGGGGGAAAATGGCATTCACCCGCTGGCCGCTGAGGGCCGAGGTGAACAGCATCGGAGCCCAGTCAAGGAAATAAAGGCGCGCGCGCAGCTCCTTCTCCATCGCCGGCATGGTGTGGCTGTCTTTTTCGATGGCATCCCATTTGTTCACCACCACCACACAGGCCCTGCCGTCCTCTTCGATGCGGCCGGCGAGACGCTGATCCTGTTCGGTGACGCCGTCGAGGGCGTCGATCACCAGCACGCAGACATCACTGCGCTCAATCGCCTTGAAGCTGCGGTTGATGCCGAAGTACTCAGGCCCGTAATCGACGCTGCGGCGGCGGCGGATGCCGGCGGTGTCGAGCAGCTTCCAGGTCAACCCCTCACGTTCGATCGTGGTGTCGATCGTGTCGCGGGTGGTGCCCCGGATGGGGCTGACGATCGCCCGCTTCTCGCCGCTGATCGCATTGAGCAGGCTGGATTTGCCCACGTTGGGCCGGCCGATGATCGCCAGCTGCACCGGCTCTTCCGAGCCGTCGTCAGCGATCTGAGGCAGAAAGGAGATCACCCGGTCGAGCAGTTCGCCGGTGCCGGAGCCATGGATCGAGGAGATCGCAAACGGCTCCCCCAACCCCAGCCCCCAGAACTCACCGGCCATGGCCAGGCCCTGCTGCGGCGATTCGCATTTGTTGACGGCCAGCAGCACCGGCACCGTCTGGAAGCGCAGCCATTCGGCGATCGCCTCATCGGCGGCGGTGAGGCCGTTCTGACCATCGACGATCATCACCGCCACGGCCGCCTCCTCCAGGGCCAGAGCGGCCTGCTCGCGGATCTCCGGCAGGAATTCGCTGTCGTCGTCAAACACCAGGCCACCGGTGTCGACGACACGGAAGCTGCGGTCCCCCCAGAAGCCTTCCTGGTAGGTGCGGTCGCGGGTGACGCCGGGCTGATCGTGGACGATCGCCTCGCGGCTGCGGCAGAGCCGGTTCACCAGGGTGGATTTGCCCACATTGGGCCGGCCGATGATGGCCACTACCGGAAGCGCCAAACGCTTCTCTCTTTCGTACGTCGTGATCTGACCCTAGCGACAGGGCTTCAAGGCACCAGCAGCCAGCCCCCCCAAGCCCTGGGGAGTCGCCCGCACCTGGGAACCCCGCGGCATCGCCGTTCGCCCCCAGCGTTGCCTTGGCTGCGCTGGCCCCTACAACAGCACGGCGCAGGTGAGCCAGCTGGGCCTGCGGCTGCTGGGCCAGGCCGGCGTGAATCACCCGCCCGACGGGGTGGCGCCGTGGTTCTGAACAGCGCTGGCTTGAGCGTCGCCGGACTGCGACTCGAGCAGAACCCGCACCTGGCGCTCATTCCAGCCCTCGCCACGCCAGCGCTCACCCAGGGCGGAGGCCACCGCGGCCATCAGCAACAGCAAGGGCAGCAGGCCCGGATCGCCCTGCAGGGTGAACACAAAGGCGGCGCAGAACAGCGGGCAGCCGTGGGCACCGGCGAAGAGAGCCGTGGCGCCCACCGCGGCCAGCTGGGCCAGGTCCGTGCGGTCCAGGCCCGGCAGGCCCTGCAGTGGGCTGATCAGCAGGGCGCCGAGGGTCATGCTGTCGTGCATCAGGCCGCCCGGTGCTCCCAGCGCCAGGCTCAGCACCGTCGAGAGCAGGCGCCAGATCCAGAGCAGGGGCGCGCCCACGGCGTCGCCGGAGAGGGCCGCCGCGAGCGAGAGGGAACCATCGTTGAGGCTGAGGCCGCCGCTGGCGAGCGCCACCAGGCTGAGGGAGCCTGCCAGAAACAGGGCGCCCAGCCGCCGCCGCCGGGCCAAGAGTCGTTTCACCACGGCAGCCGCCGGCAGCGTCAAGCGCACCAGCAGGGCGCCGGCGGCGGCACCCACCACGGTGAGCAGCGCAGCCCACCCCCACACCTGCGGTGCCAAGGGCCCAAGATTCAGGCCCGGAAGCCGTGCCGGCTGCCCCATGGTGGTCGCCATCAGGGTGCCGCTGCCCGCCAGCAACAGGGCGGGCAGCACCAGCGGCAGGCCGCTGCGCTGGCCCAGCTCCTCCAGCCCGTAGGCGACGGCCAGCAGGGGAGAGCGAAACGCCGCACCCAGCCCGGCCGCGCCGCCGATCACGGCCACCAGCTGCGGCGGCAGGATGGCCAGGGGCTGAAAAGCGGGCCAGCGCCGCCGGATCGCCAGCAGCACGCTTGCCCCGAGGGCAACCGAGGGCGACTCCACGCCGACCGCCAGACCACCCATGTGGGTGAGCACCAGCAGGGGCAGCCGCTGCAGCTGGGTGGTGAGGCTGAGCTGGGACAACCAGAGCGCCTCACGGGCGCTGCGCTCGCTCTCGCCGACGCGGTCGAGGGCGAGCAGCGCCGCGATGCCGCCACCGCGACCGGCGGCCAGCGGCCCCCAGGCGAGGACCACCAACACGGTCGTGGCGGCGAACACCACCCCACAGCCGAGCAGGGGCTGGGGCTGGCCCGCCAGCCAGAGCCCCCGCTGCAGCCGAAAACCCAGTTCCGAGAGGGCCTGGTAGGGCCACAGCAACACCCCCAGCAGCAGCCCCAGCAACAGCCAGCGACCCAGGGCGGCCAGGGATGGAGGACGCAGGACGTTCATGGAGGGCTCACGCAACCATGACCTGCCCATTGCCCATTCTGGCTTCAGCAGTGCACGGGATCCAAGAGCAGCGGCTGGACACGATCGTGGCCCTGACCAGCGGTGCACTGGCTCACCGTATCGACACTGGCGCCAGCCAGGGCCGCCCCCGTCAGGCGAGATGGGGCATCCGCCGGAACGGGGGCGGCTTCAGCAAGGGCGGCAGCGAGGTTCCGCGAACTGAACCATTCAGATCAACGATGGGTGAAGAGCTCGATTCAGGACAGATCCGAATGAGCTGATTCAGAAGCGATGGCAGTGCGCCTACAGGCACATCAAGACGCGGTTAAGCCCCACCCAGAAGCCCGCCTAAAGTTGGCGTGACAGCCTGGGATCATGCGCTCCTTCAGCAATCAAAGGATCAGGCGGCCAACACTGGCAGCCACGTTGATGCTGCTTCCCGTCTTCCTCCAGGGATGCACGCATTCATCAAGCATCGGGATGAACCCGTTTGTCACCAAGGACTCAGCGGAAAAATTCTCACTGAATAAACAGGAGATTCAGAGAGTATACGACCAGAGCCTCTCCAAGGATTATCTCGCGATCATCGGCTCTCAATTGCCGAGATCCATGATTCTCAACAGTTATTGGCACTTCCTGGGAAGGATCAGCTCCGGCTCTCAGCCTGAGAGCATGCAAGGAAATTTCTCAGCACTTGGATATTTCTCAGCGCCCTCATTAACCGTCTTAAAAAAATTCTGCATACCGGACAGTCCCTACATTGGCGCGGTGATGATACGCCTTAAATCCGTGGAGATGGCTGCACCTCCGTGCGGATCCGGCTCGGGCATGATCCGGATCCCCCTCGGCTATTCCATGCGCGGCTTCATTGTGCCTGACAGCAACCGGTTCGCGACAGCCATCCCGCTCGATGCCTTGGCAAAGGCTTCGCAGAAAGATCGCCCTGTGAGCTGGAGCGACATCAATCCCCGATGGCCGAAACGACCGATCCGCTGGGTGTTCAACGCCCAGACCGATTTCAAAAATGATCTCAGGATCATGGGGATTAAACCACCGAACCAATATCTGCTGGCAGCAAATTATGAGCGCTCCTTTCTGAATGTAGACAATAATCCTGACAACCTCCTCTTCTCTCCGACAACACCAAGCCTCAAAGCCCGACTCCAGGGGGCCAAGTTCCGAATCGTGCCGATCCAGGCTGAACAAAACTCCCCTCCGATCGCGCCTGGGGCTGACGCCTTGAACCGCTATCCAGCCAAACTGGTTCGCACCATTTACCTCTACATCAATTCACGCAGCCCAAATCGGTGTGTCATTGGCGACTTGGCCGATTTCATGCTCAACAATAACGCCAGACTGATGAATGAGAACAATGTCATCCCTCTGCGTCCAGAAGAGCGCATCCAGGCCCTTCTGGCGCTGCAGGGTCATCGCCAGGACATCTTGAAAGACGACACTAAATCCCTGTGCCGTGGCTATCAGGAGTCAACCCGTAAACGCGATCAAAACATTACACCGATTCGGCGATGAGAAACATGACATCACCCTTCAGAGGCCGAATCGCTCGGATTGCCACCACGGCCTGTGTGACGCTGCTGCTGATTCTGTTCACGGCATGGATGAGCTTCGCTTCAGCCGGAGAATCCAGAACGGAGCCAACCCCTCCTGCGATCAGCTCCTTCATGCAGGCAGCCGACCAGGATTGCGAACGCTACGGACGCTGCGATCCGGATTCGAAGATGGTCTTCGCGGCGGTTCAGGTGAACAGCCTGGATGCCAGCCTGGAAGCGCCGAACAAATATCTGATCCGCGGCTGGTTCAATCTCAACTGGCTGCCGGCTGCCCATCCGAACTGGAAGCCAAGCGACCTTTCGCTGGGCTGCCGCAGCCGCAGCAGCGGCTGCAAATTCAGCGGCTGGCAAAACACGTACAACTCAGACAGTGGGCAGCGCCGCATCTGGGGGGCACGATTCGAACTGGAAATCGAAGAGCGTGACACCTACTTCAACTACCCCTTTGACCAACACTGGATCAAAATTGTGATTCAGCCCAATGGGCTCAAATCAGATCAGTTCATCAACAACATTGATATCGACAGTCTCAAGGTCGAGCTGGCTGCAAACCTTTTCGAGAATCACGACACAAGCTTCAATATTGATTATGCGACCGTGGGCAGAAAAGCCAATTCCTTCCTGATCAGAGCCGTCACCCCACAGGCGTCACAGAGCTCGCCGCAGACGAATACAGACTCAGCGCCAAAGCAGGAGGCAATCAATGCATCTCAGAACATTCCGCTCGATGATCTGAGCGATTATCTGACCACTTCAATCTCGTTTCACCTGGTCAGGCGCACACCCGCGGCACTGGCCATGATCGTCACTCCTCTGCTGCTGATCCTGGCAACAACCATCATCGGTTTTCACTGGCGGGAGAGCAGTCCCGCCAGCCGGTTCGGCGCCTCAGGCCTGCTTTCAGCCGTCAGCCTTTACTTCGCCTCCCGCGTATTCAGACCAGCCGTAGACTATCTCGTCTTCAGCGACATCTGGTTTCTTCTCGATTATATCGCCATCACCATCAACAGCGCCCTGCTGGTTTGGCTGTTTCGCCATTACAAACACAGAGCCGAGCAGAAGCGGGAGGGCAAGACACCAGCGCCAGCATGGAAAGCTGAAAACATGCTCACCGTTTGGAATGCATCAGGCATCATCGCCGTGATCGCCATTCTGTTTTTGATCAGCCAGAGAATGCTGCAACCACCCTCGATCCCCACCGACTTCCTGGCTGGAAACTCCAACCGAGAAGATTTTGGAACCAGTGTTGTCAAGGTCATTCAACAGAACGAACTTCTGCCGTCCTTCTACCTGCTGCCAATCTCCTCACGCTCTGAACATCCCGAGTCCTGAGAGCCTTCCGATCCACTGATCAGCGCACCTCCAGATCCCCCGGATGCCCGACGACCGGATCGGCGGGCGGCTCCAGCAAGGGCGGCAGTGGCCCGCTCTCGCTCAGCGCTTCGCCCCGCTCGGCCAGATGGGCCAGCAGCCAGTTCACCGCGGTGGCGCGGCGGGTGCGGCGGGGATACAGCTCACCGATGCGATAGCCGGCGAATCCGAGCTGCTCCTTGAGCAGCTGCTTGTACGGTTTCGGGGTCGAACGGGTGAGCGCCACGCTGGCCGGCCGCTCGGCGATGAACTGGGGCTCCATGGGGAACGCCTGACACCAGGGTTCGGGTGTGGCGGGGCCCGCCCGCCAGACTCCAACAGCATCCGGGACATAGCCCAGCCGCTGCCACAGGAGCTCACACACGAACCGGTCGCTGGTGCGATCGGCCAGCACCGCTTCCAGCAGCGTGCGGCTCAGGGGCGTGGCAACGGAGCTGGCGGCGGCGTCCACGGGGAAACGGCAACGAGGAGCGACAATGAAATCCAGCATGACTGCCCTCGCGCCTCTGCAGCTGCCGGGCAACGGCACCCCCCGCCAGCTCCCTTGCCGTGTGCTGCAGTCGCCGCTGGCTGGCGTGAGCGATCGGATCTTCCGCAGCCTGGTGCGCCGCTGGGCCCCCGAGGCGCTGCTGTTCACCGAGATGGTGAACGCCACCAGCCTGGAGCTGGGCCACGGCCGGATCAAGCTGGAGGAGCTCTGCGACGAACAGGGTCCGATCGGGGTGCAGCTGTTCGATCACCGGCCGCAGGCGATGGCCGAGGCAGCCCGGCGCGCCGAAGCGGCCGGCGCCTTCCTGATCGACATCAACATGGGATGCCCGGTGAAGAAGATCGCCCGCAAGGGCGGCGGCAGCGGCCTGATCCGCGAGCCCGATCTGGCAGCCCGCATCGTGGAGACCGTGGCGGCCGCGGTGGCGATCCCGGTCACGGTGAAGACGCGGCTGGGCTGGGAAGGCGGCAGCGACCCCAGAGGCTGGTGCCAGAGGCTGCAGGACGCCGGCGCCCAGCTGCTCACCCTGCACGGCCGCAGCCGCGCCCAGGGCTTCCGGGGCGAGGCCGACTGGACGGCCATCGCAGCCGTGAAGCGCCAGCTGACCATCCCCCTGATCGCCAACGGCGACATCAACAGCCCCGCCGACGCCATCCGCTGCCTGGAGATCACCGGAGCCGATGGCGTGATGGTGGGCCGGGGAACGATGGGGCGCCCCTGGCTGGTGGGCTGCATCGATGGGGCCCTGAGGGGCAAGCCGGCGCTGGCCATTCCCGACGCGGCCGGCAGGCTGGATCTGGCCGCGGAGCAGCTGCGGGCCCTGGTGGCCGCCCGGGGCGATCACGGTCTGCTGATCGCCCGCAAACACCTGGCCTGGACCTGCAACGGCTTCCCGGGCGCCCCCCAGCTGCGCCATGCCCTGATGGCCGCGGCCAGCCCCGCCGCGGCGCTGGATCTGCTGGAGCAGGCCCGCGAGGCCCTCAGCCGCCCCACGGCGACCCCGGCTCAGGGCAGCACGTCCGGCCAGCCCTGACGGATCAGCAGCAGCGAGAAGTAAGGCTGCTCCTCCTCCGGCACAGCGGCGGCGGCGGCCAGCCGCTGATCGGGCCAGCCCACCCGCCGGGCAAACAGCGCCTCGTCCAGCAATCCGTGGCGCTCCAGCAACGGCCGCACCCAGCGCCAGCGCGTCCCCAGCTTGAGCAGGGCCAGCACGGTGCCCTGATCCCGCGCCTGGATCAGCAGGGTCTCCAGATCAAGGGCCGTCTCGGGGGTGGGGCGGATCAGCAGCCCCTCCTGCTGCAGCGCCAGGGGCCAGGCGGCGGCAGCGGCGGCGGCACAGACCGCAGGAACACCAGGAATGAGCGCCACCGGACAGGCGGGATGGCGGCGGCGCAGGGCCAGCAGCACATAGGAGCCGGTGGCGAACAGCGACACATCGCCTTCACACAGCAGCACCACCCGTTGCCCTGCCTGCACCTCAGTGTCCAGGGCATCAGCGGCGGCCTGCCAGGCCGACAGGCGCGGCGCCGGCTCGGCCACCATCGGGAACAGCAGAGGCAGCCGCCGGTGATCGGGCCGGATCCAGGCGGCGGCGATGCAGGCCGCCATCCCCTCCGCACCATGACGCGCCACCGGATAGGCCACCACGGCCGCCTGCTCGATCGCCCGCACCGCCGCCAGCGTCAGCAGCTGGGGATCACCGGGGCCCACACCCACCAGCGTCAGTCCACCCGCAGCGACCTGGTCTGCAGCGGCTCGTTGATCGCGCTCCATCAGGCCAGCCGCGGGCGCAGCTGCATGCAAGGCACCTAGCCTCGTTCATGGGCGCTCCCGGAGCATGAGTCAGCTACGCATCTACGTGGATCAAGGGTCGGTTCAACCGCTGCTGAGCAGCGAGGAAGCCGCGGTGATCCAGGCGGAGCTGGCCAGGCGGGGCATCGGCTTCGAGCGCTGGACGGCCAGGGTGGATCTCCCCCCGGACTGCAGCCCCCAGGCCATCCTTGAGGCCTACGCCGAGGAGATCGCTGCGGTGCAGGCCCGGGGGGCGTACCCCACGGTCGATGCAATCCGCTTGGCGCCCGACCATCCCGACCGCGCCAGCCTGCGCCAGAAATTCCTGGCGGAGCACACCCACAGCGAAGACGAGGTGCGTTTCTTCGTGGAAGGGCGGGGCTTGTTCTGCCTGCATCTCGGCGCTGAGGTGCTGCAGGTGCTGTGCGAAGCGGACGACTGGATCTCCGTGCCGGCTGGAACGAAGCACTGGTTCGATATGGGACCGGAACCTCGCTTCTGCGCCCTGCGCTTCTTCCAGAACCCCGAGGGCTGGGTGGCGAGCTTCACTGGCGATTCCATCGCCTCTCGCTTCCCTCTGCTCGACGATCGGCCCGCCGCCGTTTCGGCACCACTGTCCTGAGACCCACGACGAAGCCGGGCGACCCGGTGGATCAGTCCCTGTGTGGAGTTTCTGATGATTGCCGCTATGGTCTGGGCGTTCAGGCTGGGGTTACAGCCGATATCGCATTCGCTTCCATGACGGTCACTATGTCCTGGGCAAGGCGTGCCAAGACGATCAACCGTGGGCGGGGGCTGAAACGAAGAGCCGCGATTGCGCTGCCACTGCTTCTGGGCCTGACCTGTGCGATTCCAAGCCAGGTGGAGGCCGCCGAGAAAGCCACGGTGGTGGAGATTCTTGATGGCAATGAGCTGTACATCGACCAGAAGCAGGCCGTCATCAAGGCACTGGCCGTGCAACCCCAGGTGATCAGCACCCGCGACAGCCGCGGTCAGATCTCCTTCAACAAAGATGCCGCCGCCCGGATCAACCGCTTCTCAACCCTTCGTCTGGGGAGCAGCTGCTTCCTGCTGGACAAGGGGCAACTGCTGGTCTCGGGAAAGGCAGGTGGTTGCACCCGCTCGGCGCGTCTGAGCGTGAGGGGAACGAATTACCTCATGGATGTGAAGCCTGACGGCTCCACGGACGTGACGGTGCTGGAGGGCACGGTGGATGTGGATTCTCTCAATGACGCCGGCAAACCCACCGGCAAGAGTCTGAGGGTCCAACCCGGTCAACGGGCGAAGGTGTCCCCGGCAGGGGCTATCACGCGCCTGCTTCAGCTGACGCCCGGCGACTACCGCGACTTCCTCGGCGGACCGCTGATCAACGGCTTTGTCTCCTCGATTCCCGGTCTCAGCGCCCTGCAGAATTACCTTGAGATGTTTCTGCCTGATGTGCTCTCAGGCAGCACCGGTTACACCTCAACCGTCTCCGAGGTGGATGCCTGCAATCAGGCCCAGTACCTGATGCCCAGCAAATCGATAGTCAAGCGCTTTGACGAAAGAACCATCCGCACCGTGCGCGGACCCGCCTATGTCTGCAGGGTGTACTGGTCGTTTGCCTTCCGCACGCCGGGGACCAACCTTCCCCTCCCGTTCCCCACGGAGGTGAAGTCGCCCATCATTCCGAACGGATCAGTCTGACGGCCCTGGCTGGGGATAGCTCCTGCCTGCAGTCACTGACCGGCATGGGTGGAAGCAGGCCTCCAGCGCTGCAGAACCACATCCACATCGCCATTGAACTTCAGCTCTCCGATCGCCTGATTGATTCGCTCAACATCTGCATCGCTGAGACGGTCACCAAAGGCGAAGGCCTGGGGCGTTCGGTAGAAGGTACGGGCCAGAATCTCATAGTCATTGGGTGATGCGACCTGGGCAAGGATGTGGTTGATGGTATCGGAATCAGCGAGAATGCTGCCGACGGCACCATTTTCCAGGGCTTTCACCAGATCCTGGTTGCGCTTGTAAGGCTTGATCAGTTTCAATTGCTCTTCCACCGTCAGAAAGCTGTCGGCCCGATGCTCAAGCCAAGCCTGAGCCACAGTGCCCTCATCCACACCGATCCCTTGCTTGAGCTGCTCTTTAAGAGTCTTCGCATCCATGATGTCGGAGGGGTCTCTGGCAGCGAGAAGGGCGCTGGTGGCTGCCGCCACGAAAATTGAAGTGAGCACCAGGCGGACGAAGTTGCTCAGCGCGATGACAAACATGCTCGGCTGAGCGGTACCCATCTTGTAGATCCCGGTCCCCATCGCCAGCATCATCCAGCCTTTGAAGAACGTCTGCCTCTTGGTATCACCGACGATATCTCGGTGCTGAAATTCTTTCGATAACCACCACAGCACAACCGCGAACAGCAAGCCCATCAGAACGATCACAATCGTCGTATCCCGCACGACCCTGCTGCTGAACAGACGGCGGGTCACAAACAGAAAATCTGAGTCGCTCTTTTTGGTCAGCAAAGCCAGAGAGTCATCCGAATAAGGAACACTGAAAGAGACTTGCTGAAGCCGAAATGGTGTGATATTGAAACAGCCCACCGCCAGATCCACCTTCCCCTCCGCAGCCAGCCGAATCGCCGTTTCAGCTGAATCGGCCTGCACAAACCGAAACGCCAGACCCGTCTTGCTGGCAATGTCATGCCAGATGTCAACCGCGCTGCCCCGCGTCAGCTTCCCATCCCAATCCGAGCAGGGCAGCTGGTCGTCGACCACCGCCACATTGATCATCTCCGCCGCTCGCAGCGGCAGGCCGATGGACAGCGCCCCCGCCAGGAGCACCGCGAACCCTGCCCAACGGTCGAGCATCGATCTGCGGAACGATGAGGTCATGGGCGGCAATCAGGATCAATGCGCATCAACGTAGTGGACGACCCGACCCCAACGCCCGGAGCAGCCTGATGGACAGTCCGGGCAGCGAAGGAATCGACCGGTGCCCGTCAGCCAAAGGTGTTACGCGAGCGCGATTGCCGAGAAAACTTCAACAACAGGGGCATGAGGTCGTGATCTGGCTACACAGAATCTGACTCCCTCCTCTGCTCATGCGCCGCCCCCGGTTCCTCGCCCTGATCGCCGCCCTTGGACTCTGCTGGGCGAGTCCGGCGGTGCAGGCCTGCTCTCGGGTCACCTGGGTGGGCCCCGGCAAGCAGGTGATCACCGGCCGTTCCATGGACTGGCCCTATGGCTTCAACTCCCACTTCATCGTGATCCCCCGGGGGGAGAAGCTCGATGGCGCCGGTGGCACCAACTCCCTGCGCTGGACGAGCCGCTACGGCTCGGTGGTCGTCAGCGGCAGCACCTCCCCCGGCGGGCCTGTCGACGCCAGCTTCGATGGCCTCAATGAAAAAGGGCTGGCGGCCAACCTGCTCTATCTCGCCGAGAACGACTTCGGCCTGGCCAATGCCGGCAACCGACCGAGGATCTCCTTCGCGGCCTGGACGGTGTACCTGCTGAGCCAGTACGCCACCGTGGCGGAGCTGGTGCAGGCGGTCGCCAGCGATGCGATTCAGATCGTGCCGGTGCCGTTCGGACCCGGCGGCATGGCCAAGGCCACCGTGCACATGGCGGTCTCCGATGCCAGCGGTGATTCGGCGGTGATCGAATACCTCAAAGGCAAGCCTGTGATCCATCACGGCCCCCAGTATCAGGTGATGACCAACAGCCCCGTCTACAGCGAGCAGCTCAAGCTCAACAGCTTCTGGATCAGCAAGGATCGCAACCGCGATCTACCCGGATCCATCCAATCGCCCGACCGCTTCATCCGCGGATCCTGGTATCTGCAACAGCTTCCGCCCACCAGCGACACCCGCAAAGCCCTGGCCGGTGTGATGAGCGTGATGCGCAACATCTCCGTACCCTGGGGCACTCCCGATCCCGAACATCCGAACATCTCCCCCACCTGGTGGCGCACGATCATCGATCAGACCAATCGCGTCTACTACTTCGATTCCGCGCTCTCACCCCAGATGGTGTGGGTGAACCTCAACCAGATCAACTTCGCCCCCGGCAGCGGAATCCGCGCCCTGGGGATCGAAGGCCATGATGATCTGCAGGGCAATGTGACCAATCGCCTGCAGCCATCGGCGCCGATCCAGTTCCTGGCCCCGGCGCGCTGAGATGAGCCCGGGGGCTCCGGTCGCCTCAGTCCAACTCCACCCCCACCGCGTGCATCCTCACGTCCTCCGGGTGGGCCAGATGTCCTGTCAGGGCCTCAATCTCAACCGCAGCCAACATCTCCAACCGCGCCACGGTGGCCTCGCGGCCGAAGCGCTCCTCGGCCAGCCGCCAGTAGAGGCCGAAGTGGCGCGCCTCGCTGGCCAGCAGTTCGCCATAGAGATCCCGACACTGCTCTTCGGGACTGTGGGCCGCCAGCAAGGCCATCCGCTCGTGGCTGCGGGCCTCGATTAACCCCGCCACCAGATAGCTGTCGAGCATGCGGCCCGGCTCCTCCCGTCGCACCGCCTGGCTCAGGCGGGCGCCGTAGGCAGGAGCCTGAAGCGGCCGCAGGGCGGATCCTCGTTCCTTGAGCACCGCCAGCACCTGCTCGAAATGCTCCAGTTCCTCCCGCGCCAGGGGACTGAGACGCTCAGCCAGCCCAGGTTCAGCCGGGTAGCGGAACATCAGCTGCAACGCCGCACCCGCCGCTTTGCGCTCACAGTGGGCATGGTCGATCAGCACGAGCTCCGGCCGTGCGATCGCCATCTCCAGCCACCGGGCACTGGTGGGGGCGGAGAGCCACTTCACCCGGGCCACCGCACTTGCAGGAGATGCGATCCGCGCCATCAGGGCTTCCCGGCAGCCAGATGGGCCAGCAGACCCTCCAGCGCCAGGGGATAGCTCATGGGCCCGAAGCCGCAGATGACCCCCAACGCCCGATCAGCCAGATAGGAGTGATGGCGAAACCCCTCGCGGGCGTGCACATTGCTCAGGTGCAGCTCCACATAGGGGATCGCCACCGCCAGCAGGGCATCCCGCAGGGCGATGGAGGTGTGGGTGAAGGCGCCCGCGTTGATCAGGATGCCCTCCACCTCGCCGCGGGCCTGCTGGATGCGATCGACCAGCTCTCCCTCGTGGTTGCTCTGAAAACAGTCGAGCGCGACGCCCAGGGCCGCAGCCCGCTGGTGCAGATCGGCCTCGATGCTCCCGAGGGTCTGCCCGCCATAGAGGCCTGGTTCCCGCTGCCCCAGCAGGTTGAGGTTGGGGCCGTTCAGCAGCAGAACGCGCATGGGAGCAAGGCCGTCCGACGCGGCAGCCACTGGTTGCATGGTACGGAGCAACCCACCGGAAACGCAGCCAGGCTGCGCTCCGACCGACTGGTAAGGTCTAGGGGTGTGGTTCGGGTCGGTGCCCGAGTGGTTAATGGGGGCGGACTGTAAATCCGCTGGCTCTGCCTACGTTGGTTCAAATCCAACCCGGCCCACCTTTCCACATGCCCTTGTAGCTCAGCGGTAGAGCACTCCCTTGGTAAGGGAGAGGTCACGAGTTCAAGTCTCGTCAAGGGCTTCCCGCTCCGCCCTGAGCCTGATCGGGCCCCAGGCGGTCACCCTTGCCCAGGGCTTTGAGCACGGCATCGGTGTTGCGGCGCTGAAGCTTGAGATAGGTCTGAGGGTCGGCGCTCTGGACATCGCTCAGCAGCTCCAGGGTGTCAAAGGAGCCGACGGCCACCCCGAGATCCCGTGCCAGGGCCTCCAGGGCGCGGCTCTGCTCGCCAGGCGGGCTCAGCACAGCCCGCAACCGGCCCTGGCGAACAGCGGTCTCCACGCGCTGCAGATCCTGTGGAGAAGGCTCCTGCTCGGGGATTGTCTGCAGCGAAACCTCCACCAGTCCGTAGCGGTGGGCGAAATAGGCCGCGAAAGCATGGGAGGTGACGAAGCGCCTGCCGCGATACCCCGCCAGGCGGGAGGCGATCTCCTGATCCAACACGCTTAGCTGCTTGCCAAAAGCCGCGGCACGTTGGCGATAGCCGCTGGCACAGGCCGGATCGGCGGCAGCCAGTCCCTCGCCGATCGCCTTCACCTGCCGGCGCGCCCGATCCGGATCGAGCCAGGCATGGGGATTGGCAGATGCCGCCGGCAGGGCCAAGCCACCGCCGCTCTCGATCCGCACCAGATCAGGGCGCTCGGCGGCCTGGATCAGGGGCGTGAGGAACGACTCCAACCCCAGGCCATTGCTCACCAGCACCCGGGCCCGGCGCAACCGCAGCAGGTCAGCAGGCCGGCTCTGGAAGGCGTGGGGATCCACTCCCGCAGGAATCAGGGGGATGACCGTGGCGCAGGACCCTGCAACAGCGCGGGTGAACAGGGTGATCGGCGCCGCCGTGGTGATCACCAACGGCCTGGCGTCCGTGGTGGGTGCGGCAGTCGGAGCGGGATGGCGACGGGTGCAGGCCTGAAGCGCCAGGGTGGCCAACGCGGCCGGAGCCAGCAGCACAGCGATCCTGCAGCGCCTGCCCCTCGGCGCGACGCCGGCGGGGGCGATGGGCAGCAGAGCGGGGCGCACGGATCGCCACAACCAGATGACGCCCCTAGGGTCGCAGCAACAGTCCACCTGGCCATGGGCGCCCGGCTTCAGCTTCTCGCCGCGCTGCTCTCCTGGCTGCCCAGCGTGGAGCCCCTCGGTCTGCGCGGAGGTGCTGACAGCATCGCCATCTGCCTGCTGTCTCCCGCCGCCAATCGGGATCCCCAGGGCGTGGTCCGAGCGGTGACACCGGTGGCCGACCCGACGATCTTCGCCCGCGGCACCTTCGAGGAGATCAGGCTGGAACGGGATGGCCAGGTGGTCTGGCGCCTGCTGAGCGATGGCAGCAACCCGATTGCGGGACCACTGGTGTGGCCCCTGTCGCCACTGCGCCCCGGCGAACGGCTGCTGCTGCGGCTGCGGCCCGAAGGCATCGGCCAGGACAACTTCGCCAACGTGGAACTGATCGGCGGCAGCAGCGCCACTCTGGCTCGCTCAGCCCAGCTGCGGCGCTCCCTGGGCCGGGATCCCGCAGCCTGGACGCGGGCCGTGCTCAGCGCGCTGGATGCCTCGCGCAGCGCCGAGGCCCTCGCCCTGCTCTACGACGCCCGCGGCCCCTCCAGTCCCAGGCTCAACGCCCTGCGGCTGGAGATTCACAACCGTGCCTGTGACTCGACCATTCTAGGGCCCGATCGTTCCGGCCCATGAGCAGCTCCGCCACGCCTCCCCTGCTGGATCAGCCACTGGAGGCGATGCGTGCACAGGTGGAGGAGGGGCGCACCCGTCCGCTGGCCTGGCGTCTGGAGCAGCTGGATCGGCTTCAGGCGCTGCTGGAGGCCGCTGGCCAGGCGCTGCTGGAGGCCCTGGCGGCCGATCTGGGCAAACCCCCGGTTGAGGCGAGCTTCGAGCAGATCGCCCTGCGCCAGGAGCTCAATCACACCCGCCGCCACCTGCGCCGCTGGATGGCACCGAGGCCTGTGGGCCTGCCGGCCTGGGTGCTTCCAGCAAGGGCCGCGGTGCATCCGGAGCCTCTCGGCTGCGTGCTGATCATCGGTCCCTGGAACTATCCCTTCCAGCTGTGCCTGCATCCCTTGATCAGCGCCCTGGCAGCGGGCAACACCGCCGTGATCAAGCCCTCCGAGCACGCGCCCCAGACCGCCGCGCTGATCGCCGAACTGGTGCGCGATCACTTCCCCGCGGACACCGTTCAGGTGGTGAACGGCGATGGCGATGTGGCCGCCCGGTTGCTGCAGGAACGCTTCGACCACATCTTCTTCACCGGTGGCGGCCGCGTCGCCCGGCTGGTGGCGGCAGCGGCAGCACGGGAGCTCACCCCATTGACCCTCGAACTGGGAGGCAAAAGCCCGGCGATCGTTCTGCCAGGCGCCGATCCAACCGTCACCGCCAGGCGCCTGGCCTGGGGGAAGGGCATCAACGCCGGCCAGACCTGCGTCGCCCCGGATCATCTGCTGGTGACCCCCTCGCTGCGGGAGCCGCTGCTGCAGGCGATCGCCACGGAATGGGTCCGCTTCTACGGCGAAGACCCGCTGGCGAGCCCTCACCTGGCCAGCATCGTCAATCAGACCCAGTTCGCGCGGCTGGAATCGCTGCTGCAGGGGGCCATCAGCCGCGGGCAGGTGCTGATGGGAGGCCGTTGCGACGCCGCGCGCCGCCGCATCGAACCGACCCTGATCGCGGTGGAGGATCCCCAGACGGATCCCCTGATGCAGGAGGAGCTGTTCGGCCCGCTGCTGCCGGTGCTTACCGTGCCTGATCTGGACAGCGCCCTGGCCCTCGTCCGCCGGGGCAGCAAACCCCTGGCCATGTACCTCTTCGGCGGCGACCGCGCCGCCCGGCGACGGGTTCTGCAGGCCAGCAGCTCCGGGGGTGTGGTGTTCAACGATGTGATCGTTCAGGCCGGCCTGGCCCAGCTGCCCTTCGGCGGCGTGGGAGAGAGCGGTCTGGGGAGCTACCACGGCGAGGCGGGATTCCTGACCTTCTCCCACCGGCGCGCGGTGCTCAGCCGCTCCTTCCTGTTCGATCTGCCCTTTCGGTATCCCCCCTACCGGATTCCTCTGCGGCTGATGGAGTGGCTGCTGACCTGAACGCCGAGACCACGACCGTGCAACGGTCGGTGCAGACCAGGCCGGGAGCGAAGGGTTAACGCTCGCCAGCGGAATCGGTCACAGGGGCTGGATCATCCCCGAGACCACTTCTAACGTGCCGCCATCTCCTGGTTGATGTCGATGCGCGGCTCCCTTGCGGCCCTGATGCTGGCCCTGATCCTTCCCCTGCCAGCTCTGGCCGGTCAGGTGACCGTGAAACCTGGGGAGACCCTCTCCGAGATCGCCGATCGCTACGGCATCAGTGTCAACAGGCTGATGAGCCTCAACGGCCTGCAGCGGGCCAACCACGTGGAAGCGGGAACCGTGCTGCAGATTCCTGGCAGCGGCGGTGGATCCCGCAGTGCCTCGGCTGGATCGGCAGGCCGCAGCGGGGGGAGCAGCATCACCGTGCAGCGCGGCCAGACCCTCTCGGAAATCGCCGAGCAGCAGGGCATCAGCCTCACAACCCTGATGCGGATCAACGGCATCAGCGATCCCGATCAGGTGGTCGCGGGCCAGCAGCTGCGTCTCAGCGGCGGCACTCGCAGCACCGCCAGCAGCTCCACAAGCAGCTCCACCAGGGGAGGAGCCAGCATCACCGTGCAGCGCGGCCAGACCCTCTCGGAAATCGCCGAGCAGCAGGGC
>JBAWXG010000018.1:0-36377 GCA_037144195.1 Synechococcus sp. ELA057
GCATTGCTGGTGCCTGCCAAGGCTGTGGAGATCGGCGGGGCCACCTCGTTCATCAAGGGGCCCTGGAAGGCGGATCTGATCAGCTACCAGACCACCGTGGGGGAGGCGCCTGTCTGGTACTACCTGACGGTGGCGCTGGATGCCGATGCCGGGGCGGCGCTGTCGCGGCTCACCCTGGAGCAGACCCGTGGCGTCGACCGGAGCTTCCCGTTCACCAGCGGGTTGACCAGGGCATTTCTGGGATGGCCGCGGCGGGAGGGACGACGGGTGCCGGTGCAGGCGAGTTTCGAGGCGTCCTCCCGGAGAATCAGCATTGACTTCCCCGAACCTGTGCAGCCCGGGGAGACGGTGACCGTGGTGCTCAGGCCCTGGACCAATCCGATGCAGGCTGATACCTACATGTTCTCGGTCGTCGCCTGGCCGGCAGGTCCGAATCCGTTGGCCTGGCCCATCGGGTTCACCACCCTGAGGATCTACGACCGCGTCCTGTTCTGAGGCGGCAGACCCCGCTGCTCAGCTGCCTGGGTGGCGCAGGGTCCGCCATTCGCCGCTGGCGGTGCTCACCTCCACGCCGATGCCGATCACGCTCTGCTCGGCACCGACATGGTCGTTCCACCAGCTGATCGCCTCGCTCCAGGCCGCCTCCAGGGAGTCGTAGAGGTCATCGAGGACGGGGTGGGGATCGCCGTGCTGATCGACCAGCCGGTACAGCCGTGGGTCGGCGGATCGGGCGGTCCGGGACGGGGTGGCGGAAGGAGCGGACATCGGCAGAAGCGGCGGAGGGATGGTCGCGCTGGTGCGTGGGTGGATCGGTGGATCGGGGCGTGGACGGGATGGTCCGGTTGTCGATGCCTGAGGGAGAGGTGTGATGGAAGCCTGGTGCGGCAGGCGGTGCGGAGGTGGAAAGGGAGCCGTACTGGGGCTGATCTGGGGCTTGTGCGTTCACCGTATGGATGAACGCCTCGGTCTGTATGTATGGACGGCTACGAGGCTTTGCCGCGGGTGCGATCAGCCAGGCGTGTGACAACCGCAGATCGTCACTATGGCCAGAGTGGTCTGGAGCGGCAACGGGGCCAGGCGGCACCGGCAGCCACCCGGATCACGGCGGCTCAGCGAAGGTAGCGACGGATGGCCGGCCGGCACCAGAAGACCAGGACCGCGCAGCTCAGGGCCCAGGTCAGAGGCGCAAGAATCATCAGGGCCGGCCGGTCCTGGGCCAGCAGCACCATGCGCACGATTCCATACGGAACCGAGATCGCCAGGCTCATCGACAGGGCCACGATCGCCAGCACCTGGCCCCAGTGACGCCATTGCAACAGGGCCACGCTGGCCACAATCCCCAGCACCGCGCAGGGCAGCACGGCCCCGGCGCCCACCGCGATGTGGGTGGTGCGCCAGAGGGGATTCATCAGGATCAGCCCCAGCCCGAGGGGAACGGCCAGCACGTTGCTGATCAGGCCAAGCCAGGCCAGGGGGCGATAACCCCGTGGCGGGTGGAGCATGCTGCGGTTCAACGTGGTCTCCAGGATCGGGAGCGGCATCGGCATCGGAGGATCAGATCCCTCCGGGCAGGGGGCCATCTCGGTCGGAGCGGAAGGTCACCTGCACCGATGGGATCGTTTCTTCTACCAGCTCCAGGAGCTGGCCGAAGCGCCCCCGGGTGAGAGGCGCTCCCCGGCCCATCGGTTCGCGGCTCATCAAAACCAGTTCCAGCACAGGACCGCAGGACTGGGCCTGCACATCGGCGAACAACTGCAGCCGCAGATTGTCGCTGGCATCGCGCAGCATGGCACTGAGGTGCGCGGCGGTGCGGTGCTCCACTTCGGCCATCAGCCGCTTCACCAGTGGATCAAGGGCACTGATCAGCTCCTGCGGTTCCACGGGGTTGCGAGGTTTGAGCACCACGAGGAAGCGAGCCATTGAACCGGTGTCGATTCCTCCATCCTCGTGCTTCAGGGGGCCGGTTGCCCTGCGTGCGGCAACGTGGCTCGTGCCGAGACCCAGCTCATCCCCGTCATGACAGCCGTGATCAGCCCGCCGCTGCCAGAGGCGTCCGCCCGCTTCCCGGCGCTGCGGCGCGGTGCCCTCACCACGCTCCAGGTGAACCTGGGCTATCGCTGCAACCAGAGCTGCAGCCACTGCCATGTCGCGGCAGGTCCCAGCCGCACGGAGCAGATGGCGATGGATCTGCTGGAGCTGATCCCCGCGGTGCTGCAGGCCCGTGCGATCCCCTGCCTGGACATCACCGGTGGGGCTCCCGAGCTGCATCCAGGTTTCCGCACCCTGGTGCGTCAGGCCAGGGGCCTGGGCGTGGCTGTGATCGATCGCTGCAACCTGACCATCCTGAGTGAACCAGGCCAGGAGGATCTGGCTGCGTTCCTGGCCGATGAGGGCGTGCAGGTGGTGGCCTCTCTGCCCTGCTACCTGCAGGGCAATGTCGATCGCCAGCGGGGCGAGGGGGTGTTTGAGCGCAGCATCGAAGGGTTGCGGCAGCTCAATCGTCTGGGCTATGGCCTGCCGGGCTCGGATCTGGGCCTGCATCTGGTGTTCAACCCCCAGGGCCCGGAGCTGCCTCCAGCCCAGGAGGCCCTGGAGCGCGACTACAAGCGGGTGTTGCTCGAGGAGCATGGGGTGGTATTTCACCGCCTTTTCGCCCTGGCGAACATGCCGATCCAGCGGTTTGCGGCGGTGCTGCGGGCCAGCGGTGAGCTCGAGCCCTATCTGGAGCGGCTGCGCCGCTCCCATCAGCCGTCGAACCTCGAGGCGGTGATGTGCCGCAGCCTGATCAGCGTCGACTGGCGCGGACACCTGCACGACTGCGATTTCAACCAGATGCTTGATCTGGGGCTGGATCCTGCCGCCCTGCCGGCCCGATCGGGCACACGGGCACGACTGCAGGATCTGCTCGGCGGCGATCCATCCGGCGACCCGATCCGGGTGGGGGAGCACTGCTGGGGCTGCACCGCCGGTCAGGGTTCCAGCTGCAGCGGATCCCTGGGCTGACTTTCAGGCGGCTGCCTGCTGCTTGCCGTCGCGGCCGAGCAGCAGGCAGCCGATCTCCTCCTGGGTGATGGTGCCGCTGGACATGGTTTCGAGATAAACCTCGCCGATGCGCATGCTGCTGAAACGCTGAGAATGCGCTGTAAAAACGGTGGAATCCTGCGGGAATGTTGTCCGTGGTCTGAGCCTGAATCGTCTTGAAGCGGAGGTTTCTCAAGCGTCGGGCCGCTGCGCCCCCGAGGCTGTGGATCGCTCGGAACCAGATGACTGATTCAAGCTGCTGATTCAGACCATCTCGCTCTCTTCCAATCCATCAAAAGATCCAATCCATGAAAAGACCCGGCCACGAGGACCGGGCCGGGTCTGAAGAATCCAGAGGTTACAAACAGGTTGTGCTCAGCAGGGCCTCACGATTGAACGGTAATGGCAATGAATCCGGAGGCCCATTCCTGGTGCACGGGTTGTGGGCTGATTCGACGAAAAGCCTGTCAGGGCCAGTGATGGGTGATGCGGCAGAAGCCGGCATGAGCTCGCCATCGGTGAGTCGTCAGCGCCGATGTGGTGACTGGTTTTTGGGTCGGAGTTTCCGAGGCAGGCACCTGGGGCCATGGTGTCCATGGATCGGTTTTCGTCGAACCCCGGGGCACCTGATCAGCCCCGTCCGGAGCGGATCCGGATGAGGTTGGGTGAGCGGTGCATGGGGTGGTTCACGGGAACCCTGAAAACCGTGAATCGAGACAAGACTGTTGGAGCAGGGGCCTGAAGTCAGTGCGCTCCTGATGTCTGATTGGGTGGCGTGTCTTCCATCTCTGGACCTCCCTTCGATTGACTCCACTGTCATCCCGAAGAGCGGCGCTGACCATAGGCATTCATGCCTGTTCTGTGAGCGACGGCTGACAGGGTTGATCCCCAGCGGTGTTGCTGCGTGGCGTTGTCAGCGTCGGCTTTCCCGGCAAGGCTGGGTGCTGTTGCCGCCTTGTCGCATCGCCATGAGCGTCTCCCCCACCCTGTCTCAGGGGTCGCCGATGTCCCTGGAGGGCCAGCGCGAGCTGGAGCTGATCGATGCCTGGTGGCGGGCTGCCAACTACCTGGCGGTGGGGATGATCTACCTGCGCGACAACCCCCTGCTCCAGGAGCCGCTGCGGCCGGAGCACATCAAGAACCGGTTGCTGGGCCACTGGGGATCGAGCCCGGGGCAGGCCTTCCTCTGGGCCCATGCCAACCGCGTGATCCGCCATCACGACCTCGACATGATCTATCTGTCAGGCCCGGGGCACGGCGCCCCCGGGGTGCTGGCACCCACCTACCTCGATGGTTCCTACAGCGAGATCTATCCCGACAAGAGCCGCGATGCCGAAGGGATTGGTCGCTTCTTCAAGCAGTTCTCCTTCCCCGGTCACATCGGCTCCCATTGCACCCCGGAGACCCCCGGCTCGATCCACGAGGGCGGTGAGCTGGGATACGTGCTCTCCCATGCCTGCGGCGCCGTCTTCGACAACCCGGATCTGATCGCACTGGCCTGCGTGGGCGACGGCGAGGCGGAGACCGGGCCCCTGGCCACCAGCTGGCACATCAACAAATTCCTCAATCCGATCCGGGATGGCGCCGTGCTGCCGGTGCTGCACCTGAACGGCTACAAGATCGCCAACCCCACCCTGCTGGCCCGCATCCCCCGCTTGGAGCTGGAAAGCCTGATGCGCGGCTATGGCTGGGATCCTCTCTTCGTTGAAGGCCACGAGCCCACCCTGATGCACCGGGCGATGGCCGAGGCCATGGATACGGCTGTCTCACGCATCCAGGCCATCCGCGGCGAGGCCCGACGCAGTGGCGAAGCCGTGCGGCCCGCTTGGCCGATGATCGTGCTGCGCTCCCCCAAGGGCTGGACGGGGCCCGCTGCTCTGGGAGACAAGAAGCTCGAGGGCTTCTGGCGGGCGCACCAGGTGCCCCTGCCCGATCCCATCCATGATCCGGCTCAACTGCAGCAGCTCGAGGACTGGCTCAGGAGTTACAGGCCCTGGGAGCTGTTCGACGACAACGGCACCCTGCGCCCTGAGTTGCAGGCCCTCGCGCCCGCCGGGCCTCGTCGCATGGGCTCCAATCCGCACGCCAACGGCGGTCTGCTGCGCCGCAAGCTGCGCCTGCCCGATCTGGTTGATTACGCCGTGCCGGTGCCCGCACCGGGCACGGTGGAGCACGAGAACACCTACCCGCTCGGCGAGTTGCTGCGCGATGCGATGGATCTCAATCCCGAGGCCCTGCGCGTTTTCGGCCCGGATGAAACCGCCTCCAATCGCCTGCAGGCGATTTACGAGCGCACCAAGAAAGTATGGATGGAGGAGTTCCTCCCCGAGGATGAGGGAGTCCACGGTGAGGGTGGCAGCGAGCTGAGTCGCGATGGTCGTGTTGTCGAGATGCTGAGCGAGCACACCCTGGTGGGGATGATGGAGGGCTATCTGCTCACCGGCCGGTATGGCTTCTTCCACACCTACGAGGCCTTCGCCCATGTGATCGCCTCGATGTTCAACCAGCACGCCAAGTGGCTGGAGAGCTGCATTCACCATGCCCCCTGGCGTGCCCCCATCGGCCCTTGGAACTGCCTGATCTCCTCCACCGTCTGGCGCCAGGATCACAATGGCTTCACCCATCAGGATCCCGGTTTCATCGATCTGGCGGGTAACAAGAGTGGTGAGGTGGTGCGCGTCTATTTGCCGGCCGACGCCAACTCTCTGCTGGCGGTCGCTGAAACGGCTTTGCTGGAATCCAACGTCTGCAACATCATCGTTTCTGACAAGCAGCAGCATCTCCAGTATCTGACCCTCGAAGAAGCCCGGCAGCACGTGGCCAAGGGCATTGGTCTGTGGAGCTGGGCCAGCAATGACGACCGGGGCAGCGAACCCGACGAGCCCGATGTGGTGATGGCCTGCGCCGGTGACATCCCCACCAAGGAAACCCTGGCGGCGGTCGAGATTCTGCACCGAGAGATTCCGAGCCTGCGCATCAGGGTCTTGAACGTTGTGAAGCTGTTCGCTCTCACCCAATCCAGCGAACACCCCCACGGCCTCAGCGACCGCGATTTCAATTCGCTCTTCACAACGGACAAGCCGGTGATCTTCAATTTCCACGGTTATCCCTGGCTGATTCATCGTCTCACCTATCGCCGCAGCAACCATGCCAACTTCCACGTGCGTGGTTACAAGGAGAAGGGCAACATCAACACGCCGCTGGAGCTGGCGATGAACAACCAGATCGATCGTTTCAATCTGGTGATTGATGTCATCGACCGCGTCACCCATCTCGGTTCCCGGGCCGCCCATGTGAAGGAGCGGATGAAGGACGAGATCCTGCGGCATCGCGCCTATGCCCACGTCCATGGCATCGATTCCCCTGAGATCCGCTCCTGGGTCTGGTCGTTGAACGATGGAGCGGCCTGAGCCGATCCCAGGCCCCGGCGCCGAGGGGCTGCTGGTGTTCAACGCCGGCAGCTCCAGCCTCAAGGCGGCCCTGATCGCTCCCGCGGGCGGGGTGCTCTGGCGTGATCAGTGGAGCTGGGATGTGCAGGCCGGCCTGGAGCAGCCGGGGGCGCCGGAGGCGGTGCTGGCAGCCTGGTTCCCGGCCTTCCTCAGCCATGCGGGCTCCAACCTGGCGCTGGTCGGGCACCGGGTGGTGCATGGCGGCGAGCGTTTCACGGAACCCACCCGGATCGATGGCGATGTGATCGAGGAGCTGCAGGCCCTGGTGGAACTGGCCCCGCTGCACAACAGCGCCGCGCTGCGGGTGATGGGCTGGCTGAGGGAGCGGCTGCCCGATCTGCCCCAATGGGCCTGCTTTGACACGGCCTTCCATCGCACCCTGCCCGAGGCGGCCTCCACCTATGCCCTGCCGGCCGCCTGGCGGGCCATGGGGCTGCGGCGCTTCGGCTTCCACGGTCTCAACCACCAGTACATCAGTGAGGTGGTGGCGGCCCAGGTCGAGGCCGATCGGGATCCGGAGGCGGGACCGCTGCGGCTGATCAGCTGTCACCTGGGGGCTGGCTGCTCCCTCTGCGCCATCCGCGATGGCCGCAGCATCGCCACCACCATGGGCTACACCCCCCTCGAGGGGCTGGTGATGGCCAGCCGCAGCGGCAGCGTTGACCCCGGCCTGCTGCTGGCCCTGCTGCGCATGGGTCTGACCCCGGCCGAACTGGAGCGGGATCTCAATGGCGCCAGCGGTCTGCTCGGGCTCTCCCAGCTCAGCGGCAGCATGCAGGATCTGCGCATGGCCGCCGCCTCCGGGCACGCCGGGGCCAGGCTGGCCATCGCCGTGTTCCAGGAGCGGTTGCTGCAGGGCATCGGCGCCATGGCGGCCAGCCTGGGCGGCGTCGATGTGATCGCCCTCAGCGGTGGCATCGGCGAGCACGATCAGGATCTGCAGCAGGCCCTGCGCCGGGATCTGGCCTGGCTGGAGCCCTACCGGCTGCAGGTGGTGCCCGCCGACGAGGAGGGGGTGATCGCCCGCAGTTGCCGCGAGCAGGAGGCGCTCTGGCGCGCGGAGGCCGGTGCCTCCCTCCTCAGCTGACCGTCATCTGGCGTCGTTTCAGGGTCAGATAGGCCTGGCAGAAGGGTTCCCCCAGGGCCTGGCGCAGGATCGTGTCGGCCTCCAGATGCTGCAGGGCCTCCTCCAGGCTGGCGGGCAGGCACGGCAGCGGTGTCTCGGGCGGACCGCTGTGCAGGTTGGCCAGACTGATCGGGCCTGGATCCAGCTGACGCTCCAGCCCATCGAGGCCGGCGGCCAGCACCGCGGCCTGCAGCAGATAGGGGTTGGCGGCCCCGTCGGGCAGGCGCAGCTCCAGCCGTTGCGCATCCGGGATGCGCACCATGTGGGTGCGGTTGTTGCCGCCATAGCTGATCCAGCCCGGCGACCAGCTCGCGCCGGAGCTCGTGTCGGCGCTGCCGAGGCGGCGGTAGCTGGAGGGGACAGGATTGGTGAGGGCGCAGAGGGCGGGGGCGTGGCTCAGCAGGCCCGCCAGGAAGTGGCGGGCCAGGCTGGAGAGACCCTGGGGGCCTGAGGGATCGCAGAACAGATTGCGGCCCTGCCCATCCCAGAGGGAGCAGTGCAGGTGGGCGCCGTTGCCGGTGCGATCCGCGAAGGGTTTGGGATCGAACGAGACGGCCATGCCCTGCCGCTCCGCCAGGGTGGCGGCCATCACCCGGAACAGGGCGTGGCGATCGGCCGTGGTGAGGGCATCACTGAAGGTCCAGTTGATCTCGAACTGGCCGTTGGCATCCTCGTGATCGGCCTGATAGGGGCCCCAACCCATCCGCTCCATGGCATCCATCAGTCCCCCGATCAGGGGGTACTGGCGCATCAGGGCGATCTGGTCGTAGCAGGGCTTGGTCTGGCTGTCGTGGCGGTCGGCCGGACCATCCGCCTCGGGGGTGAGCAGGAAGAATTCGGCCTCCACGCCGCTGCGCAGCTCCAGCCCGAGGGCTGCCGCCTGTGCGATCTGCCGCTGCAGCACCTGCCGGGGCGCCTGCTCCAGGGCTGCCCCCTCCACGGACAGGTCGGTCGCCACCCAGGCCACCTGCGGCTCCCAGGGCAGCACCGTGAGGCTGCGGCTGTCGGGATGGGCCAGGACATCGGGATCGGCCGGGGTCATGTCCAGCCAGGCGGCGAAGCCCGCGAATCCCGCTCCGGAGGCGGCCAGATCCGCCACAGCCGAGGCCGGTACCAGCTTGGCCCGCTGCACTCCGAACAGATCGCTGAAGGAGAAAAGGAAATGGCGCAGGCCGTGATCGGCGGCGAAGCGGGCCAGATCGGTCATGGAGGGGCGGTGGTGGGGTGATGACGGGTTGGAGTCAGCTGGCGCACAGGGCCTCGACGGCGCTGCGGATGGCGCGCTGCTCGGTCGGTGCATCGCGGGGATTGCCGGCCCGATGCCCCAGATCCGACTCCAGGACGCTGAAGCTGCAGTCGGGGATGTGGGAGGCCTCCCAGGCCAGGTCGTCCGGTGGGAAGTAGAGGTCGTGGCGCCCGGCGATCACGCAGGTGGGCGCGCGGATCCGCCCCAGGGCCGCCGCCAGGGCGGCATCCGGATCCTCCGGATCGGCTGCTGCGTCCTGCCCAGCACCAGCGCCCGGCCAGTCGGCCAGAGCCCCGCTCACGTCGTTGGCCAGCCAGACATCGAGCATCGCCAGCAGGTTGTGCGGATCGTGCCGCCGGTACAGGGGCAGCCAGGCCTGCTCCACATAGGCCTCGACGCTGGCGTGGCCCAGCTCCCGATGGCCTCCGCGGCGGTAGAAGGGCTGGCTGGCGGCCCAGCTGGCGTAGATCAGGGCGAACTGGCGCAGGCCAGCGAGGGGTTCTGCCTGGAAGCGCAGGCCATCCCAGGCCGGATCCGCCGTCAGGGCCTGGCGCAGGCTGAGCAGGAACAGGCGGTTGTGATCGGTGGTGCGGGCGGTGCCGCAGAGGCAGCAGAGCCGCTGCGGCCGCTCCGGCTCCAGCACCGCCCAGTGGTAGGCCAGCTGGGCGGCCATCGACCAGCCGTAGATCAGGGCAGGCCTCTCGACGTTGAAGGTCTCTTCCAGCAGCCGGATCTGGGCCCGCAGGTTGTCGCTGTGATCCACCGGCCAGCTCCCCTGCGCCGGCAGCGGCAGGCCCCCATGGCTGGGGCTGCTGGAGCGCCCGTTGCCCAGCAGGCTGACCACGACCACGCACCAGCGCCGGGGATCGAGGATGGGGCCGATGCACCAGAGCAGATCCTCAGGCCAGGCGCCGTAGAAGGTGGGCAGCAGCACCAGGTTGGAGCGATCGGCATTGAGTTCGCCCACCGTCAGGAAGCTGAGCTGTGCATCCGGCAGACAGCGGCCGGACCTCAGTGGCAGATCCCCCAGGGAGAAGATTCGCTCCTGAGGCAGGCGTGAGCCGGGCAGGCTGGCCACCTCAGACGGCCGGGAAGGATGTCGCGGAGCAGTCCGCGGCGGCTGTGGGGTAGGCCAGCTGGGAAGGGCGTGCCCAGAAGCCCCTGTGGACGGAGAGGTAGCCGCGATCGAGCTGAGCCAGGTGCCCCTGCACCAGGGAGTGGGCCTCGGCCAGGGAGTGGAAGGGAAGCGACGGGTAGAGGTGGTGCTCGGCATGGAAGGGCATCTGCCACATCAGCCGGCGGAGGGGGGCCAACGTCAGCGTGGTGCGGGTGTTGCGCCGTCCATCGGCGATGAAGGGGCAGCCGCCGTGCTCGGCCAGCAGCACGAAGCGCAGCAGGGGCTGACCGATGGCCAGCGGCAGCAGCCAGAGCCAGAGGATGGCGCCGTTGGCTCCCGGCAGAGACAGCAGCAGCAGCAGGCCGTAGACCGCCCATTGCAGGCGGATCGAGCGCATCACGGCCGGGTGGGCCTCTGCGGGGAGATAGGGCTTGTGATAAAGCCTGCCGCGCAGACCCTGGAGATGGCTGCGCAGCTTGCCGATCCACCAGGGGATTCCACTGAGCTCAAGCAGGTAGGCCGCCCGGGTGACGGGCGGGTGGTCCTCCAGCTCGGGATCCAGGCCGATCTGGTGGGTGTAGCGGTGATGCCACTGGTGGTAACGCCGATAGAAATCGGCGTTGTAGAAGCTCAGCACGCCGGCCCACCAGGCCACCGTGTCGTTGAGCGCTCGGCTGGCGAAGGCGGTGCGGTGGCCGCATTCGTGCATGGGGCAGAAGCCGAAGGCCAGGCCGACGCCCAGCAGCAGCAGCCCGAGCAGCCGCACGGGCCAGGGGATCGCCACGCCCATGGGGGAGACACCGACCATCGGCAGGCCCCAGAGCACGACGCCGAGCAGCACCACAGCCAGGTGCAGGCTGAGCTGGCGCAGGCCAGGGGCATCACGCCGCCGGTTCAGACGGGCCAGATCCGTCGGGCTGATCAGGTCGCCTCCAGCCGTCCGATCCGTGCTCTGCCCGTCGGTCGCCTGCGGGATGGGGCCGCCGCGTTGGCCTGGGGTAGGGACGCTGCTGACTGCCACGTGGGCTACAAAACTTTATCCACCATGGCGGGGGAGGGCCCCGGCCGGGTGTTCACCCTGAACCGCCGGAGGCCGTCTTCAGCCGGACGTCGAGGGTGCGGCGCCGACCTGGCGGCGCAGCAGGAAGTACAGATGCTCCGGATCCCGGTACTGGCCTGGCAGGCAGGTATGCAACTGGGCCAGTCGCTGCCAGCAGACGGTGCGC
This sequence comes from Synechococcus sp. ELA057, assembly GCA_037144195.1. Classification (GTDB taxonomy): domain Bacteria; phylum Cyanobacteriota; class Cyanobacteriia; order PCC-6307; family Cyanobiaceae; genus Cyanobium. The sequence goes on from JBAWXG010000018.1 coordinate 11,186, forward strand.
TGGATCCGGCCCAGGCTGCGACCTTCTTGAATCAGCAGCCGCAGGGCCTTGCAGTAGAGGGAATAACCGGCTTCGAGCTCGCCGATGGTGAGGGAGGAGCGCTCCGGCTGATCCGGTGTCACCGGCTCGGAACGCGCTCCCTCCTTGGCGGGGGAGGTGGTGGGATCGGACGCCATCGGGAAGAACCTCGCCAGGGACCCGCAGGCCACTGTTGTTGGGTGAGAGCGTCGCCGAGACCGTCGTCCTGGGACAACGCCGGGCGGCGTCATTCCTGGGCGGGAGGCCTGGATGGCGCCAGGGCTGGACACAAGGGAATCATGACGCAACGCCTGCCCGCCCTGAGGGCCTTCAGGACACCATTCACAACACGGAACCCGCCCTGGCCGGACCAGTGCTTTTGATTCGCTTAAGATTTCTGCATCGCGAGATCCCGGCCTTGTACGAGAACCATCCGGTCCTTCTGGCTCTGCGGCAGCAGCTTGCAGGCCTGCGTCAGCAGTACCGCGCGGCGCCCGATGAGGCGAGCCGCTACCGGTTGGTGCGCCACGAGCAGTTGATGGCCCAGTGGGCCCCCGGTCAGGACATCAGGGTCTGAGGCCGTCGCTTCGGTCCTGGCTGCGCTGCATCCACAGCGCAGCCAGGATGCCACCGGCGAATCCCGACGCGTGGCCGATCCAGCTCACCCCGGCTGGGTTGAGCAGGGGGATCAGCGCAGGCAGCAGCCCGCCGTAGGTCCACAGGCAGAAGAGCGACAGGGCCAGCGTGCTGAGGCGTTTTTCCAGCCAGCCGATCCACAGCAGGTAGCCCAGCAGCCCGTAGATCACGCCGGAGAGACCGTGGCTGCCCACGGGCCACAGCAGCCACACGGGAATGGCCGTCGCGTACACCCCGATCCAGACCGCGGCATAGTCGCGGCCCCCCTTGAGCAGCACCAGCCAGGAGAGCGGCAGGAACCAGAGGCTGTTGGCGATCAGGTGGCCGAAGCCGCTGTGGCTGAAGGGTGCGGTGAACACACCGCTGATCGGCCCGCCGGGCATCATCGCCAGGTTCCAGCGGCCGCCGAACAGCAGCTGATCGGCGATCTCCTGCAGCCAGGCCACAGCCAGAAGCAGCGGCGGCCACCAGAAGCGCGGCGGAATCATGGGCGCAACCGGCAAGGAAAGGCACAGCGGCTCCAGCCTGGCGCGGCTTCGCACGCGGCGTCCGCCGTCCTGGCCAGGTTGAGGAGCCGCCCTTAGCGTTGCCGCGATTGCCTGACGAGCGTTGGCCGACGGGATCCTGGATGTGGACCTGCTGGCCTTCGAGCGGGGTGATGCGGCCAGACGCAGGGCCGTGGTGGATGGCGTGCGCCGCAGTCTGGCCACTGGTTTCGTCTACACCCGCAGCGATCTGCCGGAGGATCTGCTCGACACCGCCTACGGCCTGCTCGCCGCTTTCTTTTCCTTGCCGCAGCAGAGCAAGCAGCGTTTCCATACGCCGGGAAGCAGCGGTCAGACCGGTTACACCGGTCTGCTGGTGGAGACGGCGGCGGGCGCCAGTCAGGCTGACTGGAAGGAGATGCTCAACTGGGCGGCGCCGCTGCCGGCGGCCCATCCGCTGCGGCGGCGCCATCCCCTGCTCTATCCCGAGCCCGTGCTGCCGGAGGCGGTGGTGCCTGGGATCACCGCGGTGCTGGGCCGCTTCCATGGCGCCCTGGCTGATCTGCAGCGGCGTTTCCTGCGGGTGATCGCTGTGGGTCTCGGCTGCAGCGAGGACCTGTTTGAGGAGATGACCCAGGAGGCCCCCACCCTCACCCGGGCTCTGCGCTACCCGCCGATGCAGGCCTCGCCCGGGGAGGGGCATGTGTGGGCGGCCGCCCATGCCGACATCAACCTGATCACCGCCCTGCCTCGTGCCACCGGGCCAGGGCTGCAGGTGGAGGTGGAGGGGCGCTGGTTGCCGGCATCCCCGCCGCCGGGGCATGTGGTGATCAACAGCGGTCTGATGCTGGAGCGGCTGAGCAACGGCGTGATCCCGGCCGGCTGGCATCGGGTGGTGGCGCCCGAGGGTGCCCAGGCAGAGCGCTACAGCGTGGTGCAGTTCTGCCATGCCCGCCCAAGCACGATCCTCTCGCCCCTTACGGCCTGCTGCACAGCGGACCATCCCCAGCGCTTCAGCGCCATCAGCGCCGCCGATGCACTTGAGGAGGTGCTCTGGCAGATCAATCTGCTGGAGCCCCCCACAGCGGGGACTCCGGATTCGCCGGCTCCCTAGGTTGCGCCTGCCGCCGGTGTATCCGCCCATGCAGGTCCCTCCCGTCGTCCGGGCATGCCTGGCAGCCCTGCTGCCGCTGGTGCTTCTTCACCCACCTCTGGCCAGTGCCGGCCAGCTCAAGGGTGTGGTGCTGCTGAAGCCAGCGTTTTCGCTGCCGCCGGATTCGATCCTCGATGTGCAGCTGCTGGAGGTGTCGCGCGCTGATGCCCCGGGGGCGCTGATCGGCCGCAGCCGCAGTGTGCCGGTGGGCCGCAGTCCCTATCCCGTGACGATCACGATGGTTGACGCCGCCATCCAGCCCCAGGGCCGCTATGTGCTGCGGGCCACGGTGCGCGATGGCGAGCGCCTGCTGTTCACGTCCACCACGGCTGTGCCCTGGCAGCCGGCGCACAGGCTTCCCCTGCGGCTCGTGTTGGAGGCGGTGGATGGTGGCCCCCTGCGCGGCTATCCCTGGCTGCGCGCTCCGGCGGCCAGCGTGCCTGTCCGTGAGGATGCCCCCCGCAAGGAACAACAGTTCAGCCTCGATCCCCTCACCACTGCCCTGCGCGGCAGCGGCGACTGCAACCGCTTCTCCGGCAGCTTCGACCTTCAGGGAGACAGGCTGCGCCTGCTGCCTGCGATCAAGACCCCGATGGATTGCGAGCCGTCGGTGATCGCCGATGAGGAGGCGTTCCTGGCTGCATTGGCTCGGGTGCGCCGCTGGCGGCTGGATGACCAGGGCCGGCTGGAGCTGCTGGCGGATTCCGGTGACCTGCTGCTGCGCATGGAGCCGCGGCCCCATTGAGCCTGGTCATCGTCGCCGCGGCCCCGGTGTGTCGAGGTACAGCTGCCGTGCCTGCTCCAGCACCAGGAGCAGATCCTCATCCGTGAGCAGCCTGGCGGCCGGCCAGTGGTCCTCAAGCCAGTCCCGAAAGGCTGTCCCATCCAGGCCGTTCAGGCCCTGCCAGGCCTCGAAGAAGCTCTCCTGGGACGCCAGCACGCGGAATTTGAGGAACTCCAGCAGCTGAGCCCTGAGGCGCATTCGCTGCCCGGAGGGTGGGCTTGAAGCGCTCATCAGCGCAGCTCCGCATCCCCCACCACCCCGTGCTCCCGGCAGCCGAGGATCGCGTCGGGGTGGCTGTAGTGCTTGAACTCCAGCCAGTTCTGAGCGGGATCGATCAGAAAGAAGGTGTGGTGCTCGAGGGGCTGGCCCTCAAAGCGCAGCTTCGGTTCCAGCCCGAAGCGAAGCCCCGCTGCCCGGGCCCGCTCCAGCTGGCTCCTCCAGGCCTCGATCGTGTCGAACACCAGCCCGAAGTGGCGCGGATAGATACCGCTCTGGCAGGGCTCCGGCTCAAGTTGCCGCTGTACAACCAGCTGGTGGCCGCCCAGATCGAGGATCTGCGCCTCGCTGCTGCCGCGGCCGGGGGTGCAGCCCAGGCCCTCCACATACCAGCGCCTTGAGGCCTCGAGATCCGTGCTGGGGATCGAGAGATGAAAGCGGGGCCGCTCCACCGGGGCTGGGCGTGGGAATCCATCATCGGGCCTGCCGCCACCAGAGCCAGGCTTCGCGGTTGATCAGCAGGCCGATGGCCAGCAGCACCAGCATCAGGAACACCTGATCGGCCCGCGAGTCGGGGATGACGATGTCGGCGATCAGATGGCCCAGGTTGGTGAGGCTGTACAGCAGGCTCAGGGCGAAGTGGAACGGTCGCCAACGGCGCCAGAAGCCCCGTGCCCCTTGGCCCTGGGCCAGGCTCTCCGCGTAGGCGATCAGCAGCAGCGAGGCCAACGGGATCAGGAAATAGAGGAGCATCGCCCAGAACACCAGCTGCAGCCGGCTGACGGGCACCTGGCTCTCGATCGCCGGAGAGACCCCGTGGAACAGGGGCATCAGGCCCAGCTCGACGTGGAACAGCATCGCCAGCAGGTAGGCCAGCCAGAGGTGGCGCAGCCGCAGGCCGTGGTCGCTGCCTGGCTCAGATCGGCGTGGCATGGAGGGTCTGCCGGGAGCTGGCCGGATGCTGGGCCTTCCTTCAGTCTGGGGTCCCCACGCAGCCGTGGCCGCTGGAGGCCCAGATCAGTCCAGCTGCTGATCCGCCGCCATCACCGGCAGTGGGCAAGGGCCTCCTGCAGGCAGACAATGCGATCGATGCACCCTGCAGTGGCGTGATCGTTTCCTCTCTTGCTCCAGCACCCGGTCTGCCTCAGGAGCAGGGTCCGCGTCAGGCGCTGATTCGGCGGCGGCGCTTTCGCCATGGCCTGGCTGCTCTGCTGGCGCTGCTGCTGGTGCTGGTCAGCGGCTGGATGCCCATCGGGCTGGCCGCCGTCAGCCCAGCCGCTCCCAGGGCTCCCATCGCCGGAGGTCTGCTCAGGATGCAGGAGGTGGCGGGGCCATCACCCCGCCAGACGATCGACAATTTCCTGCGCATCACCGAGGAGGCTGAGGCGGAGCTGCGGGGAGCGCTGCAGCTGGGCATGGCGCAGCCGGGACCCTTCTTCTCGAGGGACGTCTATGCGCGTGTGGATCAAGGGGAGGAGCTGCTGCAGCTGGCCACCCAGGCGCTCGATCTGAGCCAGATTCCCCCAGCCCTGCGGCCGATGACCGGGGTGGGAACGATGTTGCAGCTGCGGAGCCTGCTGCGCATCGAGATCGCCGAGAGCCCCGACCTGCAGCTGCCGGATGCGGCAGCGATCCAGCGGGATCATCTGCAGGTCTGGAGGCTGCCGAACAGCTCGATCCTGCTGCAGGCCATCTCCCAGGCGCAGGCGTTGGCGGGCAAGGCCTGCAGCCACTGCAGTCCGGGTGACTTTCTGTTCAGCCGCCAGACGCTGAAGCATGTGCCTGGTGACTTTGATGCGATCTTCGCGGGCAAGCCCCAGCTGCAGCGGCAATACGGCGCCGATCTCTACACCTTCTGGGCGTTGATCCCCGGCGGAGCGATCCCACCCAAGTGGTTCTTCCTGCTCAGCCGGCCGGCCCGCCGGTTGTTGCTGACGCCGCTCGCCGGGCAGTCGCTGTTGCAGTGGCTTCTGCTGGTTCCCGTCACCCTGGGGTTGCTGGCTTTGATGGGCTGGTGGTTGCTGCGCATCAGGCTCTGGTACCAGAGCTGGCACGCCGCTGCTGGCCGTTGGCGCCATTTTCTGGGGGTGCTGGCCGTGCTGCCGCTGCTGGGGCTGCTTGCCTTCTGGCAGTGGTACGCGATCGAGTGGATCAACCTGATCGGGCAGCGCCAGGAAGCGGTGCTGCTGGGAAGCAGCCTGATCAGCGGACTGCTGAACGCCCTGCTTCTGTATCTCGCCGCTGAAGCCAGCGGTCAGGCGATCTGCATCCGGCGCCGGAGGGATGGTGATGGAGTGTGGCTGCAGGAGCGGCGCAAAGGCTCGGGCCAGATCCTCACCATCGCCCGGATGGTGGGCCTGATGGGCGTGGTGCTGGTTCTGGTGCGCACCGCACAGGACCTGGGCCTCACCGCGTTGACCCTGCTGGGGTTGGCTTCGGTGCCGGCTCTGGCGATCTCCCTGGGCACCCAGCAGCTGATCAGGGACATCTCCGATGGCTTCAGCCTGCTGCTGGATGGCCAGATCAAGCTGGGCGATCACTGCACCATCGTGACCCCGGGTTGCACCGTGATCATGCCCGGCGCCGGGTCGGCGATCGAGCTGCAGGATTCCGGAGAGATCCGCGGCGTCATCCTGTCGCTTGGAATGCGCTCGGTGCGTCTGGAGCAGCCGGATGGATCCGTGCTCTCGCTGCCGAACTCGGTGGTGGCCTCCTCCGTGGTGACCAACCATCGCTTCCGCACCAGTCAGCCGATGAAGATCAACCTGCCGGTGCGCGATGCCCAGGGGCCAGCGGTGCAGGAGCTGCTCAACCAGGCCCGGGCCCTGCTGGAGGAGATCCCTGAGCTCATCGATCCCCAGGCCGAGCTGGAGCAGGGGGCATCCGGCTGGCAGCTGAAGCTGGCGGGCCGCTGGCGCGGCGATGTGAGCAGGGATGATCTGGCCGCCGCCAGGGAGTCCCTGCATCTCAATCTGATGCGGCTGCTGCACCAGAGCGCCTGGGAACCGGCTGCCGAGATCGACGATCCGGAACCGGCGTCTGGCTCAGGCTGAGGAAGCTCCGCTCGCTTTGGACGGCAGACCGTCAGGCGTTGTTCAGGTCAACGCCACCACATCGGCCCGGCTCAGCGCTGCCTCGGCCTTGGAGGGCCGTCCAGCTGTGGAGCCTGCCAGTTCCGGGTGCTCCTGTTCCCATCGCTCCACCTGGGCTCTGAAGCCATCGCCTTCGATGGTCTCCTGCTCGATCAATTGCTCCACCAGCTGATCCAGCAGGATCCGGCGCGGTCTGAGGATGGCGATGGCCCGTTCGAGGGACGAAATCGCCAGTTGCCGCACCTCGTGGTCGATGCGGTTGCCCGTGTCGAGCGAGTAGTGGGGCTGGGCTCGGATCAGATCGCGCCCGAGGAACACTTCTCCATCGTCGCTCTCGAGGGCCAGGGGGCCGAGCTGAGAGAAGCCATAGCGGGTGACCATTTCGCGGCAGATCCGGCTCACCATCTGCAGATCCCCGGAGGCTCCCTGGGTCACTTCACTGGGGCCGAAGACGACCATCTCGGCGGCCCGGCCCCCGAGCAGCACCACCAGCCGTGCCTCGAGGTATGCCCGGCTGATCAGGCCTGAATCGAGGATGTCCTCATCGGGCATGGTGCGGGCGAAGCCCCCCAGCCCTCCAGCCCGCGGCAGGATCGTCACCTTGTCGAGCCGATCGGCATGGGGCACCAGGCTGGTCAGCAGGGCATGGCCGATCTCGTGATACGCGATCAGACGCTTCTTGGCGTTGTCCTGAAGCGGTGCGGCGGTCAGTCCCAGGGTGATGCGCTCGAGGGCATCGTGAAGGGCCTGATCGTTGATGCTGCTCAGCTGCCGCCTGGCGGTGAGGATGGCCGCCTCATTGAGCAGGTTGCAGAGATCGGCCCCGGAGAAGCCTGGGGTGCGGGAGGCCCAGTCGCCCAGATGGACTTCCGGATCGAGGGGCCGGCTGCGGGCATGCACGGCCAGGATCTCCTCGCGGCCGCGGCGGTCGGGCAGGTCCACCGTGATGCGGCGATCGAAGCGGCCCGGGCGCATCAGGGCCGAATCGAGCACATCAGGGCGGTTGGTGGCCGCCAGCAGGATCACACCGGCGTTCTCCTCGAAGCCGTCCATCTCGGTGAGCAGCTGGTTGAGGGTCTGCTCGCGCTCGTCGTTGCCGCCACCGATGCCGGCGCCGCGCTGGCGCCCCACGGCATCGATCTCATCGATGAACAGGATGCAGGGAGCCTTGGCCTTGGCCTTGCGGAAAAGATCCCGAACGCGGCTGGCGCCGACGCCCACGAAAAGCTCGACGAACTCCGAGGCCGCCATGGAGAAGAAGGGCACTCCGGCCTCGCCGGCGATGGCGCGGGCCAGCAGGGTCTTGCCGGTGCCGGGAGGCCCAACCAGCAGCACGCCCTTGGGGATCTTCGCCCCCACGGAGGTGAACTGCTCCGGCGTCTTGAGAAAGGCAACGACCTCCTGCAGTTCCTCCTTGGCCTCGTTGATGCCGGCCACATCCTCGAAGCGCACGGGATTGGAGCCTTCCTCCTGCAGCTTCGCCTGGCTGCGCCCGAAGCCCATGGCGCGGTTGGCCACCTGGGCGGAGCGACGGATCAGCAGCGTCAGCCCGAGCAGCAGCAGGATCACCAGCAGCCCGTTGCTGAGCAGCCCGGCCATGGCCTCTTCGCTCCGCTCGTCGCGCACCGTCAGCGGCACCCGTGCCTGTTCGGCGGTGCGCAGCAGCAGCTGGTTTTCGGTGAAGACCGGCACCTCAGCGCGCTGGCCGTCCTTGTAGGTGACGTTGACGGCGCGCTGCCGGGGCAGCAGCTCCAGGGATTTCACCTGACCCTTGCGGATCGCCTCCAGCATCTGGCTGTAGGACTGCACCGGGGCGCTGAACAGGCCGAGGCGAAACGGTTCCTTGGCTGCGCTCGGCACAGGGGATGGCGAGGAGGAGGCGGGAACGGGGCCTGGGTTCACAACCTTTCCGTGCTGGAGCGGACTGTAGCGATTTGACGAAAGGTGGCGCTGCGGCAGATGATCATCGTTTGGCTCCGCGAGCGCTGGTATGGCTGTACCCAAGAAGAAAACCTCCAAAGGCAAGCGCAATCAGCGCCATGCCCACTGGAAGGCCAAGGCCGGAGTGGCTGCACGCAAGGCGCTCTCGATCGGCAAGGCCGTGCTCAGCGGCCGCGCCCAGGGCTTTGTTTATCCCGTCTCGGAAGACGCTTCCGAGAGCGAGGACTGAAGCCTGACCTCCAGGCAGCGGCGCCGGCCATCGAGAACCGCCATGGCGCCCGGGGGAATGGTGTCAGTCGGCTCGTTGGGCCCCAGAGGCTCCTGGCGAGGGGACTTGTCTGGGCCCGCCTCAGTGACTGAGACGTCAATGCCGCTGCGCCTGAACAGCTGGGTCGAGCGCTCCGGCCAGTGCTGCAGCAGCGGATCCTGATACAGCGCCGGCGGCAGGGAGCAGAGGCTGGAACGCACCAGCGCAGCCAAGGCGTCGGGCTGCAGCCAGGCACCACCGCGGCGCCGCTGCCGGGCTTCGGCCTGGAAGCGCCAGCGCCGGGGGAGCCCCCAGTGCAGCGGCCGCAGCAGCCAGAGGCCATCGCAGGCCCGCCAAAGCGGGCGGTACGCCTCGAGTTCGTTGTTCCAATGCGGCAACCAGGACCATTCGGCCTGGCTGAGTTCCAGCGCGCTGCAGGCCGGCTGGCTGGCTGAAGGTCCCGGCAGCGCCGCCAGCACCGCGGAGTTGAGGGGCTGGCAGCCCATCAGCCAGCCCTCCAGCACCAAGGCATCGGCGGGCTGCCTGCGCCAGCCGCCGCGCTCTCCTTCCCCCGCGCAGAGGGTCTTGTCGAAGCGGGGCAGCCGCAGCTCTCCGCCGCCGCGCCAGCGCTCCAGGGACTCGAGCAGCAAAGGGATGTCATGGCTTCCTGGAGGGACCCGGCTGACGCCGAACGGGTTGCCGGCGAGCCGCTGACGCCTCTCGCTCAGGGGCCGGTAGAGATCATCGATCGAGGCCACCACGAGCCTCAGTCCCCGGCTCTGGGCCAGGGACTCGAGCTGTCGTCCCAGGGTGCTCTTGCCGGCGCCCACCGGGCCGTTGAGGGCGATCAGGGGAAGGCGCCCGTCGCCGCGGCGGGCTTGCCGATGCAGCGCGATCAGCCGATGCAGCAGCGGCCAGGTGAATCGCTCCCTCAGCAAAGGATCGCTGGGCGGGGCGGAATCAGCTGCCAAGTTTGAACGCCTCGAGCACCAGGCTGTAGGTGGCACCGATGCGGAGGTTGTCCACCATCACCCAGCCCAGGGAGGGGCTGTCCTCCACGAAACGGCTGCGCAGCCGCACCGCCAGTTCGAACAGCAGCACCAGCAGCAGCACCTCGAGCGGTCGGCCACCACGCAGCTGGGGGAACAGCAGGCTGGTGAGGTTCTGTGCGAGATAGAAACCCAGCAGCAGCGCCAGGATCGCGAGGCTGCCGGAGCGCCAGCTGTCGCGCAGTTGCCTGAGCAGGGAGCTGCCGAGCCGGCGCTCCAGGCGCTGCAGCCTTGTGGTCTGCCGTGCTGGGCCTTCGGTCATGAAAGCGCCGGGTCCTGTGGTTGTTCAGCGGCGCTGCGGGTCATGGGCCGGCGGCAAGATCCTGCAGCCACGACAGCGTCACCGGGCCCCGGAGGCAACCCTTCCCCCGCAAGAGCGTTGGACCCTCATCCACCTCGCCGAGCCCATCGAGCACGGCCAGGGCGGTGCTGAAGTCGGCAGCTCGGGGGCTGTCCTGTTGCGCTGGATCCAGGCCGCTGAACTCGTGCTGTGAGCTGAGGCTGAGCGTCACCAGACAGGCCAGGTTCGCCCCGGTGGCAGCCCGCAGCCCGTTGCCGGAATCCTCCATGGCCAGGATGTGGCGTCTGTGGCAGCCCAGGCGCTCGATGGCCTGCAGGTAGGCCTCCGGATCGGGCTTCTTGCGGCTGACATCCTCGCCGCAGATCCAGAAGTCGAAGGCGTCGCGCAGGTCAGGCTCCATGCCCTGGCAGAGGGCTTCGACCGCCGTGCGGCCGCTGGTGGTCACGATCGCCTGCGTCAGTCCCGCGGCGGCGGCTTCGCGGATCAGCCGGGCCACTCCGGGCCGTAGCGGCAGGGCGCCCGAGCGCATCAGGTCGCCGTAATGGGCCTGTTTGCGGGTCTGCAACTGCTCGAGACGAGCGGGATCGGGCTCCTCCCCTTCGTACCGACGCAGGAAGCTGCGCATCCGCTCCCGGCCGCCGCTGATCGCGAGCAGCTGGCGATAGGTGGCCTGATCCCACTGCCAAGGCAACCCCTCCTCGGCGAAGGCCCGGTTGAAGGCCTGCCGGTGTCCGTCGAGTTCGGTCTCCGCCAGGGTGCCGTCCACATCCCAGAGCAGGGCCCGCAGGGGACCGGCACCAGCGAGGGGACCCGGGGGCTGCGTCCGCATGAATCCAGAGGTGGCCCATCCATCATCCCCGGCCTCGTTCAGCCAGGCGTTCCATAGGACGCCGACGCTGATCCGTGCTCTGGGGCATCGCCAGCGAAGGCGTCGCCTGGGAAACCTGGCTGCAGTCCGGGTCGGTGACGCGCACAATGGCAGCGATCGCTGGCGGCTCCTTGGCTTCAGATGCCCTGACGGAACGCTGGCTGCTCCCTCCCTGTCTGCCGGAGGAGCTTTTTGCCGGCGATCCACAGATCGAGGCCTGCGGCCTGCCGCCTGAACTCCTGGCCGTGCTCTGGCGCCGCGGTCATGGCAGCGGTGACGCCATCGCCTCGCTGCTCAACCCACCGCCCGCCCCTGAACCGGCAGCCCATTTCCCTGATCTGACCTCGGCGGTGAAGCGGTTGGTGCAGGCCTGCCGCCAGGGAGAGGCCGTGGCGGTCTGCGGTGACTACGACGCCGATGGGATGACCAGCACAGCGCTGTTGGTGGGCGTGCTGGCCCGGCTCGGCGCCCATCCCCATCCGGCGATTCCCAGCCGCATGCAGGAGGGATACGGGCTCAACCCCGCGATGGTGGAGCGCCTGGCCGGCGACGGCATCCGGCTGCTGATCACCGTGGACAATGGCGTGGCGGCCTCTGAGGCCCTCGAGCGGGCCCGGGACCTGGCGGTGGAGGTGATCCTGACCGATCACCACAGCCTCCCCCCTGAGCTGCCCCCCCATCTGGCCCTGCTGCACCCGGCCACCACCCCTGCCGGTTCGCCGTTCCGCGGGCTGGCTGGCGTCGGGCTGGCTTACGTGCTGGCTGAGGCGCTCTGCCGGCGGATGCGCCGGCCCGATGCGCTGGCTCTGGCGCTGGATCTGTTCTGCATCGGCACCATCGCCGACATGGCTCCCCTGGTGGGGGTGAACCGCCGCTGGCTGATGGATGGCCTGCCGCGGCTGGGGGGCAGTGCCCTTCCGGGGCTCCGGGCCCTGCAGCAGCTGGCGGGCATCGAGGATCAACCGCTCGACGCCCAGGCGGTCGGTTTTCAGATCGCGCCCCGCATCAATGCCGTCGGCCGTCTCGGGGATCCGCGGCTGGTGGTGGATCTGCTCACCACCGAGGACCAGGAGCAGGCTCTGGAGCTGGCCCAGGGATGCGAGGCGATGAACCGCCAGCGCCGCGAACTGTGCGATGCGATCGAGGCGGAGGCTCTGGCCCTGTTGGAGGCCGATCCCGCTCCGCTGCCGCCCTTCCTGCTGCTGGCCCAGAACCACTGGCATCACGGTGTGATCGGCATCGTGGCCTCGCGCCTGGTGGACCGTTTTTCCCTGCCGGTGGCGCTGCTGGCGGGAGAGGGCAACGGGCGGCTGCGAGCTTCCGTGCGCGCTCCGAGGGGATTTGCGGTGGATCAGGCCCTGGCGGCCTGCGCGCCTCTGCTGGAGCGCTTCGGAGGGCACCCGGCTGCGGGAGGCTTCACCGTCCGGGCCGAGGCGCTCGCGGCTCTGCAGGAGCAGCTGGAGGGATTGGCCCGTCTCTGGTGCGGCGAGGGAGCGGCCACGCGCCTGGTGGAGCCGGAAGCGCTACTGGCTCTGGAGCGGATCGATCGCGATTTCCATGCCCAGTTGCGGCGGCTGGAACCCTTCGGCATCGGCCATGCGGCGCCCCTGTTCTGGAGCTGCGCCTGCGAGGTGCGCCAGGCCCGCCTGCTGCGGGGCGGCCATCTGCAGCTCACGCTCGCCCAGGGCGAGGCGGAGCGGCGGGCGATCGCCTGGCGTTGGCAACGGGAGCAACTGCCGCAGGGGCTCGTGGATGCGGCGTACCGCCTCAGGCTCGATCGCTGGCAGGGGCAGGAACGGCTGCAGCTGGAGCTGGTGGCGCTGCGCGAAGGAGCCAGTGCCGAGGTGATGATCCAGCGGCGTGATCGCACCTACTGGTGCCGCCGTGACGGGCAGACAGTGGTGATCCGCAATGCTGCCGGTGAGGAGCGGCGCCTGGAGACTCTTGCGGTTTCAGGGGCTGCAGATCGCTCCGCCGGGCAGGGGCCGTCAGGACCGGAAGCTGACAGTCACCCCTACGTGGCCGATCTGTTCCGGCAGGCGGCAATGGCGCTGGGCATGGCGGCCTGAAGCCGGGAGCCCCTGCGCTGGAAGGGGCTCTCAGAGAGCGCCGCGGCGGTAGAAGAGGATGAAGATCACGGCCGGGCCAGCCAGGGTGATCAGGGCCAGGGCTCCGAAGTTGGCGATCAGGTGAAAGTCGATGCCCATGACGGGTCCTGTGAAAGCGAGCTCAGCCTGATGTTACGGCCAGGGTCTTGACGCTCCGCGGCGCCCCCGGGGCTCTGTGATGGCTTGTCATAGCCTGAACCCATTGGGGAAGCGCCTGCGGCCATGGTTCATTGGCAGTGCATCGCGGGCTGTGGCGCCTGTTGCCGGCTGGATCCGGCACTGCGAGGGGAAGATCTCGAGGCCCTGGATCCACAGCAGCGTCAGACCTACCTGGCGATGGTCGGTCCGGATGGCTGGTGCATCCATTACGACAGCGGCAGCTGCCGTTGCCGCATCTATGAGGAACGCCCGGATTTCTGCAGGGTCGAGAATCTGCAGCGTCTGTTCGCCGATCCGGCTGAGTCCGATCCCGCCGCTGCCGATGCTCTGGCGATCGCCTGCTGCCGCCGCCAGATCCGCGCTGAATACGGAGGGCGTGGCAGGGTGATGCGGCGCTTTGAGCGCGCCATCCGCTCCCGGCCATGACCGATCCCGCGCCACCCTCCGCAGAGCCTGCCGATCCCGGCCAGGCCAGCCAGGGTTGGCTGACGGTCTTCATCTCCACGGCCACCACCGTGTTTCTGGCGGAACTGGGTGACAAGACCCAACTGGCGGCGCTGCTGCTTTCGGCGGAATCAGGCCGACCGCTGGTGGTGTTTCTCGGCGCTTCCCTGGCGCTGATCTGCTCCAGCCTGGTGGGTGTGCTGCTGGGCCGCTGGCTTTCCCGTCTGGTGCCGGCCCGGCAGCTTGAACGCGGCGCCGGGGTGCTGATGCTGGCCCTGGGCCTGTGGCTGGGGCGGCAGGCGGTGCTGCAGCTGGCGCCTTCCGCCTCCCTGTCGCTCTGATCGTCTCCCGCGCCCGCAGCCATGCTCGCCCTGCTGATCTCCACGTTCTTCACCGTCTTCCTGGCGGAGCTGGGCGACAAGACCCAGCTGGCGATCGTGAGCATCAGCGGCACCACCACCCGACCGGGTGCCGTGTTCGCCGGCAGCGCCTTCGCCCTGGTGCTGGCCAGCCTGGTGGGGGCGGCGGCCGGTGGATCTCTCTCCAGCGTCATTCCCACCAATGCGTTGCAGCTGGTGGCCTCCCTGGGTTTTCTGATCCTGGGCCTGCGCTTGATCCTGCGTTCGGGCGACCCTCAGGACCCCGCGGCAGACGAACAGAGCGCCGAACCTTAAGGTGGTGAGGCCTGGCAGGTTGCAGTTCTGACTCGCAACCACGCCATGCCTGACCTGCGGCTGTTCTTCGCGCCGGGGTCTGAAGGGTCCGTCGCAGACGCCCGCTGAGGGTGTCCAAAGACTGACCTCTGCCCATCCAGCCTCCAGCCCCGGGTGCGTTTCCAGCTCTCCGGTGCGCCTCAGCCGTGATCGCACGCTCCGCCGATCTGCCCCCTGATCCCTGAGGCCGCCCGCAGCGCGAGCCTTTCCGGCTCAACGCTCCCCCGAAGTCTCGGCAGCGTCGTCCATCCATTCAGGAACCAGGCCCGCCCTCCCGTTCCATCACCAACGAGCCCATCCGTCGCGAATCCCGATGAAGTTCACGGTCGCCGATCTTCTCGATCAGCTCTCCGATCAGGAGGTTCTCCAGATCAGCAAACTGGAGAAGAGCCTCGGCCTTTCCTCCGATCAGGAGAAGCAGCAGCTGCGCATCGGTCTCGATGCGATGGTGCGGCTCGATCTGGTGCAGGAGAACGAGGCCGGTCTTCTGCGTCACGACAATCCCGAGCTGATCCCCGCCCGGCTGCGCTGTTCCAGCAAGGGTTTCTGCTTCGCCCTGCGGGATGACGGCGGCGAGGACATCTACATCCGTGATCACCAGCTCAACCACGCCTGGAATGGTGATCGGGTGCTGGTGCGGATGACCCGGGAAGGTGGGCGGCGGCGTTCCCCCGAAGGCGGGGTGCAGTGCATCCTCGAGCGCTGCACCACCAGCCTGCTGGCCCAGGTGGAGCGGCAGGACGAGCGCCTGCTGGCGGTGCCTCTCGATGACCGGCTGCTCACCGCCGTGGAGTTGCCCGAGGGCGATGCCAGCCACCTGGAGCCGGAGCAGGAATCGGTGGTGGAGGTGGTGGTCGACCGCTTCCCCGTGGCCCAGTTCGCTCCTCAGGGCCATGTGGTGCGCAGCCTGCCGGTGCGCGGTGGCGACGAGGCCGATGTGGATCTGCTGCTCACCAAGCATCGCCTGCATGAGCGGCCGGCAGCACCCAAGGCCAGCCTCAAGGCCCCCGAGGCCGCCAAACGCACCGATCTCACCGCCCTGCCCACCCTGCTGCCGCAGATCTGGGAGGGACAGGAGGCGCCTTCTCTGCCCGCGTTGTCCCTGGAGGAGCGCCCCGAAGGCGGTTCCCGCCTCTGGCTGCACGCCCCGGCTGTGGCCGAACGCGTCGGCCTGGGCAGCGCCCTCGATGGCTGGCTGCGCCAGCAGGCTGATGCTGTCTGTGCCGGGCGACGCTGGCTGCCGCTGTTGCCTGCGGCCCTCGCCAAAGCCGCCGCCTTCCAGACGGCCAAGGCCCAGGACGCGGTTTCCGTCGCCCTTGAGCTCGACGGGGAGGGGCGTCTGGAGCATTACCGCTTCTGCCTCAGCCGCATTCAGCCCGACGCCCGCATCGATCGGGCCGCTCTGCAGGCCCTGGCCGACCGCTCCCCCCGTTCCCGCACCCTGCCGGCGGCGCTGAAAGGCCTCAAGGAGCATCTGCCGCTGCTCGAGCAGGTCCAGGCCCTGGCGGGGCTTCTGCGCCAGCGGCGCCTCGAGGCCGGGTCGATCGATCTCGATCTGCCTCTGCCTCCCCTCGACAGCCTGGCCGACCTGCGCCAGCCGGCTCCGGACAGCGACCGCCAGGGCTGGCTGGTGGAGCTGCCGGCCAGCGATCCGGGAGCGCTGCTGCGGGAGGCCGTGCTGCTGGCCCACCGTGCCCTGGGGCAGCACCTGGTTGCCCTGCAGCTGCCGGGGCTGTTCCGCGTCCATCCTCCGGCCGACGCGGCGGACATCAATGAGGTGGCCAAGGCGGCCCTTGCCCTGGAGATCCCTCTCGAGCTCTCCGCCGAGGGCAACGCCAGTGCCGCCGAACTGGCGGCCGCCTTCGCCGGCACCGATCGCAAGCGGGCGCTGCAGCAGCTGCTCAGGGGCAGCCTGCGGCCGGCCCAGCTGTCGGCAGAGCCGGGCCCCCACGCCCTGGCCGGCGAGGAGGTGGCCTTCGCCCCCTGGAGTTGCCCCACGCTCCACTATGTGGATCTCTGGAACCAGCACCTGCTGGTCACGCTGCTGAGCGAGGGCAAGGACAGGCCCACGGTGCGCCACAAGACCTGCGCCGATATCGCTTCCGACAGCTGTCACGGCTCGATCGACTGGGCCCTGCTGGTGCCCGCCCAGCTGGCACCGTTCCAGGAGGGACTGCAGCACGGGCTGGTGCATCGGCTCAACAGCCGTCAGCGCCACAGCCAGGAATTCCAGGACGACCTGGTGGCCATGGCCCAGGCCCGCTTTGCCGAGCCTCTGGTCTCTCAGGTGCTGCCCGGCGTGATCAGCGGTGTGCAGAGCTATGGGTTCTTCGTCGAGGTCCCCCCGTCCAATGTGGAGGGCCTGGTTCATGTCAGTTCCCTCAAGGACGACTGGTACGAGTACCGCTCGCGCCAGAACCGGCTGGTGGGCCGCAAGTTCCGCCGCACCTTCCTGGTGGGTGACACCGTGGAGGTGGAGATCCAGAAGGTGGATGCCCTGCGTCACCAGATCGATCTGGCCGTGGTGCTGCCCGATCTCCCCGCCGAAGCGGCGGAGCCGCCTGAGGTCGAGTCTGACGATGACGACGACTTCGGCGACGCCTGATTTCCATGGCACGTGAGCTCCCGCTGGTGCTGGCGGTTTCGGGCGCCTCGGCCCAGCCGCTCGCCCAGCGGGCCCTGCAGCTGCTGCTGGAGGAGGGCCACAGCGTGGAACTGGTGGCCAGCCGTGGGGCGATCACGGTCTGGCAGGCGGAGCTGGGGGTGCGGCTGCCCTCCGAACCGGAGGCCCAGGAGCGCTTCTGGCGGGAGCGCTGCGGCACTGAGGCTGGATCGTTGCGCTGTCATCGCTGGAACGATCAGGCGGCAGCCATCGCCAGCGGCAGCTACCTCACGCGCGGCATGGTGATCCTGCCCGCCAGCATGGGCACCGTGGGCCGGATCGCCAGCGGTGTAGCCCTCGATCTGATCGAACGGGCGGCGGATGTGCATCTCAAGGAGGGCCGGCCGTTGGTGATCGCCCCGCGGGAGCTGCCCTGGAATCTGATCCATCTGCGCAATCTCACCGCGTTGGCGGAGGCGGGGGCGCGCATCGCCCCGCCGGTTCCAGCCTGGTACCAGAGGCCCGCCAGCCTTGAGGAGATGGTGGATTTCCTCGTGATCCGCATCTTCGACAGCCTCGGTCTCACGCTTGGATCGCTGCAGCGCTGGCAGGGACCGGCCTCCCTGACGGATGATGCGGCCGCCCACCCCGGTCTCCCGGAACACCCGTAGCCCCCTGAGCACCCTGCGCCGCCTGCTTCTGCTCCCCCTGCTGTCGCCCCTGCTGGCGCTGCTGCTGCTGGGGGCGTTCAACCCGCAGCCGCGGCTCTCCCTGCGACTGCTCACGCTCAGATCCCCGGCCCTGCCGCTGGGCCTGTGGCTGGCAGCCGGCGGTGCCGCCGGAGCCGCCCTGAGTGCGCTGGCCACAGCCCTGGCCCTTCAGCAGCGCAATGGCTCCTCCGCAACGGCGAAGGAGCGTGAGCCCAGACCCCGGGACCGCCAGGAACCCTGGTCGGCCCCGGGCTGGGGCGACGGTGCGTCGGGCCAGCGTTCCGCTCCGGCTGCGGAATCTTCGGCGCCGGTGAGTCCTTCGGCCGGGCCTCAGCGGGCTCCGGGAGAACCGCCGCCCACCGTGTCGGTGCCCTTCCGGGTGATCCGCCGGCCCGCTCGCGCGGCATCCTCGCCCCAGGCCAGGGCTCATCAGGAGTCCTCAGCCAGCGCTTCCGCCAGCCAGACACCCGCTGCCGCTTCCAATGCTGCGGCCGATGACTGGACCAGCGACGATGAGGACTGGTAATCCCGTCAGCTCGCGGCAGGCTTTCTAGAGTCACCGCGCCAGATCCAGAGACCACACCGGTGACCGACTCCGCCAGCCCAAAACCCGCGGCCGCCGGTTCCGGCAAGGCTGCCAAGCCTGCTGCGGCACAACCCGCGGTAGAAGCAGCCAGTAGTGAGGCGGCGGCTGCGTCGAAATCCGCCCCGGCCAAGCCTCCGGCCCCGGAAGACAAGCCCTTCGCTGAATTCGTGCCGCAGCTGTTGCTGCCGGCTCTGTCGAAGGAGATTCAGTCCTACGGCGGCCCCGAGCCGGAGCTGCGCTTTGAGCAGGGTGCGATGCCGGTTGTGGGCAGCGACTGCTGGAAAGTGTGTGGCTCCCTGCCGGCGGGCCGGCGTTTCTGGCTGTGCTTCACCGCCGCCGACATCCAGGCTGCCAAGACGGTTGCCCTGGCCGAAGGAGGCGGCGAACCGAGCCTGCTGGAGTCGTTCCTGATCGACGAGCGCAAGATCACGCTGCCCCTGCTGGTTTCGCGGTTGGTGCAGCGGCTCAACGGTCAGAAGTGGCTCGGCCCCAACTGAGGTTCACAGGCATCGCCTCGGACGACCGGGTACAGGACGCATCACAGCTGACGTCAGCGCCGGTCGGTGGGGCCTGAGCTCCACCTACGATGGCTCAAAGGCCAGTCTGTGCTCCTGCGATGGTTCCTCCCGCCACCCTCACGCCCGCAGCCCCCGGAGTTGACGCCGGTCCGGCGATCAAGGAGCCGGTGAAGGACACGATCCTGACGCCCCGCTTCTACACCACGGATTTCGAGGCGATGGCGGCCATGGACCTACGGCCCAACGAGGCCGAGCTCGAGGCCATCTGCGAGGAGTTCCGCAAGGACTACAACCGCCATCACTTCGTGCGCAACGCCGAGTTTGACGGCGCTGCCGACAGGCTCGATCCCGAGACCCGCAGGGTGTTCGTGGAATTCCTCGAGCAGAGCTGCACCTCCGAATTCTCAGGCTTCCTGCTCTACAAGGAACTCTCGCGCCGCATCAAGCAGAAGAATCCGCTGCTGGCCGAGTGCTTCGCTCACATGGCCCGCGATGAAGCCCGCCACGCCGGCTTTCTCAACAAGGCGATGAGCGATTTCGGGCTGCAGCTCGATCTGGGCTTCCTCACCGCGAACAAGGCCTACACCTTCTTCAAGCCGAAATTCATCTTCTACGCCACCTATCTCAGCGAGAAGATCGGCTACTGGCGTTACATCGCCATCTATCGCCACCTCGAGCAGAATCCCGAGAGCAAGATCTTCCCGATCTTCAATTTCTTCGAAAACTGGTGCCAGGACGAGAATCGCCATGGCGACTTCTTCGATGCCCTGATGAAGGCCCAGCCCGACACGGTGCGCGGCCTGCAGGCCCGCCTCTGGTGTCGCTTCTTCCTGCTGGCTGTCTTCGCCACCATGTACGTGCGCGATGTGGCCCGCAAGGAGTTCTACGAAGCCCTTGGCCTCGACGCCCGCACCTACGACAAGCTCGTCATCCGCAAGACCAACGAGACCTCGGCCCGGGTGTTCCCCGTGGTGCTCGATGTGGAGAACCCCCGCTTCTGGGAGCGACTGGAGCGGCTGGTGACCAACAACACTGCCCTGAGCGAGGCCGATGCCTCCAGCGCCCCAGCCCCGATCAAGGCCCTGCGCAAGCTGCCCTACTGGACGGCCAATGCCCTCGAGATGGCCAAGCTGTTCCTGATGGCCCCCATCCGCAGCGACCGGTTCCAACCCGCCGTCCGCTGAAGCCACTCCGGCTCAGGCCTGAGACGGCTCTCCTCCGGTTCCCATCTGCTGCTCTCTGCGGCAGCCGGCTATTTCTAGGCTGGCCCGACAACTGGACCCCTCCCCGCCGGGGATGGTGTTCCGATTCCTGAGTCCTGAACGGTTTGACTGCTGCGCTTCTTTCCCGACCCTCCCTGTCTGCCGAACTGGGCGGCGATCTGCTCGAGCAGCTGCTGCACCGCGGCCGGGCCGCCGGTGCAGATCTGGTGGAGGTGTTCGTGGAGCGCACCGATCATCTGGGGGTGCTGGCGGAGCAGGAGGCGATCACCAGCGTCACCCCGGCCTTCGGGATGGGTGCTGGCATCCGGGTGTTCCGCGGGCACCGGGATGGTTTCTTCTCCACCAATGACCTCAGCGAGGCCGGCCTGAGCGAGGCCCTGGCCCAGGCTCTGGGCATGCTCGGCCTGCAGCTGCCTGCCGGCATCGCCGGATCCGGCTTCGAGGGGTTGCCTTCCCTGCGGGACCACGCTGCCGCCAAGGAGGCCTGGCTCGGCCATTGCCCTGCCCTGGCGGAAGCTACCGCTGCTCTGTTGCACGGCACCGGACGCCTGGCGCACCACGGCCATCAGCTGCAGTCCCGCCGGGGCAGCTACGCACGCGACTGGCAGGAGGTGCTGGTGGCCGCCAGTGACGGCACCTATGCCCGCGATATCCGCCTGCATCAATCCCTTGGCCTCAGCGTGATCGCCGCCGATGGCGAACACCGGGCCAGCCTGGGGCGTCGCTACGGCACCAGCGACCGGCCCGACGACCTGCGCCAGTGGGATGCCGATGCCGCCGCCGCCGATCTGTGCCACAGCGCCGGCCAGATGCTCTACGCCGATTACGTGGAGGCGGGCCAGCTGCCGGTGGTGCTGGCCAACCGCTTCGGGGGAGTGATCTTCCATGAGGCCTGCGGCCATCTGCTGGAGACCACCCAGGTGGAGCGTGGCACCACTCCCTTCGCCGAGTGCATCGGCGAGACCATCGCCCATCCGGCGGTGACCGCGATCGACGAGGGGCTCACCGGTGGGGCTTTCGGCTCCCTGTCGATGGACGATGAAGGCTTCGAACCTCAGCGCACGGTGCTGATCGAGAACGGCATCCTGCGGCGCTTCCTCAGCGACCGGGCCGGTGAGCTGCGCACCGGTCACGGCCGCACCGGTAGCGGCCGCCGCCAGAGCCATTCCTTCCCGGCCGCCAGCCGCATGCGCAACACCTACATCGCCGCCGGGCCCCACAGCCCCGCCGATCTGATCGCCTCGGTCGATCGGGGTCTGTACTGCAAGGCGATGGGTGGCGGCAGCGTCGGTCCCACGGGGCAGTTCAACTTCGCGGTGGAGGAGGGCTACTGGATCGAGAACGGGGAGCTCACCCGCCCGGTGAAGGGCGCCACCCTGATCGGCGAGGCCAGGGAGGTGATGCCACGGATCTCGATGTGCGCCGATGATCTCGAGCTGGCAGCCGGCTTCTGTGGTTCCGTGAGCGGCAGCATCTTCGTCACGGTGGGCCAGCCCCACATCAAGGTGGACAGCATCACCGTGGGGGGGCGCTGATCATGGGTTCGGAGTCCCAAACCACCAGCGTCACCACCCATCTCGATGCACTGGCCGGGGAGCTTGAGCAGCTCGCCCGCCGTGAGGGCATCGGGCGCTGGGATCTCGGCGCCGGCTGCAGCACCGACACCTCGGTGCAGGTCGACCGCGGCGAAGCCAAGCAGATGAAGGGAGCCCAGCGCAGCGCCATCACCGTCCGCGTCTGGAACGATCAGGGTCTGGTGGGCATCACCAGCACCTCCGACCTCTCGCCGGCGGGTCTGGCTCGCGCTCTGGCCGGTGCCCATGAAGCCAGCAGCTTCGGCAACCCCGACGACATCCCCGCCTTCTCGCCTCTGGCCCGGGCGCCGTTGCCCAGCCTGGAGCAGCCCATCCGGGAGCCCTCAGGCATTCTCAACCTGCTCGAGACGCTCAAGGAGGCGGAACGGGACCTGCTGGGCCGCCATCCCGCCATCGGCACCGTGCCGTACAACGGTCTGGCGGAGCGCCGCAGCGAAAGCCTCTATCTCAACAGCGAGGGAGCCTGCCGCCAGCAGCGGCTCACCACGGCCAGCCTCTATCTCTATGCCCGCGCCGAGGAGGCCGGCCGCAAGCCCCGCAGCAGCGGAGCGGTGCGCCTGGCCTACGGCGCATCGGATCTGGATGTGGCTGGCTGCATCGCCGAGGCGGCCGAGCGCACCATTGCCCATCTCGATTACGCCCCGATTGAGACCGGCCGTTACACCTGCGTCTTCCGACCGGAGGCCTTCCTCGATCTGATCGGGGCCTTCGGCTCGCTGTTCAATGCCCGTGCCGTGCTGGATGGGGTGAGCCTCAGCACCCGCGAATCCCTGGGGCAGAGCATCGCCGTGCCCTTCCTGTCCTTGCGCGATAACGGTCTCCATCCCGGCAACGTCGGTGCTTCCCTGTTTGATGGGGAAGGCACCCCCACGGCGCCTCTGACGCTGGTGGAGGGGGGTGTGCTGCGCCATTTCCTGCATTCAGAGGCCACGGCCCGCGCCTTCGGTGTGGCCCCCACCGGCCATGCCGGACTGGGGGCCAAGGTGTCGGTGGGGCCTGACTGGTTTGAGCTGGGGGCGACACCTGGCAGCGGCGGCGGGCAGCAGGGGCTCGATCGCCATGCCGCTGCGGGCCAGGTGGCCGGTGACAGCCAGGGACTGGTGGTGATCGATTCGCTCTCGGCTCTGCATGCCGGCGTCAAGGCTGCCCAGGGCTCCTTTTCCCTGCCCTTCGATGGCTGGCTGTTCAAAGACGGAGAGCAACGCTCGATCGAGGCGGCCACCGTCGCCGGTGATATCCGCCAGCTGCTGAACACGATCGTGGGCTTTGAGGGGGAACCGGAGGTCACGACCGGTGGGGTCTGCCCCTGGGTGTGGGTGGAGGGGCTCTCGATCACCGGCGAGGCCTGAGGGTTCTGTAGCGATGCGCGTGTTGTTCTGGGGAACGCCCGCCTATGCGGTGGCCAGCCTGGATGCTCTGCATCGTGCCGGACATGAGCTGGTGGGGGTGGTGAGCCAGCCGGACCGGCGGCGCAGCCGCGGCCAGGGGCTTGACCCTTCCCCGGTGAAGGCTCGTGCTCTGGAGCTGGGGCTGCCGGTGTTCACCCCTGGGCGCATCCGCCGCGAGCCGGAGCTGCAGGCCGAGCTGGCCGCCCTCGGGGCTGATCTCTCGGTGGTGGTGGCGTTCGGTCAGATCCTGCCGCCAGAGGTGCTGGCCCAGCCTCCACTGGGCTGCTGGAACGGCCACGGCTCGCTGCTGCCGCGCTGGCGCGGGGCGGCGCCGATTCAGTGGGCCCTGCTGGAGGGGGATGCCACGACCGGGGTGGGGATCATGGCGATGGAGGAGGGGCTTGACACCGGCCCGGTGCTGCTGGAGCGGAGTGTTGCGATCGGGCTGCTGGAGAATGCCGCTGGTTTGGCGGGGCGGCTGTCGGATCTGACGGCCTCGCTGCTGGTGGAGGCGCTGCCTGTGATCGCCTCCGCCGGCCCCGGCCCGGAAGCGGAGCGCTGGCGGAGGCTCGGCCTGCGCCCTCAGCCGTGTGAGGGGATGACCTACGCCCGTCAGCTCGCCAAGCCCGATTTCCAGCTCGACTGGTCGCAGCGGGCCCTGGATCTTCACCGGCGTGTGATGGCCCTCCATCCTGGGGCGCATACCAGCTGGCGGGGGCGGCGTCTGCAGATTCTCGCCAGCGAGCCCCTGGTGATCCGCCTGGCCGATCAGCTCAGCCCTGAGGTGGTGCCGCTCGCCCATCGCTGGGCAGAGGAGGCCCCAGGGGACGCTGCAGCTCCTGGAACCGTGCTGGCCAGTCAGCCAGGTCTGGGGCTCGTGGTGGCTACCGGCGGCTGTCCCTTGCTGGTGCGCCAGGCCCGTCTGGAGGGCAAAGGGATCGTCAGCGGAACCGCACTGATTCAGCAATGGGGCGGTCATCCCGGCGACCGTCTCGGGGCAGAGACCGGGTCGCCAGCGCCAACCTGAATGCTGCTGGTTGCAGCGGGATCGCTGATCGGGAGCCCATCGATCAGGCCGGCAAGCTGAAACTTGAAGAAAAGCCGAAAGCCATGGCCCGCAACGGCTGCAGCCCGCGCTGCAAGACGGTCTCCGGAGCAAATCCAAAGAAAATGTTGAGTGACTGTTGGCGCGCTCTGATAGGTCTTATCTCCTAATCCGTGCTTATTTCTTACGTTCTGTGTTGTTAGGGTCCCACCACAGTCCCACTCCCGTGGGCGCGGGGCTAAACCGGAAAGTACGCCCTGTCCCGGAACTCTTATGGCCAGCGAATTCCCGCGTCAAGCTTCCCGAGGCGGCGAGCTCTCCTTCGTGAACGCCACCGGCTCCGGCTGTCAGATCTTCCGTGAAACCACGGGTCGCTATGTGGTCAGCCATGACGGCCAGCCCCGCATGCGGGTGCTCGCCGCGACTCTGGCCGGTGCCTATGCCGCCTGCCGCACCTGGGAACAGCGCAGTCAGCTCGATCCCGCTCTCTGAGCAGATCGGCTGCCGCGCCGGTCCTGGTGTTGTTCTGCCGATCCCGTGTTACGCGGCCGGAATCTGACGGTTCCTGGCGGAGAGCATCGGTACGCTGCCGCTGTTGCACCGGCCCCATGCCTCGGGTGGATCCACCCCCAGCGTTGCGACTCGTTCATGGGCTTCAGGGTGTGCTCGGCATCGCAGCGGGTCTGCTGCTGGCCCGCTCGTTGGCCCTGGTGCCTTCGATCCTGCTGAGCGCCCTGGTGCTCACAGCCGTGGCAGGGCTGAACCGCTTGCCACAGGATGTTGGCAAGTGGTGGGGCCTGATCGGTCTGGCCAGCGGCAGCCTGATCGGCAGTGGCTGGGTGCTGGCCGCGGCACTGGAGCAGCGCCATCCGTCCGGTGCCTGGCCTGAGAGGCTGGTGATCGTTGTGGTTCTGGCCTTGAGCGGTGCTCTGTGTGGCCGTCTGCTCCGAAACCGGGGGCGACTGCCTGAGGGGCGGCGCCCCAAGGAGCTGTTGCGCGCCGCCAGCGGTCTCACCACCGGTGTTTTTGCCGGCATCGTGGCCGTGACCTACATCCACTCCGGTCTGGATGTGGCCCGGACTCTTTCCAGTCGTCTCAGCACAGCGCTCACGATCCTGGTCATCGCCCTGGTGGCACCGGGGTGGCTCAGCCATCAGCTCGTTCAGCGGCAGGGGCCCCGCCCATGACACTGGCCGACCATCTCGCCCGTCAGCGCAACCGCGATGCGGCGGAGCGCACGCTGATGGCCTGGATCCGCACCTGCCTGTCGCTGATCAGCTTCGGTTTCGGCCTCGACAAGATCGTGGCGGC
>JBAWXG010000019.1:0-35266 GCA_037144195.1 Synechococcus sp. ELA057
TTCCAGGCGGCGACGAACAGACCGACGAGGGTGACAGGGATCAGCCCCAGCACGATGCCGCAGAGCAGGGGTTCGATCATCGGTGCCGCAAGCGATTCGTGGCGCCATTCTTCCATGATGAGTGGCGTCACTGCGACCCAGCGCCACCATCTGTGACCGGACCGTCCCCCAGCGCCACGCCAACCTCCCTTGAGAGCGTCGCCGCGGAAAGCGCTGCGCCCTCGGGCCGCTTCCGCCTGATTCAGGCGCTGCTGCTGGTGGCGGTCGTCACCGGCACACTGCTGCTGGCGCTGATCTGGCTTCCAGCGCTGCAGAGCGATCCCTACAGCCGCGCCACCCTGGGGCTGCAGGGTTCGGTCGACAACGGCGGCCGTCTGTTCCGGCTGAACTGCGCCGGCTGCCACGGTCTCGCCGCCCAGGGACTGGTGGGGCCGAATCTGCACGGGGTCGTCCGTCGCAAGAACGACCGGCAACTGATCCAGCAGGTCGTGAGCGGGCGTACCCCCCCGATGCCCCGCTTCCAGCCCGAGCCCCAGGCGATGGCCGATCTGCTGGCCTTCCTGCACAGCCTGCCAGCCTGATCCCGCCCGCGACGCCCGACCGATGCGCATCCAGCTGGTGCTGGTGGAACCCGCCGGCCCTCTCAACATCGGCAGCGTGGCCCGGTTGTGCGCCAATTTCGGCATCGAGGGTCTGCGACTGGTGGCCCCCCGCTGCGATCCCCTCGGCGCCGAAGCCCGACGCATGGCGGTGCACGGCGAAGCGCTGCTCGAGGCAGCCTCTCTGTTCCCCAGCCTTGAGGATGCTCTGGCGGATTGCAGACGGGTGGTCGCCTGCAGCGGCCGGTTGGAGGGTGCCCCCCTGCCGCTGCAGCCGCCTGCCGATGCGCTGGGCTGGCTGCTGCAGGAACAGCGCCCCCCCAGCCTCGCGCCGCAGAGCCCCCTCGCCCTGGTGTTCGGCCGGGAGGATCGGGGCCTGAGCAACGACGAGCTGCTGCGGGCAGGGCGGCTGCTCACCCTCTCGACCGATCCGGCCTACACCTCCCTGAACCTCTCCCATGCGGTGGCCCTGGTGCTGCACGAGCTGCATCGCCTGCGCCAGGGGATCTGCGAACCCGCCCCGCGGCCTGCGGTTGCCGTCCCATTCCCCGAGGAGCCAGGCGCCGAAGGCCCCTGCCTGCGCGCAGAGCTGGAGGCCGCCCTGTCCGATGCCGAAGCCCTGCTGCTGGAGGTTGGCTTCCTGCATCCCCATACAGCCCAGGCCCGGATGGCAAAACTGCGCGCCCTGCTGCAGCGCGCATCCATCCGCTCAGCGGAAGTGGCGTTGCTGCGCGGCATGGTGTGCCAGTTGCGCTGGGCAAGCCGCCGCCCTTGTCCCGCCAGCGAGGACCACTAGCGTCGGGCTCCGCATCTGTTCCGGCATCCGTGGTCACCGGTCGTCCGTCACGTCCCCGCCAACGCCCCTGGGCTGGCCCTGTGCTCCTGCTGCTGCGGCTGGCGGTGATGGGCCTGGGCCTGGGCGTGATCGTGGGGACAGGGCTGAAGCTGATGGCACCGCGCCTGGCCCAGGGTGCCGTGGGGGTCCCCAAAGTCGATCCGCTGCCGCGCCTGCAGCCGGCGGGAGGGCTGTCGGAGGGGCGCTTCGAGCAACGGCAGGAGATCACCGGCCTCAGCCGCACCTGGAAACAGCTGGCCGCGGCCCAGAAGGGGCTGACCGCGAGCGCCTTCCTGCTTGTGCTCGATGACGGCCGTTTCGCAAGCCTCCAGCCGGATCTGCCCCTGCCGGCCGCCAGCTCGATCAAGACCCCGGTCCTGCTGGTGGGTCTGGAGGATCTCGATGGCGGCAAGCTGCGCTGGGATGAGCCCCTAACCCTGACCAAGGAGGTGGTGGGCGAGGGGGCCGGCTGGATCGGAGCCAAGCCGCTCGGCAGCCGCTTCCCGCTGTTTGAAACCGCCACCGAGATGATCCGGGTGAGCGACAACAGCGCCACCAACCTGATGATCAAGCGCCTCGGCGGCAAGGACGCGGTGAATGCGCAATTTCGGGCTCTGGGCCTGAACGCCACAGTGATCCACAACTGGTTGCCGGATCTCGATGGCACCAACACCACCAGCGCCCGCGATCTCGCGCGCACGTTCGCCCTGGTGGACACCGGCGAGAAGCTCAGCCCCAGGGCCCGTGACCTGTTCCGTGAAACCCTCGGCCATTCCAAAACCAACACCCTGATCCCGTTGGGGATGCTTCTGGCGCTTGGCAAGGATGCAGCCGATCCCGACAGCGAACTGTTGCCCTACGGCATCACGGTGCTGAACAAGACCGGCGATATCGGCATCGCCTATGCCGATGGTGCTCTCATCGAGCTGCCCAATGGCCAGCGGGCCGTGGCCGCCTTCATGGTCAAAGGCCCGTTCAACGATCCGCGCTCCGCAGAGCTGATCCGCAAGATGGCTGGAGCGATGGTGCCGGTGCTGGTGGGTCGGCCATGAACCCCGGATTCCGCAGCCTGGTCCTCGCCCCGGCCAGAGCCATGGTCGTCCTCGCGCTTGCAATGCTGAGAGTGGGCCCAGCCGCTGCCCAGCCGCTGCCAGAGGACGGGAGTCCACCACCGGCACCGAGCACGCCACCCCCCGCCAGTCGCCCTGCGGCGCCTGCATCCTGGCTGCGCCAGCAGGTGGTGGCACCCCTGCCGGGAGGCCTCGACACCAGCCTCCTGATCAACGACAACAATCCCGAACTGGTCCGAGCGCCCGGCATCCTGATCTCCAGCTTCGATCCGGCCCGCGGCTGGAACGGCCAGCCCCTGGGCGTGAGCTCCGCCCATCTGAACAGGCCTCTGAACGGCAGCTTCGGCCTGTTCAGCCATCACGTCGTCGCCGGCGACAAGAGCCCGGTGGGCACCCAGCTGTGGCTCGCGGTCGTGGCGGCCCCCCGCAGCAGCGCAGCGGTCCGCCTCGATCTGGTGAGAGGCTTCACGGCGCTGTCCCAGGCCCCGACAGGCGGGAGCAACCAACCCGACGCCCCCTTTCTGCCGCTGCCGCCCCTGCTCGAGCAGGGCATGCTGCCGATCTGGGCAGGCCCCGGCGGCCGTGTGGCCACCGAGCTGCTCGATCGCGGGCGCAGCCCCCTGCTGCCCGGCAGCTGGACCCTTCCGCCTGGTCAGCTCACTGCACTGATGGTGCTGCCGCTGCCCGTGACCGGGATGGATCCCCCCCTCAACGGCCGCAATCTGCAGTTGCGCCTGGCCAGCGACGGGCCCGTGGATGTGGCGACCCTCGCGGCCTTCGTCCCCGGGGACCAGCCTCCCGATCCCGCAGCCTGGGCCCAACTGCTGCAGGGTGATCTGAGCCCGAGGGAGCACCCGCCCAGCCCGAGAGGCAGCAACGGGCCGATGATCTATTCCCGTGTCAGCGGCATCCAGAAGGGCCAGATCTGGCAGGGAAGGCTGGCGGCGCCAGGGCTGAGCGATCTGCCCTTCAGCCAGGCCCCCATCTCCTGGCCGCTCGCTTCTCTGGAGCGCGGCACGCTCGGCAGCGATCAGGTGCAGACCGCGAGCCTGGAGCGGGCCTACCCCGGCACGGCCTGGGCGGCCCACGGCAATTACGGCGTCGAATACGACCTGAGACTGCCGTTGCGCAATGACACGACGGCTCGCCGCAGCCTGCAGCTGGCGCTGGAGTCGCCGCTCAAAGGCGACAAGCCTGTCGGCGGCCTCCGCTTCTACAGGCAGCCTGGCAAGGCGGTGACCTTCCGGGGCACGGTCGAGGTCACCGGGCTCGATGGTCCCCAGGGAGACGCCGAGGGCCGGCGACGCTTCCACGTGGTGCTGCGCTCGGGCGAGGTGGGCCCGGCCCTGGGCAGCATCAGCCTCGCGCCAGGGGCCCGGCGGGAGCTGCGGGTGCGCCTGATCTATCCCGCCGATGCCACGCCGCCCCAGGTGCTGAGCCTGCTGCCCCTGATGCCTGCAGGCAGCTCCGGAGAGGCCCAGGGGCTTGTGAAACAATCGCCCACACCGCCGGCCATCGCCCCGTGAGTCAGTCCAGGAAGCGCAGGGTCTTCCCCTTCACCGCCATCGTGGGTCAGGAGGAGATGAAGCTCGCCCTGCTGCTCAATGTGATCGATCCCCGCATCGGCGGCGTGATGATCATGGGAGACCGGGGCACGGGCAAGAGCACCACGATCCGCGCCCTGGCCGATCTGCTGCCCGCGATCGATGTGGTGGCAGGGGATCCCTACAACAGTTCCCCCACCGACCCCGATCTGCAGAGCGCCGAGGTGCGCCAGCGGGCTGATGAGGGAGCCGTGCTGCCGATCGAGCAGCGCCAGGTGCCGATGGTGGATCTGCCGCTGGGCGCCACCGAAGACCGTCTCTGCGGCACGATCGACATTGAGAAGGCCCTCAGCGAAGGGGTGCGGGCCTTTGAGCCAGGCCTGCTGGCCAAGGCCAACCGCGGCCTGCTCTACGTGGATGAGGTGAATCTGCTCGACGACCACCTGGTCGACGTGCTGCTCGATTCGGCCGCCTCGGGCTGGAACACCGTCGAGCGTGAGGGCGTGAGTGTGCGCCACCCGGCCCGCTTCGTGCTGATCGGCTCCGGCAACCCCGAGGAGGGGGAACTGCGCCCCCAGCTGCTCGATCGCTTCGGCATGAGCGTGGAGGTGCGCACGGTGCGCGACCCGGAGCTGCGGGTGCAGGTTGTCGATCAGCGCACTGCCTTCGATGACGACCCCGACGGCTTCTGCGGCCAGGTGCAGAGCATCCAGGACGGCCTGCAGGCCAGGGTGGTGGAGGCCCAGCAGCGGCTGCCCCAGGTGCAGATCGACGACGACCTGCGGATCCGCATCTCGGCGGTGTGCGGCGAGCTCGATGTCGACGGCCTGCGCGGCGACATCGTGACCAACCGGGCCGCCCGGGCCCTGGCCGCCTTCGAGGGCCGCACCGAGGTGAGCGAAGACGACGTGGCCCGGGTGGTGGCCTGCTGCCTGCGCCATCGCCTGCGCAAGGATCCGCTCGAGACCGTGGATTCTGGTGACCGGGTGGTGAAGATGTTCTGCAAGGTGTTCGAACGCCCCGAATCGGGCGACCGCAGCGCCTTCCAGCTGGCACTGGCGGCCTGAGCCGAGAACCGGAGACAAACCGTTGATCCCTGGCCGCTTCGTCGCGCGCGTCGCACGCTGGTATCAGGCCTTTGCTGCTCCTGCGTGCGATCTGAGCGCAACACGATCAGCACAGATCCCGTGCGCTGCTTTCTGCGGGACATCGCTCGGGTGTCGCAGCTGAAGCCGGAGGAGGAACTCACCCTGGCCCGGCTGGTGCAGGAACAGGAACGGCTCCTGGCCCTCAGGCCCAGCAACGGGGACAGCGCCGATGATCTGGCCCGGGATCGCTGGGCCCAGGCGGCAGGGCTCAGCCCGACCGCCCTGCGCCTGGCGCTGCACCGGGGGCGGCGGGCCAAGGAGCGGATGATCCAGGCGAACCTGCGGCTGGTGGTCGCCGTGGCCCGGAAGTATCAGCACCAGGGCCTCGAGCTGCTGGACCTCGTGCAGGAGGGGACCCTGGGGCTGGAGCGGGGGGTCGAGCGGTTCGATCCGACGCGGGGCTTCCGCTTCAGCACCTACGCCTACTGGTGGATTCGTCAGGGCATCACCCGGGCCCTGGCCAGCCAGAGCCGCACCATTCGGCTGCCCGTGCACATGAACGACAAGCTCAGGCGCATCCGCCGGCAGCAGGCCTCCCTGGCGGAGCGCCTCGGCCGCAGCCCCAGCCTGGAGGAACTGGCGTCAGCCCTGGGCCTGAAGGCGGATCTGGTGCGCATCGCCCTGGAGAGCCAGCCCGCTCCCCTCTCCCTGGATGTGCGGGTGGGCCAGGCTCAGGACACCGAACTGGCGGAGCTGCTGGAAGACCCCCATGCCACCCCGGAACAGTGGCTGGTGCGCCAACAGCTGCACGAGGCCCTGGAACAGCAGCTGCAGGGCCTGGAAGGCCGGGAAGCCCTGGTGCTGCGGCAACGCTTCGGGCTCGCGGACGATACGCCCCGGACCCTCAGCGAAATCGGCCAGAACCTGCAGCTCTCGCGCGAGCGGGTGCGCCAGATCGAGTCCCGCGCCCTGCTCAAGCTGCGCCAGAGCCAGCCCTGCCACCAGATGCATGACTATCTGGCCGGCCTGGATTGATGCGCATCCAGCGCTCCATTGACCGGCAGAAATTCACGGATCAGGACACGCGGAAGACGCCGGATCTTGATCACCGTGGTGCCGTCAACGGCTGCCTCAGCCGTCGTTGCTAGCTTTCCAGGGCAAGGCTTCTGACCGATGAGCTCCACGCCCCCTCTGGATATCGGCATCAAGGACGACGATCGTGAGCAGATCGCTCAGGGACTGGGGCGACTTCTGGCTGACAGCTATGTGCTGTACGGCAAAACCCATGGGTTTCACTGGAATGTGACCGGGCCGATGTTCAACACGCTGCACCTGATGTTCATGGGGCAGTACGTGGAACTCTGGAACGCCCTCGATGTGATCGCCGAGCGCATCCGCGCCCTGGGGCACCCGGCACCCTTCGGTGGCGGCCGTTTCGCCGCCCTGGCCTCAATCCCGGAGAGCGAGGGCAGCCCGGCGGCCCTGGAGATGGTGCGCGAGCTGGTGCTCGGTCATGAGGCGGTGGCCCGCACCGCCAGGGCCCTGTTCCCTCTGGTGGAGGCCGCCAACGACCAGCCCAGCGCCGACCTGCTCACCCAGCGGCTGCAGGTGCACGAAAAAACCGCCTGGATGCTGCGCAGCCTGCTCGAGAGCTGACTCCACCACAGCCAGGTGGCACAACCGGGGCCCGGATGCGCAAACGGGCCCATTCGCCTTAAGGGGGAACTGGCAGCACCATGCCAAAATGGAGGGTCGCCAGCCCTCCATGTCCGCCATCCCCTCCAGCAACGGCGCGAGTCACCAGGGCGGGGGATCGGGCCGGACCGGGGCCGGCAGAAGCGGCAGCAAATTCGTGTTCGTCACCGGCGGTGTGGTGTCGAGCATCGGCAAGGGAATCGTGGCCGCCAGCCTGGGCCGGCTGCTCAAGAGCCGGGGCTACAGCGTCTCGATCCTCAAGCTCGATCCATACCTGAACGTGGATCCGGGCACCATGAGCCCTTACCAGCACGGCGAAGTGTTCGTCACCGAGGACGGCGCCGAGACGGACCTCGATCTGGGGCACTACGAGCGCTTCACTGACACCGCCATGTCGCGCCTCAACAGCGTGACCACCGGCTCGATCTACCAGGCGGTGATCAACAAGGAACGCCGGGGCGACTACAACGGCGGCACGGTGCAGGTGATCCCCCACATCACCGGCGAGATCCGCGAGCGGATCCACCGGGTGGCCGCCAACAGCAACGCCGATGTGGTGATCGGTGAAATCGGCGGCACGGTGGGCGACATCGAATCGCTGCCTTTCCTCGAAGCGATCCGGGAATTCCGCGGTGATGTGGGCCGCCACGACCTCGCCTACGTGCATGTGACCCTGCTGCCCTACATCGGCACCTCCGGCGAGCTCAAGACCAAACCCACCCAGCACTCCGTCAAGGAGCTGCGCTCGATCGGCATCCAGCCGGATGTGCTGGTCTGCCGCAGCGACAGGCCGATCAACGACGAACTGCGCCGCAAGATCGGCGGCTTCTGCGGCGTGCGCAGCGAGGCCGTGGTGCAGGCCCTCGATGCCGACAGCATCTATGCCGTGCCGCTGGCCCTGGAGCGGGAAGGGCTGTGCCGCCAGGTGCTCGAAGCCCTGGAGCTCCCCGATCACGACAGCGACATGGTGCGCTGGGATGAGCTGGTGACCAAGCTGCGCAGCCCCGGGCCGGCCGTGAAGGTGGCGCTGGTGGGCAAATACGTGCAGCTCAATGATGCCTACCTGTCGGTGGTGGAAGCCCTGCGTCACGCCTGCCTGGAGCGCGATGCCTCCCTCGACCTCCGCTGGATCTGCGCCGAGCAGATCGAAGAGCAGGGGGCCTCAGCGTTGCTGCAGGGCATCGATGCCCTGGTGGTTCCCGGCGGTTTCGGCCATCGCGGTGTGGATGGCAAGGTGGCTGCCATCCGCTGGGCGCGGGAACATCGGGTGCCCTTCCTGGGCCTCTGCCTGGGGATGCAGTGCGCCGTGATCGAGTGGGCGCGCAACCAGGCGGGACTCGTCGCCGCCACCAGCGCCGAGCTGGACCCGGAAACCCCGCACCCGGTGATCCACCTGCTCCCGGAACAGCAGGATGTGGTGGATCTCGGCGGCACCATGCGGCTGGGGGTCTATCCCTGCCGGCTGGCACCGGGCAGTCTCGGCCAGAGCCTCTACAGCGAGGAGGTGGTCTATGAACGGCACCGCCATCGCTACGAGTTCAACAACGCCTATCGCAACCTGTTCCTCGAATCCGGATACCGGATCAGCGGCACCTCACCCGATGGTCGCCTGGTGGAGTTGATCGAGCTGATCGATCACCCCTTCTTCACCGCCTGCCAGTACCACCCGGAGTTCCTGTCGCGCCCGGGCAGGCCGCACCCCCTGTTCCGGGGCCTGATCGAGGCGGCCCAGGGGCGCCATGGCCTTCAACCTGAGCCTGGCAGCAGCGCAGACACGATCGGAGGGGGCCTGAACGCTGCGATCAGCTCTGGCGCAGGTTGAGCCCCGGTGACCATCGCCTCGCCGATGCTCACCCTGCCCGTGGTGGAATCCTTCCACTCCCTGCAAGGGGAAGGCCTCCATACGGGTCGCAGCGCCTTCTTCATCCGTCTCGCCGGCTGCACGGTGGGTTGCCCCTGGTGTGACACGCGCCATTCCTGGCCGCAGCAGACCCATCCGCGGCAGCCGCTCGCCGCTCTCGCCGCTGAGGTCCGCCAGGCGGCAGCCGACGGCGCCGCTTTTGCGGTGATCACCGGTGGGGAACCCCTCGAGCACGACCTGGCTCCGCTGTGCGGGGCCCTGAAGGCGGCGGCCCCTGCGCTGCCGCTGCACCTGGAGACCAGCGGCGCCGCGCCCCTGGTGCTCAGCGGCAGCTTCGACTGGATCACCCTGTCTCCCAAGCAGCACCGTCCCCCGTCCCGTTCGCTGCTGGCCGCCTGCCATGAGCTGAAGGTGGTGGTGCATGAGCCCGGCGATCTGGCCTTCGCCGAAACGATGGCGGAACTGGCGCTGGCAGCGCGCTCGACGCCGGCGATCGACCCAGCGAGCGCTACGGCGGAGGCCCCGGCGCTGCTGCTTCAACCGGGCTGGAACTGCCGCCGCGGCCAGGAGCTGGCACTGTCCTTCCTGCGGCACCACCCGCAGTGGCGGCTCAGCCTGCAGACCCACAAATGGCTCGGGGTGCGTTGAGGCCCCCCAGGGCAGCTCAGCTCAGAGCGGCAAGGCGTTCTGCTGCCGCCGCTCCGCTTTCCACAGGCGCCAGCGCACCTGCAGATCCCTGGGGGCATAGATCACGATCGGCTGGCTGACGTTGTAAGGCACCACGAACGGCTTGATGCCCATGGGCACGAAGGCAGGGGTGGGAGCACGATCAGGCGGGCAGGCCATGCGGGTGCTGATCGGCGGGCTCACCTGGGTGACCCGGTAGATCGTGGTTCCCGTGCCCGGCAACGCACTGCTGGCGATGCGGCCCATCAGCCGGGGGCCGTTGCAATCCACCATCAGCTCCTTGCCCACCAGCAGCTCCACCCGCCAGTCGACAGGATTGGCCGAAATGCGGGCATCGATGGTGGGGGGCAGCACCCCGGGCAGCTGGATCACCCAGCGGCGCTCATCAGCAGCCGGAGCCGGATAGGGGGTCAGATCCAGCCGGGGGATGGCCCGGGCGGAACCCTGCCAGACCACGGACAGGGCGACAGCACTGGCGGCCACAGCGCCGGAGAGGGAGAAGGCCCTCCCTGCGCGGCCAGCGAGAGCGAAACGGGGGGGAAGGGCCATCACGGGGCTGGACAGGCAGGGAGTGCAGACGGGGAGTGCAGGCCTGAGGCGACCTCTCACCCGAAGGGTCCATGCATCTTGCTCGGGTTCCCCGCCTCTGGCCAGAGAAGCCGCTTGCTGCCGCGGCCGCCTTTCACAATGGAGCGATGACGAACCGGAAACCCAGCAGCGAACAGCTCCCGCTGGCCATCGCCCTGCTCTCGGGGGGCCTCGATTCGGCGACCGCCGCGGCCTGGGCCCAGGAGAGCGGCTACCGGGTGATCGGGCTCTCCTTCGATTACGGCCAACGGCACCGCCGCGAGCTGCAGGCCGCCACGCGCCTCGCCGCCCAGCTGCAGCTGACGGAGCATCGGATCCTGCGGGTCGATCTGGCGGCCTGGGGCGGCTCCTCCCTCACCGACAGCAACCTGTCTCTGCCGAGCGATGGGGTTCAGCCGGAGGTGATTCCCAGCACCTACGTGCCCTGCCGCAACACCGTCTTCATCGCTCTGGGACTCAGCCTGGCGGAGGCGACGGCGGCCGAACGGCTGGTGCTGGGCGTCAACGCGGTCGATTACTCCGGCTATCCCGATTGCCGCCCCGATTATCTGCAGGCCTATCAGCAGCTCGCCGACCTGGCGAGCAGGGCGGGCCGCGAAGGCAGGGGCGTCAGGCTCTGGGCGCCCCTGGTGGACTGGGACAAACCCCGGATCCTGCGCGAAGCGCTGCGCCTGGGGGTGCCGGTGGCGGCCACCTGGAGCTGCTACGCCGGTGGCGAGCAGCCCTGCGGCGTCTGCGACAGCTGCCGCATCCGTGATCAGGCCCTGCAGGCCATCGGCAGGGACGATCTCGTGGGCCTCTACCGCAATGCGGCGTCCCAGCCGGCCGCTGGCCAGCCTTGAGCGCCCCACACTCCCGGGAGCTGTCCTGGAGGGATCCCAGTGTGCTGGCCCAGGCCCTGGCTGCGGAGGTGGGAGCGGAGGGTCTGGTGCTGCTGCAGGGAGACGGCAGCGTCCTCGGCCAGCGGGCCCTGCTCGGCGTGGCCCCGATGGAGACCGTCTGCTGCAGGGGGCTGCCCGGGGAACCTGGCGCCGCGGATCCCTTCGCGACCCTGCGGGCGATGGGACACCGCGGTGGAAGCTGGCTCGGCTGGCTGGCTTATGAAGCGGGAGCCTGGCTGGAACCCTCCGTGCCCTGGCGTTCTCCGGAGATGGCGATTCTCTGGGCGGCCCGCTACGACCCCCTGATCCACTTCGATCTGGCCGGTCAGCGCTGCTGGCTCGAAGGGGAGAATCCAGAACGGATGCAGGTGCTGGCGGAGCGGATCGAAGCGCTGCCGCCGGATGATCGCTCGGCAGGCGCAGCGGCGAAGGCGGCTGCGATCCCCCTGACCGACTGGCATTGGCACACCAGTCCGGAGCGCTACGCCGACCAGGTGAGGCAACTGCTCGATTGGATCGGCCGTGGAGACATCTTCCAGGCCAATCTCACCGCCTGCTGCCAGCACGACTGCTCGGAGCCCCCCGATCCGCTGGCCCTGTGGGAACGGCTGCGACGCCAATGCCCCGCCCCCTTCGCTGGCATGGCGATCGGTGCCGCAGAAGCCATGGGTGAGGCGCTGATCTCCGCCTCACCCGAACGCTTCCTGCGGCTCTGCTCCGATGGCTTGGTGGAGTCGCGGCCGATCAAGGGCACCCGTCCGCGCAGTGCCGATGCGGCCCGCGATGCGGCGGCGGCGGCGGACCTGATCACCGATCCGAAGGACCGGGCCGAGAACGTGATGATCGTGGATCTGCTGCGCAACGATCTGGGCAGGGTGTGCGAGCCGGGCACGATCGCCGTGCCGCAGCTGGTGGGCCTGGAGAGCTACCCCCAGGTGCATCACCTCACCTCCGTGGTGCGCGGTCAGCTCAGGCCCGATCTCGACCGGGTGGATCTGCTGCGGGCCTGCTGGCCAGGGGGCTCAATCAGCGGTGCGCCCAAGCTGCGGGCCTGCACCCGGCTGTATGGCCTGGAACCCGTGCCCCGGGGCCCCTACTGCGGCTCCCTGTTCCACTGGGGGGCCGATGGCAGCTTTGACAGCAGCATCCTGATCCGCACCCTGATGGTGCAGGGGAACCGGCTGCGGCTGCACGCCGGCGGTGGCATCGTGGCCGACTCCGATCCCCAGGCGGAAGCCGAGGAGATGGGCTGGAAGATCAGGCCGCTGCTGGAGGCGCTGGCATGAGCGCCGGATGTCCCCCCACCGCCTCCACGGGCACGATCAGCTGGATCGGCAGCGCCGATGGCCAGGGAACCTGGGGTGAGCCAGCGGGGCTGGGGCTGCCGCTTGATGACCGCGGCCTGCTGCTGGCCGATGGCCTGTTCGAGACGGTGCTGGTGGAGCAGGGAGAACCCCGACTGCTGGAGCAGCACCTGGAGCGCTGGGGCGACAGCGCCGCCCTGCTCGGCCTGGCTTCGCCACCGGATCAGACCGTGGTGCAGGAGCTGGCCAGGGCTGCGGTGCAGCGCAGCGGCATCGGCACGGGGGCCCTGCGGCTCAACTGGAGCCGTGGCGGGGGCGGCCGGGGGCTTGAGCTGCCCGCTGCGGGTGCGTCGGCAGGACGCTTCTGGCTGCAGCTGAGTGCCTGTGAGCCCGTCTTCGAGGCGGTGGCGGTGATCGTGAGCCCCAGCGAGCGCCGCTGCCACACCAGTGTTCTGAGCCGTTGCAAGACCTTCGCCTACGGATCGTCGATCCAGGCGAGGCGTCAGGCACGCTCCGCCGGCGCCGATGACGCTCTGCTGCGCAGTACCGCAGGCGGGCTCTGCTGCAGCACGGCCGCCAATCTGCTGATGCTGCACGAGGGGCGCTGGCTGACACCAGCGCTGAGCTGCGGCTGCCTGCCGGGGGTGATGCGCAGACGCGCTCTGGAGCTGGGGGTGGCGATGGAGAGCGAGGAACCGATCGAGCTGGATCAATGGCAGCAGGGCGCCATCACCGGGGCCTGCCTGCTCAACAGCCTGGGCTGCCGGCCGCTGCTCCGCTGCGAGGAGGTCACGCTGGACGCGATGACGCGCAAGCAGGCGGAAGCGCTGTGGCGAGCCCTGCTCTGATCTCCATCCGGGACATCCACCCGCAGCGGCATCCGAACAAAAAAAACCGCCCCCTGAGGGGGCGGCTGGCGTGAGCCTGAACGGCCTCAGAAGCAACCCTGCACCGAGATGCGGTAGGTGAAACCCGTGGCTGCCATGTTGTCGGTGGCACCCACCTTGATGTTCACCTGATTGACAACCTTGCCGGGCGTGGTCTGCACCGTGATCGAGCCGCCGGTACCGGGCTGGGGCGTGAAGTTGTCGTTGTAGACCCGCAGATTGGAGCCATCGGTGAACTTCAGATAGGCCTGCAGTGGGTAGGTGGCGCTCACCGAGGAATCGGCGGTGAAGAACAGCTTGTAGGAGTTGAAAGGCTGATTGACGTAGAAATCGGTGTTCCAGTTGGGCCGGCCGAGGGGGTTGCCGGCGCTGACGGTCTTGGTGACGATCGGGGTGACGCCATTTCCCCCCACTGGCTGGAGGAACTGGCAGCTGCCGGCCTGTGCGGGGAGCGAGGAGAGACCGCCGGCAGCGGCCATCAGCAGAGCGCAGGAAGCGAGGCGGCCGCGGCCTTGGGCGAACAGGGTCATGGAACAGACAGGTTCGTGCTCTACGGGTTTAGCAGCAATGCGGCGCCCCTACAGGCTTTGTTGATCAGATCCCCAACCGCCCTCGGCGTCAGACGCTGAGAAAGCGCTGCAGCATCTCCTGGCTGAGATCGGCGGTGGGGCCGCTGGCCACCACGCCACCCTTCTGCATGGCGTAATACCAGTCGGACTGGCGCACGAAACTCGGATGGTGCTCCACCAGCAGCACCCCGATGCCGGTCTCGCGCAGGATGCGACCCACAGCCCGCTGGATGTCGAGCACCACCGAGGGCTGAATGCCTTCGGTGGGTTCATCGAGCAGCAGCAGGCGGGGCCTGCCGAGCAGGGCCCGGGCGATGGCGAGCTGCTGCTGCTGGCCGCCGGAGAGGTCGCCGCCGCGACGGGCGAGGAATGTCTCGAGCACAGGGAACAGCTCGAACACCAGCGGGTCGATGTGGCGATGGCGGGTGAGCCCCCCGGGCTGGGCTTCGAGCCCCAGCAACAGGTTCTCGCGCACCGTGAGCTGGGGGATGATCTCGCGCCCCTGGGGCACGTAGCCGATGCCCTGACGAGCACGGCGGTGCGGCTGCAGCGTGGAGATCTCCTCGCCGGCCAGGGCGATGCTGCCGCTGCGCTGCTGGAGCAGACCGATCAGCGTCTTGAGCAGGGTGGTCTTGCCCACCCCATTGAGGCCGATCAGGCAGGCCATCTGCCCGGGCGCGATCGAGAGGTCGACGTTGCGGAGGATATGGCTCTCGCCGTAGTAGACGTTGAGATCCCGCACGGCGAGCAGATGTTCGCCATGACCCGCAGGTGGATGCCCGGTGGCACCGGTCCGGGTGCCGGCGGAGGAGCTGGTCATGGCTGCGGATCGGATTGGGTGTGGTCGACCCCCAGGTACACCTCGATCACGCGGGGGTCGTTCTGCACGCTGTCCATGCTGCCTTCGCAGAGCACATGGCCCTCGTGCAGCACCGTCACCGGGCAGTTGAGATCGCGGATGAAATCCATGTCGTGCTCGATCACCAGCACGGTGTGATCACCGGCCAGGCTGCGCAGCAGGCTGTTGGTGCGCTCGGTCTCCTCGTCGGAAAGGCCGGCCACCGGCTCATCCACCAGCAGCAGATCGGGATCCTGGGCCAGCAGCATGGCGATCTCGAGCCACTGCTTCTGCCCGTGCGAGAGGTTGCCGGCCCGCTCGAGGGCATGGGACTCCAGGCCGACCACCGCCAGCAGCTCCTGCACGCGTTGGCGCTGAGCCTGGCTGAGCTGGCCGAACAGCAGCTGGAGCGGGCCATGGCTGCCCTTCACCGCGAGCTCCAGATTGCGCCGGGGGCTGAGGTTTTCATACACCCGCGGGGTCTGGAACTTGCGCCCGATGCCGAGCCGGGCGATGTGGTGCTCGCTGCGGCCCACCAGGGAGCGCCCCTGGAAACGCACATCCCCGCGGGTCGGGCGCACCTTGCCGGTGATCACATCGAGAAAGGTGGTCTTGCCGGCACCGTTGGGGCCGATGACTGCGCGCAGTTCACCGGGTTCCAGCAACAGGTTGAGATCGTTCAACGCCCAGAAGCCATCGAAGCTGACACTCACTCCAGTGAGTTCGAGCAGGGGAGTCATGGGTTGCCTCCGGATCGTTCGGCCGGATTCGCCTCAAGGGAGAGCTTTTCGGCCTGGACGGCGGGATCGAGATCAAGGCCCGGGTATGTAGGGGCCATGGGCGGCCAGCCCACCATGGCCTGAATCCGCCGCGGTCCGCCCTGGCGCCACCAGCCCACCACCCCATCGGGCAGGGCGGTGACCACCAGCAGGAACAACCCTCCCTGGACGAACAACCAGGTCTCAGGCAGCTGCTCACTGATCAGGCTCTTGGCGTAGTTGATCAGCACGGCACCGAGCACGGCCCCCAGGAGCGTGCCCCGACCTCCCACCGCCACCCAGATCACCATCTCGATCGAGAACGGCACCGCCATGTACTGAGGGCTGACAATCCCGGATTGCACCGTGTAGAGCGCACCGCTGATGCCCGCCAGCGCCCCGGCGACGGTGAACACCAGGGTCTTGTAGGCGGTGGGGTTGTAACCGGTGAAGCGCAGGCGCGGCTCATCGTCGCGCACGGCGATCAGGGCGTCGCCGAAGCGGCCGCGGGTGAGCCAGCGGCAGAGAAACCAGGCGCCGATCACCAGCACCACCGTGAGCCAGAACAACGAGCGCTGCATCCCATCGCTGCCCACCAGTTCGCCGAACAGACGGGCGGTGTCGGTCTTGAGGCCGTTGGTGCCGTTGATCAGCTTCTGCTGGCCATTGAAGAAGTTGAAGAACACCAGCAGGGCCGCCTGGGTGAGGATCGAGAAGTAGACCCCCTTGATGCGGTTGCGGAACACCAGAAAGCCCACCACCCCAGCCACCAGCGCCGGCAGCAGCCAGATGGCGAACAGGGTGAACAGCGGTGAACTGAACGGCTGCCAGAAAGCCGGTAGCTGCTTGACGCCGTAGAGGCCGAAAAACTCCGGCAGCTGGCCCGGTTCGAGCGAATTGAGCGACAGATACATGCCCAGGGCATAGCCACCGAGGGCGAAGAAGATGCCCTGGCCAAGGCTGAGCAGGCCGGTGTAGCCCCAGATCAGATCAACCCCGAGGGCCACGATGCCCAGCGACAGGAAACGCCCCAGCAGATTGAGCCGGAAGGGAGGGATCACGAACGGCAGGATCAATGCCACCGCAACGATCACGACCCAGAGGCCGAAGCGACCCAGGAAACGAGCCGGCAGGGAAGAGGAGCTCGATCCCATGGCTCAGGCCTCCACCAGGCGACCCTTCTGCGGGAAGAGGCCAGCCGGCCGCACCTGCAGGAAGACCACGATCAGGGCAAACACCAGCACCTTGGCCATCGAGGTGGTGGCGAAGAAGGTGATCGTTTCGTTGATCCCGGCGGGCATCTGGGGCCAGAGCAGCAGCAGCGATCCCGAGCCGATCACATAGCTGAGGATGCCGATCCCGAGAGCCGCCACCACGGTGCCGAGCAGCTTGCCCACGCCTCCGAGCACCACCACCATGAAGCAGTCAACGATGTAGTTGCCACCGAGGTTCGGCCCCACCGAGCCCAGCAGAGTGACCGCCACACCGGCGACCCCGGCCAGACCGGAACCCACCAGGAAGGTGAGGGCATCCACCCGCTCCGTGGGAATCCCGAGACAACTGCTCATGGCGCGGTTCTGGGTGACGGCGCGGATGCGGATGCCCCAGACGCTCTTCTGCAGGAACCACTGCACAGCGATCAGGGAAAGCGCGGTGAGCGCCAGGATGAAGAGTCGGGCCGTGGGCATGGTCACCCCCACCAGATCGATCGAGCCACGCAGCCACTGGGGCGCGGTGACTTCGATGTTGCGCGCGCTGAACCAGGGCTGGTTGAGAAGGCGCACGGCACCGAGAGCCGCACCCACACTCACGCCGATCAGGCCAGCGAGCAGCCAGCGACCCGCCGCCAGCAGTGGCGTCCAGCGGCGCTGCCACCAGCTCAGCGGCGTGAATCGGGGGATCAGCAGGCCCAGCACGATCGCCAGCAACAGGCCGAGAAAGAAGGCCGTGGACACCGAGCGCACGAACTGCTGCAGGATCAGGCTCACACCCCAGGTGGCCAGCAGCGTTTCCAGAGGGCGGCCGTAGAGGCGTCGGATGACTGTTTTCTCCAGCAGCAGGCCCGCCAGTCCACTGACCAGAAAGGCGATCGGGATCGACAGCAGGATGTAGAGCGGGAACAGCGCTTCCAGCGGCCCATCCTTGAAGATGTTCTGCACCACAAACGTGGTGTAGGCACCGATCATCATCAGCTCGCCATGGGCCATGTTGATCACGCCCATCAGGCCGAAGACCACCGCCAGGCCAAGCGCGGCCAGCATCAACACCGAGCCGATAGCCAGACCATTGAAGAGCGTGTCGAGAAGAATGTTCATTGATCAGCAATAAAAAGGGGGAGGAACTGAGCCTCCCCCGAGGAATCCAGGCGCCGAATTCAG
The DNA here is from genome assembly GCA_037144195.1 of Synechococcus sp. ELA057. Lineage (GTDB taxonomy): Bacteria > Cyanobacteriota > Cyanobacteriia > PCC-6307 > Cyanobiaceae > Cyanobium. The sequence continues at coordinate 17,583 of JBAWXG010000019.1, forward strand.
ATCAGAGCTTGAACTTGCCGGCGTCAGGGCGCTTCTGGGTCCAGTCGCAGGTGTAACCCTTGGTTTCGGGCACGAACTGGTTCCAGGCCACGGGCTTCACAAAGCCCTTGTTTTCCAGGATCTTGAACATGCCATCCTTCTGCACCTCACCGATCAGCACAAGCTTCTCGATGTGGTGGTTGGGCTGCACGGTTACCTTGCCCTCGGGAGCGTCGAAGCTGACCCCGATCAACGCCTCGCGGACCTTGTTGTCATCGACGCTGTTGGCCTTCTCAGCCCCTTTGGCCCAGAGGTAGACCATGTTGTAGGCGGCTTCAGCTGGATCATTGGTGACCCTCTTATCGCCATACTTGGCCTTGAAATCGGCGGTGAACTTCTTGGATGCCGGAGTATCGAGGCTCTGGAAGAAGTTCCAGGCCGCATAAGTACCCTCGAGATATTCGGGTCCGATGGCAGCGATCTCCTCCTCGGCGATCGAGAAACTCATGATCGCATAACCATTCGCCGGCGTGATACCGGCCGCCTTCATCTGCTTGAAGAAGGCCACGTTGCTGTCGCCATTGAGGGTGTTGACGATCACACCACCCTTGGGCAGTGCCTGCTTGATCTTGGCGATGATCGGTGCCACTTCGGTGTTGCCCAGGGGCAGATAATCCTCACCGACAAGCTTGCCGCCCTGGGCCTTGAGCTGCTCCTTGATGATCGTGTTGGCCGTGCGCGGATAGACGTAATCAGAACCCACCAGGAAGAAGTCCTTGCCCTTGTTCTTCAGCAGCCATTCCACAGCGGGCTCAGCCTGCTGGTTGGGGGTAGCGCCGGTGTAGAAGATGTTCTTGGAACATTCCTGACCTTCGTACTGGATCGGATAGAAGAGGAAGTGATCCTTGGCCTCGAAAACGGGCAGCATGGCCTTGCGGCTGGCGGACGTCCAACCGCCGAAGACCACAGCCACCTGATCCTGATCAATCAGTTTCTTGGCCTTCTCGGCGAAGGTGGGCCAGTCGGAAGCTCCATCCTCCTCGACGGGAACGATCTTCAGCTTCTTGCCATCAACCTTGACGCCGCCGGCTTTGTTGATCTCATCAATGGCCATCAATTCAGCTTCGGCCACCGTGTTCTCGGAGATGGCCATGGTGCCGGAGCGGGAGTGAAGAATGCCCACCTTCACTTCACCATCAAAACCTTTGTCGCTGGACCCACCGCCACCGCAGGCGACAAGGCTGAACGCCGTGGCGACAGCGGTGGCGCCACCGGCAAGACGCAGATAAGGAATGCGCTTCGCTGTGGAATTCATGGGAACAATCCTCAGAGGTGATGACGCCGTGGATCCCGGACTTCGGAGCCCGGGATGATGGGAACGGCGAACTGGCAAGAACATAGTGAGCGGCGATACATCTTTCCGGTAACAACGGAAACCGTTTCAACCGTCGATCCGCTTCATCGAACCCCAGGGATCGCCACGGCGACCACATGCATGAACGCCCCGAATTGTTGGTGTCTGTTGTGACCATTCAGCCCACCCATCGGCGCTCTTCCTGCTCTCAGAGCCGGCCCAGGCCCAGGCGCGGCTTCTGGAATCAGTCCTTCCCAGGGGGCAGCTGCGCCAGCAGAAAGGCCTCCACCTGCTCGAGCCCCTCACCGCTGCGCAGGTTGGTGAAGCACCAGGGCCGGGTCCCCCGCATCCGCCGGGTGTCCTGCTCCATCACCGCAAGGCTGGCACCCACATGCGGTGCCAGATCAATCTTGTTGATCACGAGCAGATCCGAGCGGGTGATGCCCGGCCCCCCCTTGCGGGGAATCTTGTCGCCACCGGCCACATCAATCACGTAGATGCACAGATCCACCAGCTCCGGGCTGAAGCTGGCGGCCAGGTTGTCGCCGCCGCTCTCCACCAGCACCAGATCCAACCCCGGGAAGGCCTGCTCCAGTTCGGCCACCGCCGCCCGGTTGATCGAGCAGTCCTCGCGGATGGCCGTGTGCGGGCAGCCGCCGGTCTCCACACCCCGGATCCGCTCAGGCGCGAGGGCGCCGGCGCGGGTAAGAAACCGGGCATCCTCCTGCGTGTAGATGTCGTTGGTGACCACCGCAAGCTGCAGCCTGTCCCTCAGACGGTGGCAGAGCGCCTCCACCAGAGCCGTCTTTCCCGATCCCACCGGGCCCGCCACACCGACGCGCAGCTTGCTCATCTGGCAAATCCTCCCAACGCTGCCATCCTGATCACTGCCTAGGGGGCCAGCATTTGGCGCGACCTCGACACCTGCCCTGGCTGCGCGGTCTCGACAGACGCACCGTGACGGCAGCGGTGCTGGCCGGAGCCGGCCTTGCGATCGGCTTCATCCAACTGCTGGCCACACCACTCCAGGATGTCAGCGCCGTGGAGGTTCAGGTGCTGGCGGTGCGCACCACCCTGTTTGTGGCCCCGCTGATGGTGAGCATGCTGCAGCTGCTGCAGCAGGGCCCGGTGCTGCTGGAGGAGGCCACCCTTGCTGCGAGGCTGCACCAGGCCGGCTGGCGCCTGTGGCTGTCCCGCATGAACGGCATGGCGCTGTGCAGCGCCGTGCTGATGGTGTACTACCAGGCCGCTTCGCTGATGGCCGCGGTGCTGACGCAACCGGAAACGGATGCGCTGGCCGAGCTCCGCCATCTGTGCAGCAACATCAATCCGCTGCTGCTGCTGCTGCTGCTGTTCAAAGGAGCACTGTTCGGGGCCATCGCCGCCGGGCTGACGCTGCAGCAGGGCCTGAGGCAACGGCACTCCCATCACAGTCCTGCACGGCGCATGGCCGACGCCGTACTGCTCAGCATCACCACCCTGCTGATCATCGATCTCACCCTGGTGGTGGTGATGGATCCACTGCGCTTCGGAGCCAATGGCTGATACCACCACGACGTCCATGCACCCCGAGCCATTCAGCAAGGGCTATCGGGGCAATTCCAGGCAAGCCGCACTTCTGCTCGCTGGAGGGATTGTGCTGCTGATCGGCTACCTGATCAGCATCGGCAGCAACAGCCACTGGTGGAATCCGGTGCTGGAGCTGCGGTTCCTGACCCGCTCGGCAGCGGGACTCCATCCGGGGATGCAGGTGAAGCTGGCCGGTATCCCGGTGGGCCGGGTGCGGCGCCTGCAGATCCGCCCGGATGCCATGGTGCTGGTGAGCCTGGATGTCGGGGAAGACCACCGCAGGCTGTTGGGGCGAAACAGCCGCGCCACCCTGGCCCAGGACAACCTGCTCAGCGAGTCCTACGTCGCGATCAGTCCCGACCCCCAGGCCAGTGGCGGCAGGAAACTGCCGGATGATGCCCTGATCGCCTACGACGCCCAGCCCAATCTGGAAACCCTGCTGCGATCGGTGGCAGAGACCAGGATTCCGCTGCAGAAAGCCCTGGGAGCCACTGTCGGTCTGGCCCGCGAACGCATCCCAGCCAGTCTCGAGGAGCTGGATCGCACCCTGCAGGCCAGTCGCCGCCTGGCAGGGAGCCTCGAACGGGATCTCGGAACCACCTCCAGGGCCGTGAACGGCACAGCCATGCAGCTGCGCCAGACCACCGCCGCCGCCGACCGGCTGCTGAACTCCTCCAGCGGCATGACCGACGAGGCGGGGCCACTGCTGCTGCAGACCCTGCAGGAGCTGCGCGGCATCGCCACCACCACCAACACCCTGGTGCAACGCCTGGACCGCAGCCTGCTGCTGGAGCTGCTCAGCCCTGCGCCCAAGTCGGCACCGGGGGCTGGCCCCGCCACAGCGACCCAGCCTCAGGAACGGAACAGGCGGGAATAAAGCTCAGCGTGCTGGAGCTGGGCCAAGCCGGCACCCACCCCGCCGTTCCAGAGCTGCTCGGGTTCCGCGTCGAGCAGCAGCTGGGCCTGCCGGCTGATGCAGGGGGCCAGGGCCAGCTGGTGCCGCTGGGCCTCGGTGGGCCCCAGTGGCACCAGCCGCACGGCGGCACTGAGCTGATTGGCGGTCCAGCCGTAGAGGTAGGCCTCGATCAGCTGGAGCGCCGGAATCGCCAGGCAACAGCCAGCCCAGGCGAAGGCGGCGGGCCAGGCCAGGGCGACGGGCTCGGGCAGCGGCCAGCCGAGATCGGCCAGCAGCTGCAGGAGCGAGCCGCCCATCTGCCGCTGCTGCGCCCGCAGCTCCCTGGCCTCCCGCTGAGCCAGCAACCAGCCGTCCCGCTCCTGCAGACGCCGCAAGCATGCTGAGGACGCTGGCGACATCCCTCCCCGGGCCTGGCTCTGCCACTGCTCCAGCAGGCCCATCAAGCCCGGGAGAGCCGCCGCCTCCAGCCGCAGAGCCCCTCCCCGCAGCTCCGCCTCCAGCCAGGCGGCGACGGCAGCACCATCCGGCAGCGCCCCCCGCTGCACCAGCACCTCCAAACCCTCGGCATAGCTGAAAGCTCCCACCGGCAAGGCCGGACTCAGCAGCTGATAGAGGCGCAGCCGCGCCTCAGTGCCCATGGCTGTGGATGGGATCGTGGGAATGGGCTCCATAGGCACCACGCTCGGGGTGAAAGGGCGCCTCCAGCTCCGTCAGCATCAGGCCCCGCTGCCGCAGCAGCCCTGCCAGAACAGGATCCTGCAGCATCCTCAGCTCATCGGCATGGATCTCCATGGCCACATGGCGGTTGCCAAGGTGATACGCCGCCTGCAACAGCGCCAGGGTTGAGGAGGCGCGCACGATCAGCAGCGGCTCCGCCGCCGCCTCCACCTGCACCCAGGCACTGCCGGCCCGCTCCGATCGGAGCCACTCGCCCGGCCGGAGCGGTTCACCACGCTCCAGCTGCAGCAGCAGGGGCTGGCCGCAGCGGCTCTGGCGCAGACCTCGCAGGCGGGTGCGATCGTCGGCGCTCAAGGCCAGTTGCAGCTGGGGCGACCCGGCAGGCGGTGGCCCCGGACAGCGATGGACCAGCGGCAGAGAATCCTCGATCGCAGCCATCACAGGTGCAGCGCGGCGCAGACTCCATCACAGCAGGTTGACCTGCCAGAGTTCGATCCCAGACCGGTGGTCCGCTGCCCATGGCGAACGGATCCCAGCAGGCGCAGGCATCCCAGGCGGAGCCTGCGAACCCTGCGCCTGCTGAGCGGCCAGCGGTCCACGGCGACGGGGCGGCCAACCCGGGCTGGCATGCCAGGGCCAGCCTGCGGGTCGAGGCCTCCAGGATCGAAGGACAACCCTGCCGGCATCAGGCCGCAGCCCAGGCGCCGCTCAAATGGCTCCGGGCCTTCCCCGAAGCCGACGGACGGCTGCAGATCCCCCTGCTGCACACCGCCGGGGGCCTGGTCGGGGGAGACCAGCTGCAGCTCGATCTCAAGCTTGAGCCCGGCGGCCGCGCCCTGCTGACCAGCGTTGCCGCCCAGAAGGTCTACGGATCGGTGGGGCGCTCAGCCCTGGCGCCTGAGGGGCGCTGGGCATCGCTCCACATGGATGTGCAGCTGGCGACCGGTGCCGACCTGGAATGGCTGCCCCAGGAGCTGGTGCTCTACGCCGATGGCCTCTACGCGCAGCAGATCCACGTGGAGCTGGAGCCAGGCGCCTCCTATCTGGGGGCCGAGGTGGTGCGACTGGGCCGCAGCGCCGCCGGTGAATCCCTGCGGGCCGGGCGCTTCCGCTCCAGCCTTTCGATCGGCCGCCGGGACAGGGACGGCCTCCACTGGGAACTGGTGGATCGGCTCGAACTGGCGGCGGCGGCCCTGGAGAGCGAGCACGGCATGGCATCGCAGCCGGTCTTCGGCTCGCTGGTCTGGGCAGCGCCGGCGCCCCTGGATGGCATCCGCCTGGAGGGCCTGCTGGAGCGCTGCCGCGACGCCCGTCGCGGCCTGGATGGGGCGATGGCCTGCGGGGCCCTGGAGCAGGGCCTGATCGCCCGCTATCGCGGACCTTCGAGCCAGGCGGCCCGGTTCTGGTTCACGCGGCTGTGGGCCCTGATCCGACAGGAACAGACGCTTCCACCACCGGTGCTGCCGCGGGTCTGGCCCTTTCAGGAGCAGCCCCTGGCTGATGGCTGGGCTGATGGTTGGGCTGATGGTTCTGTCTGAACCGAAGGGGGGACCCCCAGCTGTCAGAGTGAAATGCAGCCGTGCAGAGCCTGAGCACCGGCGCGCCAGAGCCATGCATCTGATGATTCAGTCATGCATCTAACCCCTCAGGAAAAAGACAAACTGCTGATCGTGACGGCAGCGCTGCTGGCGGAGCGCCGTCTCAACCGCGGGCTGAAGCTCAACCATCCGGAAGCGACGGCCTGGTTGAGCTTTCAGGTGCTGGAAGGAGCTCGCGACGGCCGCACCGTGGCCGAACTGATGGCGGCAGGCAGTACCTGGCTGTCCCGCGATCAGGTGATGGAAGGTGTGGCCGAACTGATCGACGAAGTGCAGATCGAAGCGGTCTTCCCCGATGGCAGCAAGCTCGTGACCCTGCACACCCCGATCCGCTGAAGCAGCGTCCTCCCAGCCCGCGCTCTCTCGATCTGATGTCCCTGATTCCCGGCGAACTGATCCCTGAACCCGGCGAGATTGAGCTCAACGCCGGCAGACCCGTCACCCGCGTCACCGTGGCCAACAGCGGCGATCGTCCTGTGCAGGTGGGATCCCACTTCCATTTCTTCGAAGCCAACAGCGCCCTGCGCTTTGACCGGGAAGCCACCCGGGGCCAGCGGCTGGACATCCCGGCCGGCACGGCCATCCGCTTCGAGCCCGGGGACAGCCGCGAGGTTCAGCTCGTCCCTTACGCCGGAGAACGCCGCGTCGTCGGCTTCAACGGACAGGTGAACGGCCCCCTCACCTGAGTTCACCCCCCTCCCCGTTCCGCCGCCCATGCCGTATCGCATCTCCCGCCGCGCCTACGCCGAGACCTACGGCCCCACCACGGGAGACCGGCTCCGGCTGGCCGACACCGAGCTGATCCTGGAGGTGGAACGCGATTTCACCGTCTACGGCGATGAGGTGAAGTTCGGCGGCGGCAAGGTGATCCGCGATGGCATGGGCCAGGGCCAGACCTCAAGGGCCGGGGGCGCGGTGGACACGGTGATCACCAACGCGGTCATCCTCGACTGGTGGGGGATCGTCAAGGCCGACATCGGCCTGCGGGATGGCCGGATCGTGGCGATCGGCAAGGCCGGCAACCCCGACATCCAGGACGGAGTGACCATCGTGGTGGGGCCTGGCACCGAGGCGATCGCCGGCGAAGGGCACATCGTCACGGCGGGCTCGATCGACACCCACATCCACTTCATCTGCCCCCAGCAGATCGAGACGGCCCTGGCCAGCGGCGTCACCACCCTGATCGGCGGCGGCACCGGCCCTGCCACCGGCACCAACGCCACCACCTGCACACCGGGCGCCTTCCACCTGAGCCGCATGCTGCAGGCAGCGGAGGCCCTGCCGGTGAATCTGGGCTTCCTCGGCAAGGGCAACGCCAGCACGCCGGAGGGCCTCGAGGAGCAGATCGTCGCCGGAGCCTGCGGCCTCAAGCTGCATGAGGACTGGGGCACCACGCCTGCCGCCATCGATTGCTGCCTGAGCGTGGCCGACCGCTTCGATGTGCAGGTCTGCATCCACACCGACACGCTCAACGAGGCGGGGTTCGTGGAGGACACGATCCGCGCCATCGACGGCCGCACGATCCATACCTTCCACACCGAGGGAGCAGGCGGCGGCCACGCGCCCGACATCATCCGCATCTGCGGCGAAGCCAATGTGCTGCCCAGCAGCACCAACCCCACCCGGCCCTACACCCGCAACACGCTTGAGGAGCACCTCGACATGCTGATGGTGTGTCACCACCTCGATCCCAGGATCCCGGAGGATGTGGCCTTCGCCGAATCGCGCATCCGCCGCGAAACGATCGCCGCCGAGGACATCCTGCACGACCTGGGCGCCTTCTCGATCATCGCCAGCGACTCCCAGGCCATGGGCCGGGTGGGGGAGGTGATCATCCGCACCTTCCAGACGGCGCACAAGATGAAAGTGCAGCGCGGTGCTCTGCCTGAGGATGCCGCAGCCGGCGGCCGCAACGACAACACCCGCCTGAAGCGCTACATCGCCAAGACCACCATCAACCCTGCCATCACCCATGGCATCGACAGCCAGGTGGGCTCGGTGGAAGTGGGCAAGCTGGCGGATCTGGTGCTGTGGAAGCCTGGCTTCTTCGGCGTGAAACCGGAGCTGGTGCTGAAGGGGGGCTCGATCGTCTGGGCCCAGATGGGGGATGCCAATGCCTCGATTCCCACCCCGGGCCCGGTGCACGGCCGGCCGATGTTCGCCGCCTTCGGCGCGGCTCTGGCCCCCAGCTGCCTGAACTTCGTCAGCCAGGCCAGCCTGGAGGCGGATCTACCCCGCCGGCTGGGCCTGCAGCGCCGCTGTGTGCCGGTGGTGAACACCCGCGGCGGCATCGGCAAGGCCGCCATGAAAAACAACGCGGCTCTCCCGAACGTGCACGTCGACCCGCAGACCTATGAGGTGTTCGCCGACGGGGAGCTGCTCAGCTGTGAACCTGCCGAGGTCCTGCCGATGGCCCAGCGCTATTTCCTGCTCTGAGCGCGCTCAGGCGGACAGCAATGAGGAATCCAGCTCGAAGGAGGGGTCGAGCTCACGGCGCTGCGAACGACGGCAGGGCAGAAGCGTGGGCAGGGTGATCAGAGCGCGATCAAACCCCAGACCCAGCGAGAGCACGTAACCGGATTGCACATACCAGCGGACTGTGGCGGGAAGCCAGGTGGATCCGAAACCAGGCTGCCCGCGCAGATCAAGCCTCACACGCAGAGGGTCCTGATCGTCCGGAAGGAAGAATTGATGATCGATCAGCAGGCAGAGGCCGCCCAGGCTGATATCGAGAATGTCGGCCAAGGTCCAGGGGCCAATGGGTTGGCCCTCGGCATCCAGCAGCTGCAGAGCCAACGGCCGGCATGTCTCAACCGTGGCCCGGGAAAAGCGCCGCAGGTCTCCACCGGTGCCGCCATCGAAATCAGTCCATTCCTGGACATCCTTCAAGCTATGCCTGGCGTTCGACGTCATGCGGGGCGCTTAAGGCGTCACGGACAAGGATACCCCATTGATAGCTTAAAACTCCTGAAATGCCAGGATTGCACCCGGCAGACCGGTGAATCCCATGGTCCAGGGAACCCGTCGAGACGAGCCCGAGGCCTGAACGCCTGATGCACTCCAGCTGCCTGGGTTCATCCATCAAGACGCCCAGGGCAATGACGAACCGAATGCGTATTCATTCATCAGATCTTCAGAGAACCATCCCCCGTCGATGGTTTCAGAATCTCCGTTTCAGGTATTCCCGAACACAAGCGAGCCGGCGACCCGCTCAGGCCTCAAGATTGGGATCGCGGCGTGATCCCCGGCGCTCCTGCTCGAGCCGGGGGATGGTTTCCAGAGGTGAAGGGAACACCACACCCAGAGTCGTGAAGCTGCCGGCATTGATCCACCAGCGCACCTCGACGGTGACCCGCATCCAGGGGAACTGCGGATGCGGCCTGAGGTCGAGCTCCACCCGCTGCTCCGGATTGAGATCCAGCGAGCCCGCGATCAGCAGACAGAGCCCACCAAGACTGATGTCCAGAATGTCAGCCACGAGCCATTGCCCCTCTCCATCGTCGCCGGCTTCAGCCGAACGCAGAAACACAGGGCGGCTGCCGGCGACCTGAAACCGCCGCACGCGCCGCTTGTTTGGCCCATCCCAGTTGGCGCTGGTCTGCTCCAGGATGCAGCCGCTGTCGAACGGGGTCTCACCCGAAGGGGTCTGGGACGTTTCCATCTGCGTGCTGGCTACATCGCCATTGTGCCCACAACTGTGAATTCAGCCCATGCCAATCCGCTGACTCCACAACGAAGAGCTGGGCCTGGCCAGAACCGTATCAATGGCGACCGGAGCTCAGCGGGTCCAGCTTGCAGGATCCGCACGAGCCAAGCCCTGGAGGCGGATGTTCAGCGATTACCAGCCCAGCCACGGCTACGACGAGTACTTCAGCGCCGCCCAGCAGCCCCGCGCCTCCCTGCAGCCGTTGCTCTCCTCACTGGGGGCGATGGGCCTGGATCAACTCAACCACAACCACACGGCGGCCGCGATGCTGCTCAAGCGGCTGGGGGCCACCTTCCGTCTCAATGATTCCGGCAGCAAGGGTGTGGAACGGATCCTCCCCTTCGACCCCCTGCCCCGGCTGATCGACAGCGACGACTGGCAGCGCCTGGAGAGGGGTCTGATCCAGCGGCTGGAGGCGATCGACCTGTTCCTGGCCGATGTGTACGGCGAAGGGCGGATCATGGCCGAAGGGGTGGTGCCCCGGGAGGATGTGGAGAGCTCCCAGGGATGGCGCCCCCAGATGCAGGGCCTGACGCTGCCCCTGGGTCGCTGGTGCCACATCTCCGGGCTGGATCTGGTGCGCGATGGCCAGGGAACCTGGCGCGTGCTGGAGGACAACCTGCGCTGCCCTTCCGGCGTGGCCTACTTCCTCGAGAACCGCCGGGTGATGAAGCGCATCTTCCCCAGTCTCTTCCTGGGCAGGACGGTGCAGCCCATCGACAACTATGCCTCCCAGCTGCTGCAGACCCTGCGTGAACTGGCCCCCTGGACCGACGCACCCAAGGTGGTGCTGCTGACACCAGGGGTCTTCAACAGTGCCTATTTCGAGCACAGCTACCTGGCCCAGCAGATGGGGATCCAGCTGGTGGAAGGCCGCGATCTGATCTGCGAAGGCGACCGGGTCTGGATGCGCAGCACCGCAGGGTTGGAGCCGGTGGATGTGATCTACCGCCGCATCGACGACGACTTCCTCGATCCCGAGGTCTTCCGCGCCGATTCCCTGCTCGGCGTGAAGGGGCTGATCCAATGCCTGCGGGCGGGCCGGGTGGCGATCGCCAACGCCCCCGGCACCGGGGTGGCCGACGACAAACTCATCTATGCCTACGTACCGGAGATGATTCGCTATTACCTCGCGGAAGAGCCGATCATCGAGAATGTACCCACCTATCTCTGCTCACGCCCCAAGGAGAGAGATTACGTGCTCGAAAACCTGCCCAAGCTCGTGGTCAAAGCCGTAGCCGAAGCAGGGGGGTACGGCATGCTGATCGGCCCCCACGCCGATCAACAGCAGATCAATGAATTTGCGGCGAAGATCCAGGCCGATCCACGCAACTACATTGCCCAGCCCACACTTGAGCTTTCAACGGTTCCCTCACTGAGTGAAGGTGAAATCTATCCCTGTCATGTGGATCTGAGGCCCTATGTGCTGCGGGGGCGCGGCGCCTGGGTGACACCGGGCGGACTCACCCGCGTCGCCCTGCGCCGGGGTTCACTGGTGGTCAATTCCTCCCAGGGTGGAGGCTGCAAGGACACCTGGATCGTGGGTGAGAGCACCGAGGAGGCGATCCCATGCTGAGCCGGGTCGCGGATTCCCTGTACTGGATCAACCGCTATATCGAGAGAGCCGAGAACATCTCCCGCTTCGTGGAGGTGAGTGAGGCCATGGCCCTCGACTGCCCACCGGGCAGCGCCGAACCCTGGCTGCCGCTGATCGATGCCAGCGGCGATCGTGAACTGTTCGATGAGCTCCATCCCCAGGGCAGCGCCGAGGAAGTGGTGCACTTCCTGGTGCGCGATTCACGCAATCGCAGCAGTGTGGTGAGCTGTATCGACATCGCCCGTGAGAACGCCAGGCAGATCCGCGATGTGATCACCACCGAGATGTGGGAGCAGATCAATGATGTCTACTGGCAACTGCAGGAGGACAGCTTCTGGCAGCAGCCGCCCCAGGAGCAGCTGCGCGAGATCCGCCGCTCCTGCCAGCTCTTCTACGGCATCACCGATGCCACGCTGAGCAGAGATCTCTCCTGGCAGTTCAGCCGGCTGGGGCGCCTGCTGGAGAGGGCCGACAAGAGCTCCCGCATCCTGGATGTGAAGTACTTCCTGCTGCTCCCCACCCATGAAGACGTGGGTGGTGTGCTCGATGAACTTCAGTGGATCGCCCTGTTGCGAACAGCCGGCGCCTACCAGATGTTCCGCCAGTCCCATCAACGGGCCATCGCACCGGAGGATGTGGCTTCATTCCTGCTGCTGGATCCCATCTTCCCCCGCTCCGTGCGCTACTGCCTGGAGCGCATCAGCGACACCCTGCGGATCATCCGCGGCAGCTCCGTTCCAGGCCACCCTGATGACCTGGAATGCCTGATCGGGCTGACGCTGGCCCGCTGGAGTTACACCCGCATCGAGGAACTCATCGCCACGGGCCTGCATGAGGCGATCGATGCTCTGCAGCAGGATCTCAACCAGCTGCATGATCTGATCCAAGCGCGCTACTTCATCGCCTCCAGCCTGCCCCCCACCCGCTTCTAGGCCATGCGAGTCCGCGTTCACCACACCCTCACCTACCGCTACAGCGCACCGGTGCTCCTGGGGCCCCATCGCTTCTGCCTCAAGCCCAGAGGGCACGGATTCCAGAAACTGCTTCATTTCCAGCTCGCGATCTCACCGCAGCCAGCCCTTCTCTATCCGCTGCTGGCCGCCAGTGGCGATGAAATCCTGCGGGCCCGCTTCCAGGGCAGCACCGACCTGTTTCAGGTGAGCGCCTGCAGCGAGGTGGAAACCGAATGGGCACCGGCTCTCACGGTCTGTCTGGAAGACAACGATCCCTCCCTCCCCTATCCGGTGGGCCATCTCAATGGAGATCTCAGCGGCGCCCTGCCGGGCTGGCTGCCGAACGGCCAGCATGATCCCGCCGCCGTGGATCTGGCCCAGGAAGCCCTGATGGGCAGCGACCAGCGAGCCCTGATGTTCCTGTCCCAGCTGGTGGAGATCATCCAGGACCGGGTGAAGTACACCCAGCGGCATGTGGGGCCGGCCTGGCCCGCAGGACGAACCCTCAAGGAGCGGGTGGGATCCTGCCGCGACCTGGCGATGCTGATGATCGAGGCCTGCCGCTGCGTGGGACTGCCGGCCCGTTTCGTCAGCGGCTACCACCTGGTGGAGCCCAGGCCGGAGCGCTACGACCTGCATGCCTGGGCTGAGGTCTACCTGCCGGGAGCCGGCTGGCGGGGTTTCGATCCCAGCGGCCGCGGGGAGATCGACGACCGCTACATCACCCTGGCCACCTCCTCCAAACCGCTGCTCACGGCGGCCGTCAACGGCAGCTACTCGGGCAGCGAGCCGGTGGAGAGCGAGCTCGACTGGAGCATCGAGGCGGAGGTACTCGATCCCACACCGCCGGTTCCAGCCCCTCCCGGCTCCGCATCGCCGCTGCTGCAGGCCCAGCCGGTGGGTGTCGCGGGAAGCCCGTCTTAAGGGTTGTCGCTCTGTAGCGATTGGTGCAGCAGCACCCCCATAAGCCCGATCAGACCAGGGCTCATCGCGTCTTTGTCTGCGTTCTCGCCCGCCATGAGCACTTCCGTGAAGGGGCCCCTCTCCGGCCTGGCCGAATCGATGCGGCGCCACCTCTTCTCCAGTCAGGCCAAGTCGCCCTCTCTCGCCACAGCCCACGACCACTACCTCTGTCTGGCGCTGGCGGTGCGGGATCGCCTCCTGGTCAGCTGGGTCGACACCGCTGAGGTGTACACCCAGCAGCATGTGCGCACAGCCGTTTATCTCTCCGCCGAATATCTGCTCGGCCCCCATCTGGAGAACAACCTGATCAACCTGGGGTTGCGCCAGGAGGCGGAGCAGGCCTGCCAGGAACTCGGCCTGAATCTCGATGATCTGCTGGCCCAGGAGCAGGAACCAGGGCTTGGCAATGGAGGGCTGGGCCGTCTGGCGGCCTGCTTCCAGGAGTCGATGGCCACCCTGGAGCTGCCGGCGATCGGTTACGGCATCCGCTACGAGTTCGGCATCTTCCGCCAGCAGATCGGAAGCCATGGCCAGATGGAGAGCACGGATCCCTGGCTGGCCAACGGCAATCCCTGGGAGGTGATCCGCCCCGAATGGCGCTATCCGGTGCAGATCGGGGGCCACACGGTGATCGGCGTGGCCCACGACACGCCGATCCTCGGCTACGGCGTCAACACCGCCAACACCCTGCGCCTGTGGTCGGCCCAAGCGGCCGATGCCTTCGATTTCGCCTCCTTCAACGCCGGCGATTACACGCGGGCAGTGCTGCAGAAGGTGCAGTCGGAAACGCTGTCCAAGGTGCTCTATCCCAACGATGAGCTGGATCAGGGCAAACGGCTGCGACTAAGCCAGCAGATCTTCTTCGTCAGCTGCTCCCTGCAGGACATGTTCCGCATCCTGCGCGGACAAGGTCTGCCGGTCACCGATTTCCACCGCAAGTTCGCACTGCAGCTCAACGACACCCACCCGGCCATCGCCGTGGCCGAGCTGATGCGGCTGCTGATCGATCAACACGCGGTCGACTGGGACACCGCCTGGGCGATCACCACAGCCAGCATCAGCTACACCAACCACACCCTGTTGCCGGAAGCGCTCGAGTGCTGGGGTCTGGAGCTGTTCCAGTCGCTGCTGCCCCGCCACCTGGAGATCATCTACGAAATCAATGCCCGCTTCCTGCGCATGGTGCGCCTGCGCTATCCCGGCAAGCCCGACTTGCTCGAACGGCTGTCGCTGATCCAGGAGGGCCCCCAGCGCAAGGTGCGCATGGCCCATCTGGCGGTGGTGGGCAGCCACCACGTCAACGGCGTGGCCGCGCTGCACAGCCAGCTGCTGGTGCAGCACCTGTTCCACGATTTCGCCGCCCTCTGGCCGGAGCGCTTCTGCAACATCACCAATGGCGTCACCCCGCGGCGCTGGCTGGCCGTCTCCAACCCCGGGCTGACGCAGCTGCTCAACGAGCACATCGGCGAAGACTGGTGTTCCAACCTCGATCTGCTCAGGAAGCTGGAGCCCGTCGCCCATGACGGCGCCTTCCTGGAGCGCTGGAGCCAGGTGAAGGACCGGGCCAAGCAGCGCCTGGCCGCCACCATCCGCGCCGAGACGGGCGTGCTGGTGGATCCCTCCTCGCTGTTCGATGTGCAGGTCAAGCGGATTCACGAATACAAACGCCAGCACCTGGCCGCCCTGCAGATCGTGGAGCGCTATCTGCGCCTGCGCGCCGGCGAGGATCTGCCACCGCGCACCGTGATCTTCGGCGGCAAGGCCGCCCCCGGTTACGCCATGGCCAAGCTGATCATCCGCCTGATCGTCGGGATCGCTGAGATCGTCAACATCGATCCCGCCCTCGACGGGCGACTGCGGGTGGTCTTCCTGCCCAACTTCAATGTGAGCCTCGGGCAGCGCATCTACCCGGCGGTGGATCTGTCCGAGCAGATCTCCACCGCCGGGATGGAGGCCTCCGGCACCGGCAACATGAAGATGAGCCTCAACGGGGCGCTCACGATCGGCACCCTCGATGGCGCCAATGTGGAGATCCGCGAGCGGGTGGGGGAGGACAACTTCTTCCTCTTCGGCCACACCACCGAACAGTTGCAGGAGCTGCAGAGAAGCGGATACCACCCAATGCCCTATCTCGAGGGCGACAGCCTGGCGCGAGAGGCGATCGATCTGATCGGATCCGGCCATTTCAGCGAAGGGGACCGCGATCTGTTCCATCCGCTGCTGGCCAGCCTCTGCGGCAGCGATCCCTTCCGCGTCATCGCCGACGCAGCCGATTACCGCCGCGCCCAGAACGAGGTGGACAATGTCTGGAAGGATCCCCAGCGCTGGCGCACCATGTCCGTGCTCAACACAGCCCGCTGCGCCCACTTCAGCAGCGACCGCGCCATCCGCGAGTACGCGGAGCGCATCTGGAAGGTGGAGCCGGTCTCCATCTCGGCGTGCAGCGTGGTTCCCGGTGCCTGAGGCCCCTGTCCACCCCTGGATGGATGAGGCAGCCCGCCGGGCGGAGCGGAGGCTCGGTCAGGCGGGCATCCAGCTCACCCTCGGCGGAGAGCCCACCGTGGTGCCACTCGTCCCCAGCGGCGACGAATGGAGCATCTCCGCCGATGGCCCCGGCAAGCTGGGCTATGCCCGTCGCCTGGCCAGGGAACTGCAGAGCCAGGTGTGGCCAGGGAGCACCCTGCTGTACTGCCCTGGCAAGCGCTACGAAGGCGAGGTCAATCCCCGCTGGGCCCTGCGGCTGATCACCGGCAAGGCAGGCCAGCCTCCGGTGCGCTGGGGCGAACCCTGCCAGCCGGGACTGCGGGGACGCCGGCCCCAACCGCATGAGGGAGACGCCTGGCTCGAGCGGCTGGCGGGCCACCTGGGGATCCCCCTGCAGCCGCTGAGCCTGCGGGATCCTCTCGACCGGGAGCGTCGGGTGTGGGCGGTGCCTCTCAGCGCCGCACCGGAGCCGATCGAGGCCGAAGCCGGCGACCTGCCAGCCGCTGGCATCCCCATCCACTGGCTCACCGCGACATGGTCGCTGGCGGAGGAGCTGGCAGAGATCTCCGGAGCCCCGGGCCCTGCCGGTCTGCGTCTGCCGCTGGAGCACCTGGAGGCGGAGATCCCGCGCCAGGTGCTCACCCTGGAGATCGACGCCGAGGGCTGGGAGCTGTTTCTGCCTCCATTGACCCGCCGCCCCCTGGAGGTCCTGCTTCAGGCCATCGCCGACAGCCTCGGCGAGCTGGCTGCCCCGCGGCTGAGCGGCGTCCTGCCGGTGGATGCCGACGGCCATTGGCAGGTGCTGGGGCTGACGGCCGATCCCGGGGTGCTCGAGATCAACCTGCCCGTCTGCCACAGCTGGAGTGATTACCACAGCTGGCTGCAGCTGCTGGAGCAGCACTGCGCCACCGTCGGGCTTCGCAGCTGGAAGCTGGGGCCGGACGGACGGCCCCAGAACACCGGCGGCGGCAACCATCTGCTGTGGGGCGGGCCGGAGCTCCAGCGTCACCCCTTCTTCTCAAGGCCCTCCTGGCTGGTGGGGATCCTGCGCTACTGGCAGCACCACCCGTCGCTCGCCTACCTCTTCTGCGGTGCCTCGGTGGGACCCGCCTCCCAGTCGCCGCGGCCGGATGAGGCGGCAGGATCGATCTTCGATCTGGAGCTGGCCTACCGGGCCCTGGAGCAGGCCGATGACGGCCGGCCCGCGGACGACTCCCGCGGCGATCATCGCGGCCTGATCGGCGAGAGCCTGCGCCATCTGCATGCCGATTGCAGCGGCAACAACCACCGCAGTGAGATCAGCTTCGACAAGTTCTGGAACCCCGGAGCCCCGGGGGGCTGTCAGGGGCTGGTCGAATTCCGCGCGCTCGAGAGCCTGCCCCGCGCGGAATGGAGCAGCGCGGTCGCCCTGCTGTGGACCTCCCTGGCCGCCCACCTGCTCGATCCGCAGCGGCGTCCCGAGACCCTGCGCGACTGGGGCCCCACCCTGCATGACCGCCAGATGCTGCCCAGCCAGCTGTGGGCCGACCTGGAGACGGTGCTGGCTGACCTGAGCCAGGACGATCTGCCGCTCAACGCCGGGATCTATCGCCAGATCTGGGACTGGCGCTTCCCGCCGCTGCTCGACTGGCGCCAGGGGGACCTGGCTGTGGAGATCCGCCAGGCCCCCGAACCCTGGCCCCTGATCTGCGACACCCCGGTGCAGGGGGGCTTCACCAGCCGCTTCATCGATGCCTCGCTGCGGCGGCTGGAGTTCGTGGTCAGCGATGCCTTCCGCCGCGAAGGATCACTGCTGCTGCAGGGCCGGCCCCTGCCCCTGGATCAATCGCTGCTGGCCGTGCGCTACCGGCACCAGCGGCTGTTCCCCTGTCTGCATCCGGCCATCGA